>JACREG010000184.1 GCA_016218375.1 Gammaproteobacteria bacterium
CACGTAATGCACGATCTGGCGGTGATCGACGACGTGCTGGATCTGGTTGTCCATGACGAGAATCTCGTTGTGGTCGTACACCGCCAGCACGGCATGCGGCACGCGCAGATTGGTGTCCTGCAGGACCACAATGCGCAGTTGCTCGGGATCGAAACCCAGCCACAGCAGCGAAAACATTTTGGTGAGCGCGTAGTCCTCGCAATCGCCGCCATTGTATAGAAACTCGCGCGCGATGGCCCAATAGTCCTCCAGCCCGTAGTTGTCGAGATCGATGATGTAGCGCTTCTCGTTGGCGTAGGCGTTGATGCGTTGCAGTTGTTCGTGCAGCGGCAGGCCGCGGATGCCGTCCAGGAAGGCCTGCCACTGACGGAGGTGGCAGCGGTTCAGCGTGGCGGCGGTGCAGTCGGCCTCGGGCAGATCCTCGCGGATATGCCGTTCCAGCACGCGGACCCATTGCGAGAACGACGGCGATTGGTTTTGCGGAGTCTCCTGATAACCGAACAGGCTGGGTGTGGCCTGTGCCGGCAGGGCGAACACGCAGGCCCATAGCAGAAACAGCCAGCGAGCGAGGATCGCGGGACGCAGGTGACAAAAATCAATCGCAAGCATGGGTACACAATCCGTAAGCATCTGCCTACAATACCTAACTGAATCCAAGTCATTGTGCGCACCCCGTAATCCGCCTTACCATGCGGGCAGAGTTAAGAAGTCAGGTTCGCGGCAATGTCATGGAGTGAAGGAATTCCGCAGCATTACACCTGAGATAACGAGGGGGAGTCAATGAGAAAGGATCGAATTTCCACGGGGTTGTCCACGCTGTACGCGGCCATGCTGGCCGCCGCTTTCACGGTCGACGTGGCACCCGTGCAGGCCGCAGAGCCGGCCAACGAGGAAGTGTTGTTCGAAGAAGGCATGCAGGCGCTGGAAGACGATCGCCTGCAAACGGCGATGAAAGCCTTCCAATCCATCCTCTCCCAGCAGCCGGGTTTGCACCGCGCGCGCCTGGAATTGGCGGTCGCCTACTACCGCTCGCTGCAATACGCAGAGGCCCGTAAGTTGGCCCAGCAGGTGCTGGACGATCCGCAAACCCCGCCCGAAGTCCGCGTCACGGTGCTGGCCTTCCTGGCGCAGGTGCAGAAGGACGAGGCGACATTGGCTGTGCGCCATGAGATCAAGCCCTCGATCAGCGCCGGCTTCATGTACGACTCTAACGTGAACGTCGGGCCCAGCACGGACATTATCGAGGAGCTTCCCAGTCTTCCCTTGACGGCGAGTTCCTTGGGTCGCAGCGACAATGCCGTGGTGTTGGCGGCGGGTCTGTCGCACCGCTTCCAGCCGGGCAAGACCTTCCAGGTCGGCGAGCGTACGGCGGGATTCTTATGGCAGAGCCAGGCGAATCTGTACAACCGTGCATATAACGACGAGAGCGATTTCGACCTCACCATTCTTTCGGCCGGTACCGGCCCCGCTTGGGTGGTGTTACGTCACTGGCGCGCCAATATGGCGCTCAATGTGGATCGCATCTGGTTGGGCGGCAGCGCACTCGCGTGGTTTACCTCCTTGAGTCCGGCAGTGACTTGGCAGTTCGACAACGGCGAACTGACCTGGGATGCCACGCTGGCCGACCGACGCTATGACGATACGGCGGACGCCGGGCGCGAGGGAACCTACAAAGCCACGGGCCTCACGTTGGGTCGGTATTTCAACGCGCGTCGGGTGGCCGCGCAGGTGGGCGCGCGCTTGCTGGATTTCAGCGCAGACAACGATCGCTTCGGCAACGACGGTTATGAATTGCTGGCGGGCGTGATCGTCAAGACCTGGCCGGGCGGTTCCGTCTATGGGCGGGCCAATTATCGCGATGTCGAATACGACGCCATCGAACCGCTCTTTACCGAGGCGCGCGACGAACAAGAGCGTCGAATCGCAGCCGGCTTCCAGCACGATTTCAAGGCAGGGCATTTGGCTAAGTGGACGCTCAACGGTGGTATTCAATACACCGACAACAGTTCCAATATCTCGATCTACAATTACGACCGGCGCCAGATCACGCTCAATCTGGGCCGTACTTTCTGACAGCGGAGTATGGGTGAGCACGCGATTGCCAAGTATGGCAATCGTCATCCAGGGATACCGGCAGGGACTCGCGGATAGCGACCGGTGCAGTTGACCGGATCGCCTCCGCCGCCGGGGTAGGACGCAAACGGCAGGTGGGATTCATAAACGACTCATTACAAATCTTGCCAGGGCTTCCCGGAACGTCGTTTCGGGGGCTTTCAAGGGGGGCAAGCCGGAGGTGTACCATGAAATTCACGAAGAGTGTTCTTGCAATCAGTATCGCAGTCGCCGTGTCGGGTGTCGCCGGTGCGGCAAACAAACAGAAGGACGACGACTCGGTCCATCAGTGGGGCCGTTGGGCCGTGCTGATGCCGGCCGCGGGCGACGAAGCGGCACCGCTGGCCGGTGCGGACCTTGGCGGCAGGGATCTCCGGCCGGAAGATGCTCAGGATTATGACCGCCGGGTCAAAGTCTCGGAGGCTCCGCCGGTAGAACCGCCAGCACCGCCTGTGGAACCGCCGGCTCCGCCGATTGAGCCGCCGCCCGTCGTTGAAGGACATTGCGTGGCGGGCGCTGCTTGTGGTTATGCGACTTACGAATACAGCTATAACAGCAGCAGTTATGGTGGCTATGGTGAGGGCGATGGCAGCTACACCGAGGGCCATGGTGCACGCGTACCTTCCAACATCGATCTCGATGTGCAGTCCACGCCCGTGGAGACGGTGCAGGTTGCGGCCATCGATATTTCGCCTGAGGGCGATGGAGAAGTGGGCATAACTGCCGATTTCACTGTCGAGCCGAATACGCCAGACGATCATTACCCGCCTGTGGCCGATCGTCATACGGACGGTTATGTCAGCGATCACGGTGACGGTACCCTGAATTGGTATACGAGTAACTATGACTACAGCAATACCTCGCCGGATGGTGGCGAGGGTTACAGCAGTACGTGGTCGAATATCAACGGCGGCATGGTGCCGGGGCTGACGGAAGACACGACCGCCGGCTGGTGGGCGGACGGCGCCGAGGGTTATGGTTATAGTTACGCCGATTATTACAACTCCTACAACGAGTGGTTCCAGAGCCAAGGCAGCTACGTGGCCGGCACCGCTACCAACATGGCTTTCCTGGATAACCTGAATGCCGGTAATGTCGAGGCAAATTATGTCGGCTTCGCGATGGATAACGGCGTACCGGTGGATATCCATGTCGATTTCGGCGAAGGAACCTGGAACGGCACTTGGAATGGCGGCCGGGACGGCTATGTCAGCATCGATACGGACGAGAATGGCGTTCGGCATGTGGAAGGCCAAGTCGGTTTCCGTGCCAGCGGCGATCTAAGCGGCCCGAACATCGTCTCCAACCAAGTCAGTGCCGACGATGCCAGTCGCGTGCGCGGCAGTGTCGAAGGCAGTTTCTTCGGTTCCGAGGCGCAGGTGCTGGGTGGTATCAGCGATATCACCAAGACGGTCACGGCGGATACCGTCGGTGAGGGTGGCACGACCTATAGGGCGTCGCGCAATGTCGATGTCTTCGTGACAGTCGAGGAATCGCTTGCGGACCAAGTCGGCGATACCTTCCGCGGCAGCGAGTGACCGATCCATCGGGCTGGTCTGAAAAAGGCATCCTTCGGGATGCCTTTTTCTTTGGGGCGCAGGCTGCGTACCATACGGGCATGCACAACGATAACCCTGCTATTCCCTATTCCATTGTGCCGGGCATCGTCTGGCCGGCATTGCCGGATACGCGCGCCGTCAGCCCGCTCGCGCTGTTGCAGCAGTTCGATCAATCCCAGTGGTGGCCGCCCGAGCTGCTGCGCGAACGGCAGTGGCAACAAGTGCAACGTCTGCTGATGCATGCCTGCCAGACCAGCGCAGGTTATCGCGAACGGCTGACGCGCGCGGGCTTGCCGGCGGATGGGCGCATCGCGCCGGAAGATTGGTTGCGCGTGCCGCTGCTGACGCGCGCGGAATTGCAGCACGGTTATGCCGCCTTGCGCAGTACCGCGATACCGGCCGACCATGGTGCTGTGTTGGAGGATCACACCTCCGGGTCCACCGGTCGGCCGGTGCGTTTTGCCAAGACCGCACTGACGGATGTGTTCTGGCGTGCGTTCACGCTGCGCGATCATTTCTGGCAGGGCCGCGATTTCAGCCAACGACTGGCGGCCATCCGGGCCTGCGATGCAGGCCAAGCACTGCCGCCGGACGGCATACAACGCACCGGTTGGGGTGGCGCCACCGATGGGATTTACCCGACTGGACCGGCCAGCCTGCTCACTATCGAGACCGACATCGAACAGCAACTCGATTGGTTGTTGCGCCAGGATGCGGGCTACCTGCTGACTTATCCGACCAATCTGCGCGTACTGGTGCAGTTGAGCGCACAACGCGGTGTGCGCCCTGCGCGACTGCGCGAGGTACGCACCGTCAGTGAGAGTCTGGATATGGACTTGCGCGAACTCGTCCGGTCCGTCTGGCATGTGCCAGTGACGGATATGTACACGACCCGCGAGGTCGGCTATATCGCATTACAGTGCCCGCAACATGCGCATTACCATGTGATGGCCGAAGGCGCGCTGGTCGAGATATTGAATGCGGACGATCGGCCCTGCACGCCGGGCGAGATCGGTCGCGTCGTGGTTACCGCCCTGCATAATTTCGCACTGCCGCTGATCCGCTATGAAATCGGCGACTATGCCGAGGTCGGCGCGCCCTGTCCCTGTGGCCGGGGCCTGCCGGTGTTGGCGCGCATTCTCGGCCGTAGCCGCAACATGCTGACGCTTCCGGACGGCAGCCGTCATTGGCCGCGTTTTGGTTATGCCAAGTTCGGCGATATTGCGCCGATCCGGCAGTTGCAGCTTGTGCAGCACACCGTGGAAGACATCGAGGCGCGTCTGGTGGTCGATACAGCGTTAAACGTTGAGCAGGAAGCGCGCCTTACCGTGCATCTACAGACCGCGTTGGGTCATCCCTTTCGCATCCGCTTCACGTATCTGGACAGCATTCCGCGTAGTGCCAATGGAAAATATGAAGACGTGCTGTCGCTGGTCGAGCCGAGTGTCGTCACGGGGAATTCCGAGTGACGCGCATCGATCGACACATACCACGTTCGATCGTCAGTGGTATCGGTTGGCCGGCCATGCCCGATGCCAATGCGGCCGGCATGCTGGCACTGCAACAGCAACTGGCGCAATCGCAATGGTGGTCGCCTGAAACCTTGTACGCACAACAACAGGCGCAACTTGCGCAGGTACTGACGCACGCATTGGACACCATTCCGGCGTATGCGCAACGCTTCCGGGCGGCTGGTTTGGCATTGCGCACGCCGGCATTATTGGAGGCTTGGCAGGCGGTTCCGCTGCTCGCACGCCGCGAGCTGCGCAGTGCCGGCGAGACTTTCATGAGCCGGAAGGTTCCACCGGCGCACGGGTCGTTGTCGAAGGTGCAGACCTCGGGTTCGACTGGGACGCCGATCACGGCCTACGGCACCAAGGTCACGGCCTTGTTCTGGCGGGCCTTCACATTGCGCGAACATCTATGGCAGCGTCGCGATCTCGGTGGCCGTTTCGCAGCAATTCGTCCCGAAGGCACGTTACAACCCGGACGCGGTCAGCGGGCTGTCGGGTGGGGGCCAGCGACGGATGCCGTCTACGCGACCGGCGAGAGTTTCGCGCTCAGTTCGCGCACCGATATCCCGACACAAGCCGCCTGGCTTCAGGAGGTGCGTCCGGATTATCTGTTGTCGCTGCCGTCCAATCTGATCGCACTGGCACGCCATTGCCGAGAGCGTGGTATCGCATTGCCCAATCTGCGCGAGGTGCGCAGCTATGGCGAAGTTGCCGGCGATGAACTACGGCAGACCTGCCGCGCGGTTTGGGGTGTCGCGGTCAAAGACGCGTATTCGGCGCAGGAGGTCGGCTACATGGCCCTGCAATGCCCCGAACATGAGCATTACCATGTGATGAGCGAAGGCGTCTTGCTCGAAGTGCTCGACACTGCCGGGCATGCGTGCGCGCCGGGCGAGATCGGTCGGGTGGTGGTGACCACGCTGCATAATTTCGCCATGCCGCTGATCCGTTACGAGATCGGCGATTACGCCGAGGTCGGTGCGCCGTGCGCGTGCGGGCGCGGTCTGCCCGTGATCGCGCGTGTATTGGGTCGGCATCGCAATATGCTGACGTTTCCGGATGGACGTCAGGCCTATCCAAGTTTTCCGGCGGAGTTGTGGGACGACATTGCGCCGATCCGGCAACTGCAATTGGTGCAGACCGCGCTTACGCAGATCATGGCGCGCCTGGTGGTGGCGCGGCCGTTGACGGCACAGGAAACGGATACCTTTGCAAGCCGCTTGCAGGCGCGTCTTGGTTATCCGTTTGTCATCGAGTTGCGCTATCAGGAGGATATTCCGCGTTCGGCGGGCGGCAAGTACGAAGATTTTATCTCCGAAGTTGCATCTGCCGGAGGCGCGGGCGCATGAGCCGGATTTTGTGTGCCTGGGAATTGGGCGGTGGTTACGGACATATCGCCGCGTTGGCGCCGCTGGCGCAGGCGTTGCGCGCGCGTGGACACGAAGTGTTACTGGTGCTCAAGGATCTGTTCTATGCCGAGCGTATTCTTGGGTCGGCCGGCCTGGCCTACATGCAGGCACCGGTATGGCAGCATCCGCCGCGCGATCTGCCGGAGCCGGTGAATTACGCCGAGATCTTGTGTCATGTCGGCTATCTCAATGCGACCAATTTGCTTGGATTGGTGAAGGCGTGGCGACAGTTGTATCGCGCGGTGCGTCCCGAATTGTTGTTGGTCGATCACGCGCCGACGGCGTTGCTGGCCGCGCGCGGTCTGGATATTCGTACCGTTACCTATGGCAGCGGGTTCTTCGCCCCGCCGCGTAGTGTGCCCATGCCGAATTTCCGGCCCTGGGTGCAAATACCCGCCGAGCGTTTGGTGAACAGCGAGGCGCGCGTGTTGCACGAGATCAATCAAGTGTTGAATACCCTGGGCGAATCGTCGCTGGATTGCTTGGCCGATCTGTTGGCGGTCGATCACGAATTTCTCGCGACCTTTCCGGAGTTGGATCACTATGGCGAACGCAGCAACGCCGATTATTGCGGCCCACGATTCACGCGCGATACCGGGGCTGCGCCGCACTGGCCCGAGGGTACGGGGCCGCGGGTGTTTGCCTACCTGAAACCAGGGTTCCGGGACTTCCCCGCGATCATTGCGGCGCTGCGTGCGTTGCCCTGCCGCGCGCTGATTCATGCGCCGGGTCTGGGCGTGGAGGAACGCGCCAGACTGAGCGGCCCGCAGTTACAATTTTCGGAACAGCCCGTGCACATGGGGTGCGTCGCGGCGCAATGCGATCTCGGAATCTGTCATGCGGGTCATGGTACTGTGGCCGCGATGTTGCTGGCAGGGCGTCCACTGCTAGTGGTGCCGATGCAGCCTGAACAGGCACTGGTGGCACGCCGTGTGGAGGCGCTGGGCGCAGGGCGCGCCGTGTATCCGGATCAAGCGCCGCCCGATTATGCGCAATGTGTGACCACGCTGTTGGCGGATGCGTCGTTGCGCGCAGCTGCGACGGCATTTGCGAAGCGGCATGCGGATTTCGACGAGGCACGGCAGTTCGCGCGGGTGACGGCGTGTTGCGAGGCGCTGTTATCCTGATGCCGTCGTACGCGGCGGTGTCTGCAAACGTTCCAGCAGATACGCGATAGTGAGGTTGTCGAACAAGGCAGAGCCGGTCGAAACGAACACTTGGCGGTTGGTCGGGTTCTGCGCGACGGGCGAACGCAGCAGGCTGAACATATCCGTCAATCGTGTGCTATCCAGCAAACCTGCATCCACCCAGCGGTGCAGGTCGCCGAAACGCGCGCTGTCTTGCGTATCGATATAAATTTCGGCGGCGGTGGCCCACGCATTATCGAGTTCGCGCTGGTCGTCGGTGTCGGCACCCAGGCTGATAGTCAATGTGGCGGTGGTGTCCTGCGGCGAGACGATGGATTCGCGCGCCGTGGTGGCCAGTATCAGCGTATCGACCGCGCACGTTGTGGCCAAATCCGTGGCCACGACATTGATGTCGGGATACAGCTCGCGCAAGAGTCGGGCGGCTGTTTCGGCGCGGGATTTGTCGCGATCGCAGAAGCGGAGTTCCTGCGGCGGCTGACTCGCGCAGGTATAAACGGCCGCATACCAACCGACACGGCCTGCGCCAACAATGCCAAGCGAACGGATCTGCGGCGCCAACAATGTGCGCGCCAGTGCCGCGCATGCGCCGGTGCGTGCCGACGACAGCAGGCACGCCTCGAAGGTATGCGTGACGAAATTTTCCCGCGGATGCAGCGCGAAGGCGCGGCCGACAGTGATCTGGTCGGGAACCTCATGCTGAATCAGATTGGTCCCGACGAGCTTGACCGTTTTGGTGACTGAGTCGGGATCGCGTGTCACGCAGGGCATGACACGGAAATCCCCCGTGCGCTGCGGATCGGTGAACAGTTGCTTCGGGGGTAATTCCAGTTCCAGAGCCCCGCTGGCCAGAGCTTCCAGGCGGGTGCGCATGAAGGCCAGGTAGTCCGCAGGGCGGTCGCTCAGCAATGCGTGGATCTCCCGTTCCGAGACATGGCGATGGGGTTCGGGTGAGAGCCGGAGGAACTCGATGACGCGGGAGGAGGGGTGCATTCCGGAAAAACGAGTCCTGTCGGTGAAACGTGCCTCATGGTAGCACGCGAGGGAATACGTCTTATGTTGTAGACGCGGAAAGGTTTGTTGGGTGCAAGGAGGTATCTGGGTGAAATTACGAATCGATTTTCGTCGGCTTGTTTTACGTTTGGGTTGATTTGATTGAGTAACCATCATGATGGTTAACCTGCTGTTATTAGAAAGTATGCTTGCTCCTATGCTGTGGTCTTTCTTTCGGATGTGTCGGTTTTAATTACAATCCAGCGTGCGCGCATATGCCCTTTGGCTGGATTGATGCCATATAACTACCTATAATCAATGAACTTTTATGCCTAATAACGGTGTGTGGCATAAGTATTGCTCCTTGTAACGAAAATCGAATCCCTGCGAATCAGGATGGCCGCAGATCGAACAATGCGCTGGAGGATTTCTGCGTGAATGCCAAAAAGTCATTGATTGCGTTGAGTATGTTCAGCATCCTGATGGGGGGTGTCTGGGAAGCGGCCATTGCTAAGAAATCCGACAAAGAAGCGGATTCCGTGCATCGTTGGGGGCGCTGGGCGGTTCTCGCACCGGCCGGTGGCCAGGAAGAAGCGGGTGGATTTGCCGTTGCCGCGGGCAACGATTTGGGGGCGTGCCAGTCGTCGGAAAACTGTCCGAAGGTTGTGCTGTCAGGTGAGCCAGTAGAACCGCCTCCGCCGCCGCCGCCGCCGCCTCCGCCGCCTCCGCCTCCGCCTCCGCCTCCGCCTCCGCCTCCGCCTCCGCCTCCGCCTCCGCCGGAAGTGAAGAGTCCGTGTGAGGCAGGCATGCCCTGTGGGTTCGCGCGTATCGACACGCCCTTTGATGCATCCGAGGAAAACGCTCCGGATGAAAGCCATGTGGTGCCATTCGAGCTGACTTTGAATGAAGACGAGGGGGGGATGGGTTCCGTCGAATTCGTCGTCGATCCAGGCTCGGAGGGTGAAATTCAGTCCGATGGTGACGTGCCGGCGTTGATTACGCCCCCTCAAATGCAGGACGGTGTCGTGATGACCGATCCAAGCGGTCCCTCGAACCTATTCGGTATTCTCCTGCGCAATGCGGATGGCACTCCAGTCGTTTCCCAGGGGCGTTGGAGTAACGATGGCTTTGACGTTGTTAATGACGATTTCGTAAACGATGGTGGTGAGTACGTATGGGGTATTACCGCAACGGCCGATGAGATGCAGGGCCTGATCAGTGAACTCGGCAGTGATACGATTGCGGTTTACCAGGGGTCGACGATGGGCGACATAACAGGCAACGAGGGCTCAGTCAGGTTGGAAATCAACTTCGATGCCGCCACTTGGACGGGCCAATTCAATCAGAATAACCCGTACAACGGTAATGTCGCCTTTACCGCTTCGGGCGATGTGGTTGGCTCTGGCTTTGTGTCCGATGCCGACGGTTTCAGCGACAACATCGCCAAGGGTGAAGTCAAAGGCGGTTTCGTGAATGCCGGCCACAATGCCATCGGTGGTTATGAAGTCAAAGACATCGAGGGCGTGAAGGACGCGGATGTGTTCAATACCGCATTACGTGTTAGCGACTAAGCCAGACCTTGCCCATGCGTGGTAGTAACGATTAGAGGGCGCCGTCCCGCCGCTTGGCAGGGCGGCGCCTTCTGGTTTATAGTCGGTAGCAATTCGATCTTTCGGACAAAGCCGTACGTACTTCGACTCATGACGCAGGTGTCCTTCAACGGTTCTTCCCTCCAGCGGCGCGCCCGGCAATCTGCCCGTGCCCTGCTGTCGCTGCGTCTGCTGCTGCCCTAGGCAGCGCACCCCATACCCCCTTAATTTCCTGATCAATTTCCCACGCCCGGCGCGCAGACCGGCGGATGCTCGGTTATATTGGCGCGCCAGGCGGGACAGCATGGCCGATACCGGCGGCCAGACCAATGAAGCCCCCTGTGGAGCCTCTGGGGAGCCCCTGTGGAGTAAGATTCATGAGCCAGCCAACGAGCACTCAAGCAGACAAACTCATCATTTTCGATACGACCTTGCGCGACGGCGAGCAAAGCCCCGGCGCGTCCATGACCAAGGACGAGAAGGTCCGCATCGCCAAGGCGCTGGAGCGCCTGCGCGTCGACATCATCGAGGCCGGTTTTCCCATCGCCAGCCAGGGTGACTTCGAAGCCGTCGAGGCGGTCGCCCGTGCCGTGCGCGACAGCACGGTGTGCGGACTGGCGCGTGCATTGGACAAAGACATCGATCGCGCCGGCGAGGCACTCAAGCCGGCCAACAGCGCGCGTATCCATACCTTCATCGCCACTTCGCCCATCCACATGAAGATGAAGTTGCGCATGGAGCCGGATCAGGTGGTCGAGCAGGCGGTGCGCGCGGTGAAACGTGCGCGGCAGTACACCGACAACGTGGAGTTTTCGCCCGAGGATGCCGGTCGTTCCGAACTGGATTTCCTCTGTCGTGTGCTCGAAGCGGTCATCGCGGCGGGCGCCACTACCGTGAATATCCCGGATACGGTCGGTTATAACCTGCCGCAGCAGTTCGGCGAATTGATCCGTCAGTTGCGCGAGCGCGTGCCGAATTCCGACAAGGCGGTGTTCTCGGTGCATTGTCACAACGATCTCGGCTTGGCTGTGGCCAATTCGCTGTCCGCGGTAATCAACGGCGCGCGTCAAGTCGAGTGCACCATCAACGGGCTCGGCGAGCGTGCCGGCAATGCCGCGCTCGAAGAAGTGGTCATGGCGGTGCGCACGCGCCGCGATCTGTTTACGTGCGATACCGGCTTGGATACCACGCAGATCATGACTTGTTCACGCTTGGTGTCCAGCATCACCGGTTTCCCAGTGCAACCGAACAAGGCTATCGTCGGCGCCAATGCCTTCGCGCACGAATCCGGCATCCATCAGGACGGTGTGCTCAAGAGCCGCGAGACCTACGAAATCATGCGCGCGCAGGATGTGGGTTGGAGCGCCAATCGCATCGTGTTGGGCAAGCACTCGGGACGCAATGCCTTCCGCAGTCGCTTGTCCGAACTGGGTATCGAATTCGCTTCTGAAGAGGCGCTCAACGAGGCCTTTACACGCTTCAAGGATCTCGCGGACAAGAAGCACGATATCTACGACGAAGACCTGCAGGCGTTGGTGACGGAGAGCAATCTCGCGGCGGAGAACGAGCGCTTCAAGCTGGTGGCGCTGCGCGTGTGTTCCGAAACCGGCGAGACACCGTCGGCCGAGATTGCATTATCGGTGGATGGCGAGGAACGGCGTGCGCACGCCCTGGGCAGCGGGCCGGTGGATGCGGCATTCCGCGCCATCGAAACGATTGTCAGCAGCGGCACCGAACTGCAATTGTATTCGGTGAACAACATCACCAGCGGCACGGATGCGCAAGGCGAGGTGACGGTGCGACTGGAAAAAGCCGGGCGTATCGTCAACGGTCAGGGTGCGGACACCGATATCGTCGTCGCCTCGGCCAAGGCCTATGTGAATGCGCTGAACAAGGCGTTGCAATCGCCGGCGCGCGAGCATCCGCAATTGGGGGATGTGTGAGCGCGGCGAGCTTCAGCGTGGGCTGCGGGGATTAAGGAGGCGTGGTGGGCAGCGAGCTGCGAGCGCAGTATCTGCAAGCCATGGGCATCGACGCGTGGCGCCTGCGTGCGTCCAGCGTCGATGCCCAGGTTGTTAGTGCCCAGGCTGTTAATGCAAGGCCGTGCGCTGTGCCCGTGTCGTCCGCATCCCTCGGGAATACCGCGCCGGACATTGCTACGAATACAGACTGGGATGTGCTGCAACAACACGTCGCCGATTGTACGCGCTGCGACTTGCACCGCACGCGGACCCAAACGGTGTTCGGCGTGGGCAATCGCACCGCGGATTGGCTGGTGATCGGCGAGGCGCCGGGCGCGGAAGAAGACAAACGCGGCGAACCTTTCGTCGGGCGTGCCGGTCAGTTACTCGACAATATGCTGGCCGCGATCGGTCTCGACCGTGCCCGGAATGTCTATATCGCCAATATCCTCAAATGTCGCCCACCCAATAATCGCGATCCGCAAGCACATGAAGTCGCCTGCTGCGAACCCTACTTACAACAGCAGATCGCGCTCATCCAGCCGCGGCTGATCCTGGCGGTCGGACGCATCGCCGCGCAGAATCTACTCAAGACCGATGTACCGCTTGCGCGGTTGCGCGGTCGTGTGCATCGCTACGGTGAGCGACAGACGCCGCTGATCGTCACGTATCATCCCGCCTACCTGCTGCGTACGCCCGGCGACAAGCGCAAGGCCTGGGAGGATCTGCAATTGGCGGTGCGTGTTTACCGAGAATTGGGTGGAGGTGCTACTGCATGAGCGCCATTCCAAAATCCGCGGGCGGTCAGTTCCGGCCCATGACCGAGGACGATCTTGCGGAGGTCATGGACATCGAGCATCGGGCCTACCCATTTCCCTGGACCCGCGGCATTCTCCGCGATTGCCTGCGGGTCGGTTATAGCTGCTGGCTGTATGAGGTCGCGGGCGTCATCCATGGCTACGGCGTGATGAGTGCCGCTGCCGGCGAGGCGCATATCCTGAATCTGTGCGTGCGCCCCGAATCCCAAGGGCAGGGCTTGGGCCGCAAGCTCATGACCCACTTCATCGCGCTGGCGCGTCGCCATGGGGTCGATACCTTGCTGTTGGAAGTACGCCCTTCCAATCTGGCGGCGCTGGCTTTGTATCAACACCTCGGCTTCAACGAGGTCGGGGTGCGCAAGGACTATTACCCGGCCGAGCAGGGGCGGGAAGATGCACTGATACTGGCCTTGGCGGTGGAATGATTCTCTGGATTGAAAGTTGTCGTAATTCTTGACAGCATATTTCTAACGCGCGCGGCCCCTGAATTTCCCCATAACTCACTAATAAATAATGCCTACTCCTAGACTGACCCAGGGGGTGATCTGGCCTGGAGTGTCGGATTAATTTCCATCCGGTCTCGGGCAGCCCCCCGTGGCGTGGCCCAACTGAATGATTCAAAAAGATAAACAATGAGGCTGCGTTTCGGGCACGGTCTTTGCTATGGATGAGTACCATTCGAATTTCTTGAGCTATACAGAATGATGCCACCTAGCGTTGCCGCGGGTGGAACACCGTCGGGGGAGTTTTACTACATGAAAAAACTAACAAAATTAATGCTTGTCCTGGCTCAGTTGGGCTTGATGGGGGCGGTGCAGGCAGCAAGCGTGTCGCTGAGCCCGCTGTCGCAGCCGGTGATGCTTGGCGACAGCGTGTCCTTCGACGTGAACGTCGATTTCACTGACCCGGCGACCATCGGTGGCCGCTTCCAGTTGAGCTACGATGCCAGCATCTTGGGCTTCACGAGCTTCACCTACAACAGCAGCTTTACCTCCGGCCTGACGACGGTTGCGTATACCCAGTCCAGCGGCTTGATCGATAACCTGGGTTTTGTGGGTTCGGTCTCGAGTGCCGGCACCCTCGGAACGGTGACCTTCTCGACCCTGAACACCGGGAACGCGAACCTCGCAACCGCTGCGTATTCCAACGCCTTCTACCGTTTCCGCAATAGCACCGGTACGAGCTTCATCGCGGTGACTTATGGCGGTGCCACGGCCCAAGTGTCCGCCGTGCCCGTTCCCGCGGCCCTCTGGCTGATGGGCAGCGGACTCAGTGCTCTGGGTCTGGGGTTGCGCCGCCGTCGCGCTTAAGCATCTTGATCCACCCAAAAGCGGCGCCCCTTGTAATCTGGGCGCCGCTTTTTTTATGGCTGTCGTCGGTTCCGGCCCGCGCGATCGGTTACAATGCGCGCGTTGTTCAGCGCTGAAAGTTCCCCATGACCGATTTGCTCCTTGAGGCGGCCCGCCGCCGCACCTTTGCCATCATCTCGCATCCCGACGCCGGCAAGACCACGCTGACCGAGAAGCTGTTGCTGTTCGGTGGCGCGATTCAGCTCGCCGGTACGGTGAAGGGCCGCAAGGCCGCGCGGCATGCGACGTCCGACTGGATGGAACTGGAGAAGCAGCGCGGTATTTCGATCACGTCTTCGGTCATGCAGTTTCCCTATAAAGATTGCATGATCAACTTACTGGACACGCCCGGTCACGAAGACTTCTCCGAAGACACCTACCGCACCCTGACCGCGGTGGACTCGGCGCTGATGGTCATCGATGCCGCCAAGGGCGTCGAGGATCGCACTATCAAATTGATGGATGTCTGCCGTCTGCGCGATACGCCCATCATGACCTTCATCAACAAGCTCGACCGCGAAGGCCGCGAGCCCATCGAGTTGTTGGATGAAGTCGAATCCGTGCTCAAGATTCAGTGCACGCCGATCACCTGGCCGATCGGCATGGGCAAGCGCTTCAAGGGTGTGTATCACCTGATCGATGACAGCGTGCATTTGTACACGCCCGGCAAGGGCAGCGTGCGCCAGGACGTCACGGTCATCAAAGGCATCGACAATCCGCTGCTCAATGACGTGTTGGGCGATCATGTGGCCGAACTGCGCGACGAGATCGAGCTGGTGCGCGGCGC
>JACREG010000187.1 GCA_016218375.1 Gammaproteobacteria bacterium
CCGCGGCGCGGCTGTCGACGGTGCCGCGATGCCGGCCTCAGAAGGCGGTCGCGGGAATCGCCTTGAATTCCTGCTCGACGACAAGGGTACACAGATCGTTCACGGTCGCGATCGCACCGAAGTCGATGTGCAGACCGTCGAAATAGTCGGCGATCAGTTCGCCCAGCTCGGCCTGCTTCTCCTCGGACATCGCCAGATCGTTGCGCAGATGCGTCGACAGTTCGATCGCGTCGATATCGACTGCAAACACATCCGCCAGAATGGAATTCAGACTCATGGTCATCAAGGCCTTGACGGTGCTGAATTCGCTGTCGCCGATTTTAATGCACATGCGAAACCCCCTCGACAGCCTCAGCGGCTGAACATGCCCTTGGTCAGTTGCTTGCCGAAGGCGGCCGCGAATTTTCTGTCCAGCGCAATGCCGACACCATCATCGGCGATGCGGGTAATTACGCAGGGATACGGCACGGTACGTTCGCCGTTATCCAGCAACAGTGCGAGATGCGACGCCTCGCCGGGCCGCAATTGCGTGAGATCGTCCTGGCTGCGCATCAACAGACCGCCCAGACTGATGTCCTGGGTGTTGCCATAGATCGTGATACCGCTTTCGGATTCCAGAACGGCCGCATACGCTAACGGCAGGCGGGTACAGGCGCGTCTTTCGTGGTCGGATTGCAAGAAATTGGACGGCATACGGACACCTCTCGAAAACAGGTCTTGGTCTGGTCGGCACGGGCTCACTGGGACATCATCGCAGTGTGGTGCTTATCGGCGCAAACCTTGCGGGTTATAGGGGGTAAATACGGTGGGCCGAAAAAGAATGGTTATCGATTGATAAAAATCAATCCGCAACGCGGGGCGGTTTTCAGATCTTCATCGATGTGGCGTTTCGCCCAGGATGTTGATTCAGCGCGGCTCTGCCAAACGCCGTGCCAAGTGATATCCGACCTGTCCGGCCGTCTTGCTGCGGAACAATTCGAAGCCGTCGGGCAACAGGGCGGCCAATGTTTCGGCCGCCACCGCGCGTTCGGCCTCCAGATAGATAAATGCCGTCGGCGCCAACCACGCCGAGGTGAGTGCGGCAAGCGCGGCTTCGAGCAGGTCTTGCCCGAAGGGTGGGTCGAGCAACACGATGTCGAAGGGGCGCGGCGTACCGCCGAGGAATTGCAGCGCATCGGCCTGAACGATTTGAATCTGTGTCGCCGCCAGCCGTTGCTGCTGTTCGCGCAGCGCCTTGACCACGGTTGCATCGCGTTCCACCAGCACGACTTCGGCGGCGCCGCGCGAGGCGGCCTCGAAGCCGAGCGCGCCGCTACCGGCGAACAGATCCAGACAGCGACTGCCCGCAAGCACCGGCGCCAGCCAATTGAACAAAGTTTCGCGCACACGATCGGGTGTGGGACGCAAACCCGGCACATCGGGAAAACTCAACTTACGGCCACGCCATTGACCGCCGCCAATGCGCACTTGGTTGCGTACTTGATTGTGCGTGGCGCGGGGCGCTTTGCGCGTAGACATCAGTGAAATAGGGCCGGGAGCGATTCCATTCGCCCATAATCCCGTCCCTGGGCCGGCCCGTCAAACCTTCCTCGCGCTCAGTGCGTGCGTCGTCGCGTCGTCAGCAGTGCGAGACCGGAACCCAGCAGATAAAGCGAGGCTGGCAATGGCACCGTCGCGACGGACGGCACCGTGCCCGGTGTCGGCGTGGTCAGTACGCCGAAGTCGGTGAAGTTATTGTTGCTGTCCAACAGCGGATTCAACCGCGCCAGACTGCTGCCCGCCGCCGGATCGGGCGCAGCGGCGCCTTCGCCGGCAAATATCTGGCCGGTGAAATCCCCATAACCGATGGCATCGACGGCTACCGCACCATTCAGCAAACGCACCGAATCCGGGCCATTCTGAAAATCGACACTGACGATCAAATCGGCATTGACGATGTTGGTGCCACCACCGGTGAGCAGATCGCCGACGACGAACACGCCATCGGCAGGAATGAGGCCGTTCAAGGCGACGGTTTTATAGGTAGCGCCGTCGCCGCCGTTGACGCCTTGCAGCGACCAACCGGCGAGATCGGTGCCGGGTGTGCCGAACAATTCGACAAACACATTGCCGGCATCGGTACCGCTGGCGTCGTAGAGGATCTCCGAAATCACCACCGCATTGGCGGTTACAGGCAAGGACAAGAGTGCGGACAAAGACAAGGCGCACAATCCCGTGCGCGGGACAAACCGTTCCATGGCATATTCTCCGTGAGTTGTATGTTCTAAGACCGGTCATCCATTGACCGGCCCGCGTAGCCTAAACACCCCGCGCAGAATCGCCATAGGGAAATGGCTTACATTTTGTCAGCCGTGAAGCGTTATTCATTAATGCTCACGAGCCCCCGACCAGCACCGTCAGCATGCGTTCCGGCTGTACGCGGCGCTTGAAGGCATCGCGCACCTGTTCGAGCGTGACCGCCTCGATCTTGCCGTTGAAGGTTTCCAGATAATCGAGCGGCAAGCGATAGAAGCCGATCACCGCGAGGTATTCGAGAATCTTGCGGTTGCTGTCGATGCGCAAGGCCTGGCCGCCGGTGATGTTCTTCTGCGCCGCTTCAAGCTCGGCCGCGGTCGGCCCTTCGGCGACATAGCGCGCCAGCGTTTCGCGCAACACCTTGAGCGCCTCGGCGGCTTGATCGTTGCGCGTTTGCAAACCCAATTCGAAGGGCCCGCGCTCGGCCATGGGCATGAAGTAGCTGTAGACGCTATAGGACAAGCCGCGCTTCTCGCGCACCTCGTCGCTCAGACGCGACACCAGACCGCCACCGCCGAGCACATAGTTGCCGACATAGAGCGTGAAATAATCGGGATCGTCGCGGCGAATACCCGGCTGTCCGAGCAGAACGTGCGTTTGTGTCGAGGGATGCGCCACGCGCTGTTCGCGCGCCGCAGCGAGATCGGCGACCGCCGGCAATACCGGCGCCGGCGCGCCGGACGCAAGCCCTGCGGTCGCGGTCTCCGCGAGCTTTTCCGCCGCGGCACGATCGACCGCACCGACGATGGCAACGACGGCGTTGTGCGCGACATAGTAGCGCGTGTAGAAAGCCTGCAACGCCGCGCGATCGAGCGCCTTGAGACTCTCCACCGTGCCTTCCGGCGGCGAGGCGTAGGGATGCGTGCCGTAGAGCGCGGCATAAAAAGTCTTCTCGCTCACGGCATCCGGTTGCTGCTGCGCATATTGCAGCGCGATCAACATGCGTTCGCGCTCGCGATTCAAATCGGCCGCATTGAAATCCGGTTTCGCCAGTACCTTGGCAAACACCGCGAGTGCCGGTTGCAGATATTTCGGATCGCTCAGACTGCGCAGACCGAGCGTCGCCATATCGCGCAGCGAGTCGCCACTCAGGCGCGCGCCGACGCCCTCCAAGTGTTCGGCAATCCGATCCGCGGACAACCCGTCTGCACCCTTGTCGAGCAGCGTATGCGTGAGTTGCGCCAGACCGGGGTGTTCGCCGTCGCGGGCACTGCCGGCGTTGAACACCACTTTGATATCCACCATCGGCAGTTCCGGCGCGGGCACGAAATAGACGCGCGCGCCGTTGGTCGTCTGCCAATGCTGAATAGGTGCCATGGCCTGCGCGGAACCGCCGGCGCCCAATAAAAACAGCGCCGTTGCGAGGCGAACAAATTTCAGCAGATCAGTGAACATCGCGAGCTCCTTGCGCAGCCGCTTTCTGTGCCCGCGCACGCGCGGCGGCATCCATCGGTTGCGGATCGAGCACCGCGACGGTCAAGCGATCGTCGATCAGGTATTTGCGCGCCACGTCCTGCACCTGCTGGGCAGTCACCGCCTGCACGCGCGGCAGATAGCGATCCATCGTTTGCCAGCCGAGGCCTACGGCCTCCAACGTTCCGATCTGCATGGCTTGATAAAACACCGAATCCTCCTGATAGACATGATCCGCGAGCACTTGCGCCTTCACGCGTTCCAGCTCGGCGGCATTCACCGGTTTGTCGCGCAGTTGCGCGATCTGCGCACGCAACGCCGTTTCCAGCGCCGCGATGTCGTGGCCGTTGGCGGGCGAACCGTCCAGCAACAGCAAACTCTCCTGCCGATCATTGAGGTCATAGCCCGCGCCGGCCGTCGTCGCAATCTGCTGACCGCGCACCAGCTCGCGCGTGAACCGCGCACTGTCGCCGCCGTCGAGGATGCCGGCCAACACCTCCAACGCGTAGGGTTCCCAATCCGCTTTCGCCGTGCTCAACGCCGGCACCTTGTAGCCCATTATCAGATAAGGCACCTCGGCCGGCGCCTTGACCACCATGCGCCGCGTGCCGCGTTGTTCGATTTCATGCCGCGGCTTGGCCGGCTCGAGTGTGCTCGCGGCCAGCGGCCCGAAGTGCTGCCGCGCGAGTTTCAACACCGCTTGCGGATCGACATCGCCGGTCACCACCAGGACGGCGTTGTTGGGCGCATACCATTGTTGATACCAGCGTTGCAGATCGCCGACCTGCAAGCTCTCCAGATCGTCCATCCAACCGATGGTCGGAATCCGATACGGGCTGTTGAGATACGCCACGGCGTTGAATTGTTCATAGGTCAGCGACTGCGCATCGTCTTCGGTGCGCATGCGCCGCTCTTCCATGACCACCTTCACCTCCTTGGCGAATTCGGCCGCATTCAACCGCAGGTTGCGCATGCGGTCGGCCTCCATCTCGAAGGAGACCGGCAAGCGGCTTTTTTCCAGGCTCTGGAAATAGGCGGTGTAGTCGCGGCTGGTGAAGGCGTTCTCGCTGCCGCCGTTCTCGGCGATGATGCGCGAGAACTCGCCGGGGCCGTGTTTCTGCGTGCCCTTGAACATCATGTGCTCCAGCACGTGCGAAATGCCGGTGAGGCCGTCGCGTTCGTAACTGGAACCAACCTTGTACCAGACTTGCGAGACCACCACCGGCGCGCGGTGATCTTCCTTGACTACGAGCTTCATACCGTTGTCAAGCTTGAATTCGTGTACCGCCGGCGCGGCGGCGGCCACGACGCCGCTCAGCAGGCAGGCGCCCAATATCAGAGTCGTTCGGGGTAGCATCGATACGTTTCCTGTACAGCCGTTTGTTACGTTGAACGGAGCCGGGTGGTAGGATAAGCCGCTCTCACCCATTTGCCTAATGACCGCGCAGACGATGTTTGGTTTCGGACGCAAGAAAAAATCCGGCGACGATGGCAGCGACAAGCCGAGTGCCGATACAGTCACAGCTCCCGCGGAGACCCTCCCAACGGACAGTGCCGAAGCCGCGACCAAGCCGGGGCTGTTCGCACGCCTCAAGGCCGGGTTGTCCAAGACCCGCAGCGGACTCACCGAGGGCATCGCCAATCTGGTGCTCGGCCGCAAGCAGATCGATGCCGATCTGCTCGACGACATCGAAACCCAATTGCTGACCGCCGATGTCGGTGTGGACGCGACCCAGGGCATCATCGCCGACCTGACCCAGCGCGTGGCGCGCAAGCAGTTGGCCGATGCCGAGGCGCTGATGAGCGCGCTGCGCGAAGACATGGCGGCGATCCTGCGTCCGTGCAGCCAACCGCTGGCGATCGATACGCAGAAAAAGCCATTCGTGATTCTGATGATCGGCGTTAACGGCGTCGGCAAGACCACCACCATCGGCAAACTCGCGCGGCGTCTCCAGGATACCGGCAAGTCGGTGATGCTCGCCGCCGGCGACACCTTCCGCGCCGCCGCCGTCGAACAGCTTCAGGTGTGGGGCGAGCGCAACGCCATCCCGGTAATTGCGCAGCAGCAGGGCGCGGATTCGGCCTCGGTGATTTTCGATGCGCTGCAATCGGCGCAGGCGCGCGGCATCGACGTGCTGATCGCCGACACCGCCGGACGTCTGCACACTCAATCGAACCTGATGGAAGAGCTGAAGAAGATCAAACGCGTGCTCGGCAAACTCGACGCCAGCGCGCCGCACGAGGTCATGCTGGTGGTCGATGCCGGCACTGGCCAGAACGCGCTCAATCAGGCACAGCAATTCAACGAGGCCGTCGGCCTGACCGGCATCAGCCTCACCAAGCTGGACGGCACCGCCAAGGGCGGCATCATCTTCGCCATCGCCAAACGCTTGGGCATTCCGATTCGTTTCATCGGCGTGGGCGAGAGCATCGAGGACTTGCGCGAGTTCGACGCCGAGCAATTCGTGGCCGCGTTGTTCGATAAATAACCATGATTCGTTTCGATAACGTCAGCAAGCGCTATCCCGGCGGCTACGAGGCCTTGAGCGGCCTCAATTTCCATCTGCCGCGCGGCCAGATGGCCTTTCTCACGGGACCGTCCGGCGCCGGCAAGAGCACGCTGCTGAAACTGATCGCGTTGATCGAGCGCGCCAATCAAGGCCAGATCTTCATCGACGGCCACAATCTGGCCAAGGTCGGTAAGCGCGGCATCCCTTATCTACGCCGACGCATCGGCGTGATCTTCCAGAACCACCGCCTGCTGTTCGACCGCACCGTGTTCGACAACGTCGCCCTGCCGTTGGTGATTTCCGGTTACGGTACCGCCGAGATCGGCCGTCGCGTGCGCGCCGCGCTGGACAAGGTCGGGCTGCTCGGCAAGGAGCGCATGTATCCGATCACGCTGTCGGGCGGCGAACAGCAGCGCGTGGGCATCGCGCGCGCGGTGGTGAACAAGCCGGCGCTGTTGCTCGCCGACGAGCCCACCGGCAATCTCGATCCGGATCTGTCGCGGGAAATCATGCAACTGTTCGCGCAATTCAATCAGGTCGGCGTGACTGTGCTGGTCGCCAGTCACGATCTGGATTTGATTTCGCGCATGCGCTTTCCGATCCTGCGCCTCAAGCAAGGCCACATGATCGAAACCGGCGGGATACCCGAGGTATGAAGCGTCCGCAACGCCGCCCGCAGCCGCGCACGCCGGCGCCCGCCGGACCGGGCGCCACGCGCCGGCAGTCTTTCGATCCGCGGCAATGGCTGCGCAGTTACGGCCGCTTGCATGCCCAAGTATTGCTGGCCAGCCTGGGCCGCCTGTATCGCACGCCGATCTCCAGTTTGTTGACGATGGCGGTCATCGCCATTGCGCTCGCATTGCCCAGCGGTCTGCTGGTCGTCCTCGACAATCTGCAACGCTTGAATACGCAATGGGACGACGGCAGCAGCGTGTCGCTGTTCCTGAAGCAATCGGTCAACGAGGCGCAGACCGATCGGCTGGCGCGCGAATTGAAAGGCTGGCCACGCATCGCCGAGGTCCGCACCCTGCATCGCGATCAGGCGCTGGCCGAATTCCGCGAATTCTCCGGCTTCGGCTCGGCCCTGGATGCCGTGGAAGAAAATCCGCTGCCCAACGTGCTGGAGATACGGCCGGCCAGCCCAGCCAATACGGATACGGACACGCCGGATCAGGATTTGGACGCCCTGCTCGATGAGCTCAAGCGCCTGCCCGAGGTCGAACTGGCGCAACTTGATCTGCAATGGGTGCGACGCTTCGACGCGCTGATGGACATGGGCCAACGCGGCATTCTGGTCGTCGGCGCGCTGCTGGCACTGGCGGTACTGCTGATCGTCGGCAACACCATTCGCCTGGATATTCAGAACCGCCGCGACGAGATCGAGGTCAGCAAATTGATCGGCGGCACCGATGCCTTCATCCGCCGGCCGTTTCTCTATACCGGTCTGTGGTATGGCCTGCTCGGCGCCGTGCTGGCCTGGATACTGGTCGGGCTGGGCTTCTGGCTGGTGGACGAGCCAGCACGTCGGTTGGCCGGACTCTACGACAGCAGCTTCCTGCTCTCGGGTCTATCCTGGCAGGGCACGGGCCTGTTGCTGCTGACCGGTATCGCCCTGGGGCTGGCCGGTTCCTGGCTGGCCGTCGGCCGCCATCTCAGCGCCATCGAACCCACCTGAGCGCGTCGCCCCCTCGGCGACCGCCCCCCTGCGCATTTCCTGCTCAATCAATTCGAGCCCAGGGCCGCTAGTGCTGGTACTACTGCCCGTGCAGGATCGCTACGGACCTAGACAACTTGCCCATGATTCCGCGTTTAACCCACATCCTCGTCGTCGACGGTTCGGACGTCGCCCGGGCTATCGTTGCCCGTGTGGTCGAAGAAGAACTGCCCAATACCCGCATCACCCATTGCGGGTCCGGCCAGGAAGCCGTGACCTGCATGCAGTCCGAGCACTTCGACCTCATCACCACCGCGCTGATGCTACCGGACATGGATGGCCTGGATTTCAGCCGCCAAGTGCGCACCGATCCGATCCACCATTACACCCCGGTCATCGTGGTGTCCGGCGATGCCGACGAACGTCTGCTGCGCGAGGGCTTCGCCGCCGGGGTCACGGACTATTTCGACAAATCTCTGGGTTACCAAGCGTTCGCAAGCTTCATCCGCGATTTCACCCGCCGCCACACGGGACTGGTCGGGCGCATCCTGTACGTCGAGGACAGCCCTACCGCGGCAGCCCAGACCATTCGCCTCATGGAACGCCACGGCCTCCAGGTGTTGCACACCCCCTCGGCCGAGCAGGCGTTGGACATGCTCCTGGAGGCCAGCCTGGGAGACGTGGCCTCGCCCGGTAATGTCGACATCGTGGTCACGGATTTCTATCTCAAGGGACGTCTCACCGGCGGCGATCTGCTGCACGCCATCCGCGCCAAACTGCGTCTCTCCCAGCAGGAAATGCCGGTGCTGGTGATTACGTCGGCGGATGCCGACGACGGCCGTCAGACCGAGGTCTTTCACGCTGGCGCCAACGATTTCGTCTGCAAGCCCATCGTCGAGGAGGTGCTGCTGGCGCGCATCCGCTCGCTGCTGCTAATCAAGCAGCAGTTCAACGCCCTCAAATCCCAGACCGAGGAGATGCGGATGTTGGCGACCACGGACAGCCTCACCGGGGTACGCAACAAACGCTTTCTGCTCGACCATGGCGAGCAGTTCCTGGCCGACCGCCGCAATCAACCGGTCTCGGTGATGCTGCTCGACATCGACCACTTCAAGAACATCAACGATAACTACGGCCATATCACCGGCGACCGCATCCTCGAAGCGTTGGGACGGCTGTTGCGGGACAGTCTGCGCGAGGACACCCTGATCGTGCGCTTCGGCGGCGAGGAATTCGCCGTGCTGCTGCCGCGCTGCGCCCTGCGCGAGGCCCAAAGCCGGGCCGAGGCGCTACGACTCCAGGTCGAGGCCTTGCATCCCCTGGAACACCCCATCACCGTCAGTGTCGGACTCGCCTCCACCGGCACTTACCCCGATTTCAACCTCACCCAACTGCTGACTCAGGCCGACCGGGCGCTGTACGCCGCCAAGGCCCACGGCCGCAATCAAGTCTGCGCCTGACCCCCCGGTATGGGGGAGGCGCTTTCGGCGCTGAACTTCCCGGCTGAACTTCTCGGGCGCTTGGCACTCCAACGGACCGAGTGCTAACATCCAGTCATGCCCCAGATACAAAACCGGGGTGGGTAGAGAGGACATCCAGCAATGAGTCATGCATTGGTTCGCGGCAACCCCGACTTCACGCTCGCCCTGACCAGCGGCGACCTGACCGGGTATATCCAAGCGGCAAACCGCGTCCCGGTTCTGAGCGCCGAGGAAGAACACGACCTCGCGACGCGCCTGCAACGCGACAACGACCTCGACGCCGCGCGCCGTTTGGTGCTGGCGCATCTGCGTTTCGTCGTCCACGTCGCCCGCGGCTACAAAGGCTATGGCCTGCCCCTGGGCGACCTCATCCAGGAAGGCAATATCGGCCTGATGAAGGCGGTCAAACGCTTCGACCCCGAGGTCGGCGTGCGCCTGGTGTCCTTCGCCGTGCACTGGATACGCGCCGAAATCCACGAATTCATTCTGCGCAACTGGCGCATCGTCAAAGTCGCCACGACCAAGGCCCAGCGCAAACTATTCTTCAATCTGCGCAGCGCCAAGAAGCGCCTCGGCTGGCTGAACGGCGAGGAAGTCGCCGCCGTGGCCAAAGACCTCGGCGTCAAACCGGAAACCGTGCTGGAAATGGAATCGCGCTTGAGCGGCCAGGATGTCGCCTTCGACCCCACGGCCGACGACGACGATGACGACCGCAGCCTCGCACCGGCCGCCTATCTACAGGATTCGCGTATGGACCCGGCCGTGTTGCTGGAGTCCAGCGATTGGGAAGCCAACCGCGTGGATGCCCTGCAGGAGGCCCTGGAACAGCTCGACGAGCGCAGTCGCAACATTCTTGCGCAGCGCTGGCTGGCCGACGACAAGGCCACGTTGCAGGAATTGGCGGACCGTTATCAGGTCTCGGCGGAACGCATCCGCCAACTGGAAAACAACGCCATGAAGAAACTCAAGGCCGCGCTCGAAGCCTGAGCCTTTCCACGACCACCCGTAAAAAAACAGCGGCCTCCCTCTTACCGGGGGAGGCCGCTGGCGTTTTAGAGGTACGAAACCGTTAGGCCAGAATAACCGAGAAGAAACTCAGCCAGGCCATGGCGATCAGCGCAATGACAATCACGCCGGCGAAATTATCGAAGGTAAACATGAGCGCTTTGCCTCGTCTCAGAATTTAAATATTAGGGAAATCTTATATTAAGAAGGATCGTCCTTCAAGCCGTCGGCACCGCGGCCCGGCTGTTTCGGAATACGCGGATCGTCGTCGTCCATCAAAATACGATGCGCCGGCCCTTCCAGATCTTCGTACTGCCCGCTCTTAACCGCCCACATGAAAGCGGCGACCGCCACGATCATAATGACCACGGCCAGCGGAATCAGCAGGTAGAGAATATCCATGACTGCGCCTATGGGGTCTGCGTCGTTTGAGTCGCAACCGCAACGCTGGGTGCGGGCGGCTCGCGCAAGCGCAGGGCATTGACCACCACCAGCAGCGAGCTGGCCGACATACCGATGGCCGCCATCCACGGCGTGATCCAGCCCATTGCCGCCAGCGGCACCGCCACCACGTTATACACCAACGACCAAGCCAAGTTCTGCCGGATCACGCTCAACGTGCGCCGCGCCATCAGCACCGCCGGCGCCAAATGCGCGAGCCGCTCGGACAACAACACCATGTCCGAAGCCGCCGCCGCTAATTGCGTCCCGCTGCCCATCGCCAACGACACCTGCGCGGCGGCCAGCACCGGCGCGTCGTTCACGCCATCGCCGATCATCGCCACCACCGCGCCTTGCGCTTGCAAGGCCTGCAGACGCACCAGCTTGTCGGCCGGTTTCAGGCGCGCCTCGGCGGCAGCGATACCCAGCGTCGCGGCGACCTGCTGGACCGGCCTCTCGGCATCGCCGCTCAGCAACTGCACCTCGATACCCAGTTTGCGCAACTCGGCCACCGCCTCGGCAGCGCCGCTGCGTAGCGTATCCTCGAACACGAAGCCGGCGAGCAGGCCACGATTGTCGGCGAGATACACCACCGTGCCCACCGCCTCCGCTAATGTTTCCGGCAGATCGTCGCGACGATCGCCGCCACCGCGGTCACTCAGCGCCTGGGCGAATTCCAGCGTACCGATGCGATAATTCACACCCTGCACCGTGCCATCCATGCCTTCGCCGGCGACGGCACGCAGATCGCTCACCGGCAACAGCGTACCGGCACCGGCCGTCGCGATCAGCGCGCGCCCCAGTGGATGCTCCGAACCTTGTTCGAGTGCCGCGGCCACCGCTACGCAACGGTCACGCGTCTGCGCACCGAGACGCACCACTTGCGTGAGATTCAACCGCCCTTCGGTGAGCGTGCCGGTCTTGTCGAACACCACATGGGTGACGCGCGCCAGGGTTTCCAGCGCGTGACTGCGCGTGGTCAGCACACCCATGCGCGTGAGCGCACCGGTCGCGGCAGTCAGCGCCACCGGCGTCGCCAAGGACAGCGCGCACGGACAGGTCACCACCAGCACCGACAAGGTAATCGCAAAGGCGCGCGTGGGATCGACCTGCCACCAGTACCACGCAATCGCGCCCGCCAACACCAGCAACACCGCCACGAACCAGGCCGCGACGCGATCCGCCACCTGCGCGATAAACGGCTTCTCGGTCTGCGCACGATCCAGCAGGCGGATGATCGCCGACAACACCGTGTCTGCGCCGACCTTGTCGACGCGCATAATCAACGGGCTCTCGATGTTCACCGTACCGCCGACCAATTCTTCGCCGGCGCGTCGCGACTGCGGCAGACTCTCGCCGGTGAGCAGTGCCTCGTCCACGGAACTTACGCCTTCGAGCACCATGCCATCTGCCGGCACGGTTTCGCCCGGCTTGATGCGCACACGATCGCCCGGCGCCAACTCGGCCACGGCGACGATCTCGTCGCCCTCCGGCAAAATACGCGCGGCCGTGGCCGGCAGCAACTTCACCAGCGCCTCGGCCGCCTGGCCGGCGCGATGCCGCGCGATCATTTCCAGATAACGCCCGGTCAGCAGGAAGAAGCTGAACATGATGACGGAGTCGAAATAGATGGCGCCGTGACCGACGACGGTATGCCAGATGCTGGCGAGAAACGCGCCGCCGATACCCAGCGCCACCGGCACGTCCATGCCCAACTGGCGATGTTTCAGATCGCGCCAGGCGCTTTGAAAAAACGGCCGCGACGAATACAGAATCACCGGCAGCGCAATGGCGAAACTCACCCAGCGCAGGAACTGCTCCAAACCGGCATCGATACCGCTGTAGTCGCCGGCATACAAGGCCACTGCCAGCATCATCACTTGCATCATGCCCAGCCCGGCCACCGCCACGCGGCGCAACGCCAGACTGCGTTCGCGTTTGTACACCGCTTCCTGACGACCGGGATCGAAGGGGTGCGCGATATAACCGATCGCGCCGATGGCACGCAGGATGTCGCTGAAATGAATCTTGCTCTCGTCCCACTTCACCCGCGCGCGATGGGTGGTGTAATTCACTTGGAACTCGCTCACGCCCGGCAGCCGGCCGACATGCCGCTCGTTCAACCACACGCAGGCGGCGCAGACGATGCCTTCGAGAATCAGCGAGGCCTCGCGCAGATTTTTCGGATCGACGCTGACGAAGGCTTTCTGGATTTCGGGTTTGTCGTACAGATCGAGCTGACGCAACGCCTCGGGCACCAGATCCTGCGCGCTGCGCGAGGGTGCGGTGCGATAACGGTAGTATTCCGTCAGTCCCGCACCGACGATGCTCTCGGCCACGGCCTGGCAGCCGGGACAACACATGGCGCGCGTTTCGCCGTCGATCTTGACCTGATAATGACTGCCTCGCGGCACCGGCAAACCGCAATGAAAGCAGTCTTGCGCAGCGGCGTCCCCCGAAGCAGTGGGCGGAGCGGTGGAAACGGTGGCAGAAACAGTCATGGCGGCATGTTAAACAGAGGCGCTTGATGCCTCAATGATCTGCGTCAGCCACGGTGGTCGCGGCCCGGACTTCATGCAGGTCGTCGTCGCGGCGGATCTCCAACACCAGATTCCACACCCCCGGCAATGGCAACAGCACATCGCCCTGATACACACCGGGCGCGGTTTCCGTCAGGGTAAGCCGTTGGTCCAAACGGGTATCGGCGGCGCGCAGAAATCCACCTTGCACCTCGGCACCAGCGACGGCCTTGCCGTCCCGATCGTTGACCGTCACTTGAAACTTGGCCGGTTGCCCCGCGCGTGCCGCGCCCAACCAGCCTTTGCGCACGACCCAACCGCGTTCATGCTGACGCCGCACTTGTTCCAGATAGGCGTTGTAGAGTGCCTCTTTCTTCTGCAAATCGTTATCGACGACACCTGGGAAGGCCGAGGTGATTTCACGCTGACGATCCGTTGCCGGTAACAACAGGCGCGCCACCGGCTCGGGCAAGCCCTGTGTCGCCACCACCACCAACACGGAATCGAACAACACCAGGACGACGAAGAAGGCAACGATGAGGGTCGGTGCCCAATGGAAGCGGGGGTGAAAGCCGTTCACATCGTCCATATGCGACTCGCGATGACCGAGGATCAGACCCAGCGCATAGGCCGTCACCAGAAAGATCGCCACATGCATGGCGACGACATCCGCGCCCGGCCAGACCAGGATGGCATAGGGTATATAAAGGGCCAGTGCCACCAGACCGACCATGAGCGCGGCGGCCTTGGCGTGCAAACGGAACACACGCTTGAGCAGCACGAACAGCAGCAACTGCGCGACGATTCCCAGCGGCAGGGTCAACAGGACGTTCATCGCTCAATGGTTTCCGGCACTGTGGAAGAAGGCGGACTGTTCGAGGATCGGTAATTCCGTGTCGTCCTGCGGACGCACGCGGAAACGGAATTCCGCGGGACTGGCCGGCAACGACTGCGGGTTCACCCGCACGCGCGCGAGCAGACTCAGGCTTTGTGCGGGTTGCTCATGCAGATGCTGCTTCTGGCGCTTATCCAACTCGGCCGACGGCAGGCCGTCGATCTCCAACGCGAAAGGCACGGCGCGGTCGGTCTTGTTGTTGATCTTGATCTCGTAACTGTTCTGGATGCGGCCGTCGGACATCTGCACGAACAGCGGCTGACGCACCTGAGACACGTTGAAATCCACCGGCACGTGTCCAACCACGCTGACGATCAACGCCACGACCGTCGCAATCAGCGTTACACCGTAGCCGATATTCTTGGCCGTGAAGAAGCGCGTCTTCTCGCCGTGTTGCGCCTTATCGGAGGTGTATTTGATGAGCCCGCGCGGCCAGTTCAGCGAATCCATGATGGTGTCGCAGGCATCGATGCACAACGCGCAGGAGATGCACTGATACTGCATACCGTTGCGGATATCGATACCGGTCGGACACACTTGCACGCAGTAACCGCAATCGATGCAGTCGCCGGCGCCATCGACTTCGCGATCCGACTTGGATTTGAAGCCGCGCGCGATCTTATGCCGGCCGGCATCGCCCTCGCCGCGCTTTTCGTCATAGGCGACGATCAGCGTATCGCGGTCGAACATCGCGCCCTGGAACCGCGCATAGGGGCACATATAAGTACACACCTGCTCGCGCGCTAGGCCCGCCATCACATACGTGGTGAACATCAGGAACAGCGTGGTCGCGTAGGCGGGGAACGGCGCCGCGCCGGTGAAGAATGCCAGGAACAGGTCCGGCGCGTTACCCCAATACAACGTGAAGGTGAAACCGGTCCAGAAACCGACCAGCAACCACAGCAGATGCGTGAGCAACTTCTTGGCGATCTTCTCGCCGTTCCACGGCTGCTTGTCCAAACGGATACGCGCGACGCGCTCGCCCTGCACCAAGCGCTCGATGAGAATGTAGACGTCGGTCCACAAGGTCTGGAAACAGAAATAGCCGCAGAACACCCGCCCGGCGATGCCGGTAACGAAGAACAGCAGCAACGCGGCGATGACCAGCAATCCCGCCAGCCAGAAGATATCCTGGGCATGCACGACGAGATCGAACAGATAGAAGCGCCGCGCCTCGATGTCGAAGGCGACCGCTTGAGGAATGCCGACGACGCGCTCCCAGCGCAGCCAGGGGATCAGGAAATAAACGCCGTAGGCAAGCGCGAGAATGCCCCATTTGAGCGTGCGGAAGCGTCCCTTGACCGACCGCGGGTAGATCGGGATGCGCGCGTGATAAAGCTCGGGTGAGGTGCCCTCGGCCATGCTTCAGTACATCGGTACCGAGCCCTGAGTGCAGAGACCACTCAGCTACTCAGCACGCACTCACTGCCCTCCACCGAGCTCGTGCACATACACACTGAGCAGCTTGATCTGGTTTTCGTCCAGGCGCCCTTGCCAGGTCGGCATGACGCGATTGACGCCGTTGCGGATGACCGTCTTGACCGCGTCGACCTTGCCGGTCAGTTCCGTTTGACCTTGCACGTCGGCGATGGTCCAGATGTTGTCGGTCAGATTCGCGGAACCCTGCGACTTCATACCGGTGCCCGCGGCGGTATGGCAGTAATAGCAACCACCGCCTTCGCCGGTGAACAACTGTTTGCCGCGCGCGACTTTGTCGGCGGGAACCTCGTGACCGGACAGGCTGAGCACGAAGTGGGCGACATCGTCGAGTTGTTCGTCGCTGAAGGTACGGGCGAAACCCGGCATGTAGCCGGTATGACCCAGGGTGATGGTGTTCTGGATATCCTCCACGCTGCCGCCCCACAACCAATCGTCGTCGGCCAGATTCGGGAACAGGCCCATGACGCCGGCGCCGCCGCTGCCATGACAAGCCGCGCAATTATCGCCGAACAGCCCCTTGGTCACTGAACGCACGAAAGCCATCATGTCGGGATCGGCGAGAATCTGCCGATAGTCCGCCGCCGCGACCTTCTGCATGTATTCCTTGGTTTTCAGCGCCTCGTCGCCCGTCTGCATATCCTTGACGAGCAGGGAGCGGGTGTTCCAGTGACGGCTGCGTTCCTCGCCGTTCACGGTGTAAGTGATGTTGTTGAACAGACCGGTGGTATAGCCCTTGCCCACCGGCCAGGCGGGATAGATGACCCAATACAACACCGCGAACACGACTGACGCGTAGAAGCCCCACAACCACCAGCGCGGCAGCGGATTGTTGAATTCCTGGATATCGCCGTCCCAGGCATGACCCGTGGTCTGTACCGCGCCTTGTTGCTTCGTCTTTGCTTCGCTCATTGCTCGTCTACCTTGCGTGTTTCATCCGACCCGGACGATTCTCCGTGGGACGACTCCCCGTGAGACTTTTCCTCGTCGGCGAACGGAATATATTTGTACGATTCCAACCGGTCTGTGCGCCGCTTGCCGGTGAACACATAGAACAGAATGCCGCAGAAGGTCACGAAGAACAGCAGCAACGCAACGATCTTGCTGTTCTCCAATCGGCCGAGCCAGTGCAGCACGTCGGACATATTCATTCACCCGGCGGCAGACGCGCCGCTCAACGGAACTCCGCGAAATAACCTTCGTCGTACTTGCTGAAGTCCACCAGGGTGCCGAGCATCTGCAGATAGGCCACCAGTGCGTCCATCTCGGTCAGCCGCGCGCGGTCGCCATCGTAGTTGCCGGTCTGCGCCTGCTGCACCAGATTCTTTTCGGCGCGCAGGATATTCAGCGAGTCGGCGACACCCTGACCGAACTTGGTCACATTGGCGTCGTACTCTTGTTGCGTCTCGGAATACGGCACGCCGGTAAACTTCAGCGCGCGCATACGGTCGCCGACATCGGCATACTCCAGCGGCTGCATCAGCCAGGGATAGCCGGGCATGATGGATTCCGGCACTACCGCGCGCGGGTCGCTCAGATGCGCCACATGCCATTCGTTGGAGTATTTCTCGCCGACACGCGCCAGATCCGGACCGGTACGCTTGGAGCCCCACTGGAACGGATGATCGTACTGACTTTCGGCGGCCAGCGAGTAATGGCCGTAGCGCAGCATCTCGTCGCGGAACGGACGGATCATCTGCGAGTGGCACAGATAACAGCCTTCGCGCTGATAGATGTCGCGACCGCGCAGTTCCAGCGGTGTGTACGGACGCACACCGTCCACCTGCTCGATGGTATCGTTGATGTAGTACAGCGGCACGATCTCAACCAGACCGCCGATGGAAATCACCACCATAGTCAGTGCGATCAGTAGACCGGCGTTGATTTCGATGCTTTCGTGTTTGAATTTCACGACTCAGTTCTCCCTAGCTTTAAGCGCGCGCCAGTTTGGCCGCGAGCTTGGCTTCGATCGCAGCGGCTTCTTGTTTACCCTGACGGATGGTCATGGCGACGTTGTAGCCCATCACCAGGACACCGGAGACGAAGAACGCGCCGCCCAGCGCACGCACCACATACGGCTTGTGCAGGAAGCTGACGGTTTCGATGAAGGTATAGGCCAGCGAACCGAAGTCGTCGAAGGCACGCAGCAACAGACCCTGACCGATACCGGCCACCCACATCGCGGTGATGTACAGCACGATGCCGAGGGTAGCCAGGAAGAAGTGCACATACACCAGACGCTGGCTGTAGAGCTTGGTGTCGAATAGGCGCGGAATCATGTGATAGAAGGAGCCGAACGAGATCATGGCCACCCAACCCAGCGCGCCGGAGTGCACATGACCGATGGTCCAGTCGGTGTAATGCGACAGCGCGTTCACGCTCTTCAGCGACATCAGCGGACCTTCGAAGGTCGACATGCCGTAGAACGACAGCGAGGTAATCATGAACAGCATGATCGGGTCGGTGCGCAGTTTATTCCAGGCGCCCGACAGGGTCATGATGCCGTTAATCATGCCGCCCCAGGACGGCAGCAACAGCATGATGGAGAAGGTCGCGGCCAGGGTGGAAGTCCAGTCCGGCAGCGCGGTCCAGTGCAGGTGATGCGCGCCCACCCACATGTACAGGAACGCCAGCGCCCAGAAATGGATGATGGACAAGCGATA
>JACREG010000191.1 GCA_016218375.1 Gammaproteobacteria bacterium
CTGCCTCTGTACAACGAGGCGATGAATTTCCTGAGCAGCCTCGCCGCCAAGCGCGGCACGGTGCTGTTCGTCGGCACCAAGCGTGCGGCGCGCGATGTGGTCGGCGAAGAGGCCGCGCGCAGCGGTATGCCCTTCGTCAACTATCGCTGGCTGGGCGGTATGCTCACCAACTACAAGACCGTGCGTCAGTCCATCCGTCGCCTGAAGGAACTCATGGCGATGTCGCAGGACGGCAGCATGGATCGTCTCAGCAAGAAAGAGGCGCTGATGCTCCGTCGCGAAATGGAAAAGCTCGAGCGCAGTCTCGGCGGCATCAAAGACATGAACCATCTGCCGGATGCTTTGTTCGTGATCGACGTCGGTCATGAAAAGATCGCCGTCAGCGAAGCCGGCAAGTTGGGCATCCCGGTGGTCGGCGTGGTCGACACCAACAACTCCGCCGTGGGCATCGATTACGTGATTCCGGGCAACGACGACGCCATCCGCGCCATTCAATTGTATGTGCGCGGTGCCGCCGATGCGGTTCTGGACGGCAAGGCGACTTCGGTGCATATGCCGGCCGGTAGCGACGACTTCGTCGAGATGGACGAGAACGCCGCGGCGCCTGGCGACAAACCGGGCCGTGCCAAGCGTGGCCGCGGTGCCGCCGCCGACAAGCGTCCGGCGACGGTCAAGACCCGCGGCGGTCGTGCCGCAGCGGCCGTTGAGGACGACGAGGAAACGACCTAAGTCTTTCTCTGCGCGCGTTCGTGGGGCGGGCGTATCCTGCCCCGCGAACGCGGTCGGCCCTGACACCGTATCGCATACCGGTCGACACGCCCTGCGCGGGTGGTTACCGAACATTATTTACGTCATCACCGAATTCAGAATTTTCAGGAGTCCAATCCATGTCTATTTCCGCGTCAATGGTCAAGGAGCTGCGTGAACGTACCGGCTCCGGCATGATGGAATGCAAGAAGGCGTTGCAGGACGCCAACGGCGATATGGAAGCCGCTGTCGAACTGCTGCGCAAGTCGGGTCTGGCCAAGGCCGACAAGAAGGCCGGCCGTATCGCCGCCGAAGGTCTGATCGTTGTCGAGCTCAGCGACGACCGCAAACGCGCGGCCGTGGCCGAGGTCAACTGCGAGACCGATTTCGTCGCCAAGAAGGACGAGTTCCAGAGCTTCGCCAACAAAGTTGCGCAGCGCGTGCTCAAGAGCGGCCCGGCTTCTCTCGAAGCGCTGCTGGCCATGCCGCTGGACGACGCGGGCGTCTGCGTCGACGAGGCGCGCAAGGAACTCATCGCCAAGATCGGCGAGAACATCAACGTGCGTCGTTTCACCCTGGTCGAGACCAACGGCACGTTGGGCGCCTATCTGCACGGCACCCGCATCGGCGTGCTGGTCGAGATGAAGGGCGGCAGCGAGGAACTGGCCAAGGATATCGCCATGCACGTCGCCGCCAGCCGGCCGGTGTGTGTCAACGATTCGGAAGTCTCCGCCGAGATGATCCAGAAAGAACGCGAGATCTTCGCCGCTCAGGCCGAGCAGAGCGGCAAGCCGGCCGACATCATCGCCAAGATGGTCGACGGCCGCATCAAGAAGTTCCTCGCCGAAGTCACCCTGGTGGGCCAGCCGTTCGTGAAAGACCCGGATACCACCGTGGCCAAGCTGCTCGATAAGGCCAGTGCGACCGTGCTGAGCTTCCAGCGCATGGAACTGGGCGAAGGCATCGAGAAGAAGAGCGAGAACTTCGTCGAAGAAGTGATGGCGCAGGCACAGGCGCAGGGCAAGTAAGCCCGCGTCATAGAGCGTCCCGTCCCCTTGGAGGGGCGCGGGGCGATACACAATGGGGTCGCATTGCGGCCCCATTGCGTACATGGCAATCGCTCGGGAAAAAGACGACAATAAGCCCGGTGTTGTGCGGCGCTCAGTGATCGCTTCACAGCGGGCCTCAACTTGCTGAAAAACGGACCATGCCAGACTCAACACTGCGCTATCGAAGGATTCTTCTCAAACTCAGCGGCGAGGCCCTGGCCGGCGACGATTCCGGCATCGATCCGGCGGTGCTCGATCAGTTCGCCTGGGAGATTCACGAGCTCGCCAAGGCCGGCGTGCAAATCGGACTGGTGATCGGCGGCGGCAACATCTTCCGCGGCGCCGGACTGGCCGCGGCCGGCATGGACCGGGTCACCGGCGATTACATGGGCATGCTGGCCACGGTGATGAATGCGCTGGCCATGCAGGATGCGCTGCGTCGTTTGGGCACCGAGGCGCGGGTGATGTCGGCGCTGGCCATCGCCGCGGCCTGCGAGAATTATTCCCGCGAACGCGCCCTGCAACATCTGGACAAGGGCCGCGTCGTGCTGTTCGCCGCCGGCACCGGCAACCCGTTTTTCACCACCGATTCGGCCGCCGGTCTGCGCGCCATCGAAATCGGCGCCGAGATCATGTTCAAGGCGACCAATGTCGACGGCGTGTACACGGCCGATCCGAAAAAAGATCCGAACGCGCAACGCTTCGAAAGCCTGAGTTACGACGAGGCGCTGCGCCGGCAACTCATGGTGATGGATCACACCGCCATCATTCTGTGCCGGGATCACAACATGCCGCTGATGGTGTTCGACATCCATCAACAGGGCAATCTCCTGCGGGCCGTGCGCGGCGAAGCGGTCGGCTCGCTGGTCGTGAAGGAGTAGGAGCACCATGATCGACGACATCCTCAAAGATGCCAAAGAACGCATGACCAAGAGCGTGGAGACCTTGCGCCACGAACTGACCAAGCTGCGCACCGGTCGCGCACACACCAGTCTGCTGGACCACATCGTCGTGGATTACTACGGCAGCGAGGTGCCGCTCAAACAGGTCGCCAACGTCAACGTCGAGGATTCGCGCACGCTCATCGTCACGCCGTGGGAAAAACCCATGGTGGCGGTGATCGAGAAGGCCATCATGAAATCCGACCTCGGTCTGAATCCGAACACGGCGGGCACGGTGATGCGCATTCCCTTGCCGCCGCTGACCGAGGAGCGCCGCCGCGACATGATCAAAGTGGTGCGTCACGAGGCCGAAGGCGCGCGCGTGGCGATCCGCAACATCCGCCGCGACGCCAACAACGATTTCAAGGATCTGCTCAAGGAAAAGGCGATCTCCGAGGACGAGGATCGTCGCGCGCAGGAACAGATCCAGAAACTCACGGATCAAGCCATCGCCGACGTCGAGAAAGTCCTACAGGCCAAAGAGGCCGAGCTGATGGAGATCTGAAGCGGTTGCATTCAGAGTCATGTCACCGGTGAGTCGTATCGATCCAACAACGCCTGCACGGCCGCGGCACATCGCCATCATCATGGATGGCAATGGCCGTTGGGCGCGCAGCCGTGGCATGCCGCGCCCGGCCGGACACCGCGAGGGCGTCAAGGCGGTGCGGCGCGTGGTCGAGGCCTGCCGCAAACAGCAAATTGAGGCACTCACGCTGTTCGCCTTCAGCAGCGAGAACTGGCGCCGGCCGAAGACCGAAGTCAGTTTGCTGATGGATCTGTTCATCAGCACCCTGCAAAAAGAAGTCGACAGCCTGCACGCCAACGGTGTGCAGGTGCGCTTCATCGGCGACCGCACGCCGTTCTCCACCAAGTTGCGTACGCTGATGGACAACAGCGAGATTCGCACCCAGGACAATCCCGGTCTGCGGTTGACGATTGCCGTGAACTACGGCGGCCGCTGGGATATCGCCCAGGCGGCGCGGGAGATCGCGGCACGGGTGCAGGCAAGTGAACTCGCGCTCGACGACATCGACGCCGACCTGCTCGGCAAACAGTTGAGTCTGGCCGATCTGCCCGAGCCGGATCTGTTCATCCGCACCGGCGGCGAGCAGCGCATCAGTAATTTCCTGCTCTGGCAGCTCGCCTATACCGAACTCTATTTCACCGACACCTTGTGGCCGGACTTCGACGAGCAGAGCCTGCTGGAGGCGCTGGCCTCGTTCGCGCGCCGGCAACGCCGTTTCGGCCAAACCGGCGATCAGGTGGAGCGCATCCAGGGTGCTTAAGCGGCTGCTGACCGCGGCGCTGCTCATCCCGCTGGTCGTGTGGGGCATCCTACGACTGCCAACGCCAGCCTTCGTCGCGGTGAGCGGCGCCTTCATGGTGCTCGCCGTGTGGGAATGGACCGGATTGATCCCGCTGCGCACACTGCCCGCAAAGCTCGTCTATCTGCTGGGCTGCGTCGCCGTGGCCGGTGGCGCCTGGTCAGTGCTGCAACAACACCCCGAGTGGCTGCCCCGATTGCTGGCGGTGGCGACGATCTGGTGGCTGCTCGCCACCGTCTGGTTGCGTGCGCCGCAGATCGGTCGCGACTGGATCGCGTTCAAATTCATTCTCGCGGTACTCGCCTTGTTGCCGGCGTGGCTGGCGCTCGGTGCTTTGCACGGGCGCGCCGAACGCGGGCCGGAACTCGCGCTGTTTATTTTCGTACTGATGTGGGTCGCCGACAGCGGCGCGTATTTTGCCGGCAAGCGTTTCGGGCGGCACAAGTTGGCGCCGCGCGTCAGCCCCGGCAAGACCTGGGAAGGCGTGGCCGGCGGCATGACCGGCAGCGCGCTGTTCGCGGTGTTCGCCGGGCAGAAGTTCGGCTGGAGCGGCGACCAGTTGCTCGCCTTCGTGGGTCTGGCGCTGGCGTGCGCGGCGATCTCGATTGTCGGCGATTTGTTTTTCAGTCTGCTCAAACGTCAGCAGAATCTCAAAGACACCGGCCAGTTGTTCCCCGGCCACGGCGGCATTCTGGATCGTATCGACAGTCTGCTCGCGGCCGTGCCGGTGTTCCTCTTCGGCTTGAACGCGCTGGCGCTGCTATGAGCGATCGGCCGCGCATCGGCATCACCGTGCTGGGGGCGACCGGCTCCATCGGCCTCAACACGCTGGATGTGATCGCCCGCCATCCCGCGCGTTACGCCGTGATCGCGCTCACCGCCAACCGCGATGTCGATGGCATGCTCACGCTGTGTCGCGTGCATCGACCGCGCTATGCGGTGATGGCCGATGCCGATGCCGCCGAACGGCTTGTGCAGGCGTTGCGCGGCGACGCCTTGGACATCACCGTGCTGGCGGGCAACGACGGTCTGGTACACGTCGCCGGGTTGCCCGAGGTCGAGTACGTCATGGCCGCCATCGTCGGTGCCGCCGGTCTCGCGCCGACACTGGAAGCGGCACGCCGCGGCAAGCGCGTACTGCTCGCCAACAAAGAAGCACTGGTGATGTCCGGCGCGCTGTTCATGGACGAGGTACGCAAGAGCGGCGCGCTGCTGCTGCCCATCGACAGCGAACACAACGCGATCTTCCAATGCATGCCCGCGGGTTTCACGGCCGGCGAATCGCCCGCCGGCGTGCGGCGCATTCTGTTGACCGCCTCGGGCGGTCCGTTCCGCAGCACGCCATTGGAACAACTCGCCGGCGTCACGCCGGAACAGGCCTGCGCGCATCCCAACTGGGACATGGGCCGCAAGATTTCGGTGGATTCCGCCACCATGATGAACAAGGGCCTGGAGGTCATCGAGGCCTGCTGGTTGTTCGGTGTGCCGGTGGAACAGGTGCAAGTGGTACTGCATCCGCAAAGCGTCATTCATTCGCTGGTCGATTACGCCGACGGTTCGGTGCTGGCACAGCTCGGCAATCCGGATATGCGCACGCCCATCGCGCACGCGCTGGCCTGGCCGGAGCGCATCGACTCGGGCGTGACGCCGTTGGATCTGTTCGCCGTCGGCCGTTTGGATTTCAGCGCGCCCGATCCGCAACGCTTTCCCTGTCTGGAGCTCGCCTATCGCGCGTGGCGCCAGGGCGGCACCGCGCCAGCGATTCTCAATGCCGCCAACGAAGTTGCGGTGCAGGCCTTTCTCGACGGCGCATTGCGTTTCGACCGCATCGCCACGGTGATCGAAACGACGCTGGCGGAATGTCCGGTGGTCGCCGCCGACAGTCTGCAACATATCCTCGACGCCGATGTCTATGCACGGGAACGCGCCGTCGCACAGGTGCATGGCGCGCAGCGCAAGAGGATGTCATGAGCAGGAGGATGTCATGAGTGGATTTCTGTTTTCCGCCGCCGCCTTTGTGCTCGCCCTCGGCGTGCTCATCACCGTGCATGAATTCGGCCATTACTGGGTGGCGCGCAAGGCCGGCGTGAAGGTGTTGCGCTTCTCCATCGGCTTCGGCAAGCCCTTGTGGACGCGCCGCCGCGGTCCGGATCAAACCGAATTCGTGCTCGCCGCGATTCCGCTCGGCGGCTATGTGAAAATGCTCGACGAGCGCGAAGGGCCGGTGGCGCCCGAGGAGCTGTCGCGCGCCTTCAACCGCCAGCCGGTCGGCAAACGCATGGCGGTGGTGGTGGCCGGGCCGGCGTTCAATCTGTTGTTCGCGGTGCTGGCCTATTGGGTGTTGTTTATTCATGGCGTGCCCGGCGTGAAGCCGCTGCTGGATGCGCCGGAGCCGGACAGTCCGGCCGCCGTGGCCGGGATCGAGGCGCAGGATTTAGTGCGCGCGGTCGACGGCAAACCGATGACGACCTGGGAAGGTGCGTTATTGGCCCTGCTGGAAGGCACGCTGGATCGCAAGCGGCTGGCCTTGGATGTCGAAAGCGTGGACGGTCGGCGCCGGACGGTCGAGCTCGATTTGTCGGCGCTGGAAGGGCAGTTGGGTGGCGAAGATTTACTCGATCGCCTCGGCCTGCATCCCTGGCGGCCACGCCTGCCGGCGGTGATCGAGCGGGTGACGCCCGACGGTGCCGCGGCCGGCGCGGGCCTGCGCGCGGGCGATCGCATCGTGCGTGCCGACGGTCAGGCGATTGCCGATTGGGATGCCTGGGTGAAATACGTCCAGGCGCGCCCCGAACAGAGTATCGCCGTGCAAATCGAGCGCGCGGGCGCGCTCATGGATGTCAAACTGCGCCCGGCGCGGGTGATGCTCGACGACGGTGTCATCGGTCGCATCGGCGCCGAGGTGCGGGTGCCGCCGGAGCTGGGAGCGGAATTGCGCACCGAGACCCGCTACGGACCGCTCGCCGCCTTGCAGCAAAGCCTGACGAAAACCTGGGATATGAGCATCCTGACCCTGCGTACGCTGGGGAAGATGCTGGTCGGCGAGGCCTCGCTGGACAACATCAGCGGCCCGATCAGCATCGCGCAATACGCGGGGCATTCCGCCAGCATCGGCTTGGTCTCTTTCCTCGGTTTCCTGGCCATCGTCAGCATCAGCCTGGGCGTGCTCAATCTGCTGCCCGTGCCCGTACTGGATGGGGGGCACCTGATGTATTACCTTATTGAGCTTTTCAAGGGCAGTCCGGTCTCGGAGCGGATCGAAATTCTGGGTCAGCGTGTCGGCATTGCTTTATTATTCGCCCTGATGAGTTTGGCGCTGTTCAACGACTTCTCCCGGTTGCTGCGCTGAGACCGAAAACAAGAACTGGACTGAAATCATGAAACGTCTGTTGCGCTCGTGCGTCCTGATCGGGACGGTGGCTGGAACCCAGCAAGTGCTGGCCTTCGCACCCTTCACGGTGACGGACATCCGCGTCGAGGGGCTGCAACGCATCGCCCCCGGTACGGTGTTCAGCTATCTGCCGGTGAAAACCGGCGACACCTTCAACGAGACGCGTTCCACTGAAGCGGTGCGCGCGCTGTTCAAGACCGGCTTCTTCAAGGACGTGCGTATTGAACGCGACAACGGCGTGCTGGTCGTGGTGGTGGAGGAGCGTCCGGCGATTTCCAGTATCGAAATCACCGGCAACGAAGACATCGAAACCGAGCCGTTGATGGACTCGCTCAAGGAAATCGGTTTCGCCGAGGGCCGCGTGTTCGACCGTTCCCTGTTGGAGAAGGTCGAGCAGGAACTGCAACGGCAGTATTTCAGTCGCGGCAAATACGGCGTGAAGATCACCACCACGGTAACGCCGATCGAGCGCAACCGCGTGGGCATCACCCTCGCCGTATCCGAAGGCCGCGCCGCGCGCATCAAGCAGATCAGCATCGTCGGCAACACCGTGTTCGACGATAAGGCCCTGCTGGAGGAATTTCAGCTCAGCACGCCGACGCTGTTGTCGTTCTACACCGGCGTCGACCAGTATTCCAAACAGAAACTCTCCGGCGACCTGGAAACCCTGCGTTCCTTTTATCTGGATCGCGGCTATATCAACTTCAACATCGATTCCACCCAGGTGTCGATCACGCCGGACAAGAAGGATATCTACCTCACCATCAACATCACCGAGGGCGAGCAGTTCAAGGTCAAGGAAGTGCGCCTGGCCGGCGATCTGGTGGTGGAACCGACGGAACTGTTCCCGCTGGTGCAGCTCAATCCCGGCGATGTGTTCTCGCGCAAGCGCGTGACCGACACCGTCGAGAAGGTCAGCGAGAAACTCGGCGACAAGGGCTATGCGTTTGCCAACGTCAACACCATTCCGGAAATCGACAACGAGACCAAGGAAGTGGTGGTGACGTTCTTCGTCGATCCGGGCAAGCGCGTGTATGTCCACCGCATCAACATGTCCGGCAATACCACCACCCGCGACGAAGTGTTGCGCCGCGAAATGCGCCAGATGGAAGGCGGCTGGTTCTCCACCTCGGCGGTGGAGCGCTCGAAAACCCGCCTGGACCGCTTGGGCTTCTTCGAGGAAGTCAATGTCGAGACCCCGACCGTGCCCGGCACCACCGATCAGGTGGACGTGAACTATGCGGTCACCGAGCAACCCTCCGGCAACCTGATGGTCGGCGTCGGTTATGCGCAGTCGTCCGGCATTCTGTTCAACGCCAGCGTCACCCAGGACAACTTTCTGGGCAGCGGCAAGCGCGTGAGTCTGGCCTTCAACAACAGCGACGTGAATACGGTTTACAGCTTCTCCTATCTGAACCCGTACTACACCATCGACGGCATCAGCCGCGGCTTCGGCTTGTTCTACAAGGAGACCGATGCCGGCGAGGCCAATATCGCCGACTACAGCCTGGATACCTTCGGCGGCAACGTCAACTACGGCATCCCGATCAACGAATTCGACACCGTGCGTCTGAACGCCGAGTACGAGAATCTGGATATCAGTTCCACCGCATTCTCGTCGGCCGAGATCCGGCAGTTCCTCACCGACCACGGCAACCAGTTCGACAACGTCAAGCTCACCGGCAGTTGGGCACACGACACCCGTAACAAGACCATCTTCCCCGACCGCGGCAGCTTGCAACGCGCCTCGCTCGAATCGACCGTGCCGGGTCTGGACCTGCAATACTACAAGCTGGGTTACGAGGCGCAGGCCTTCGCGCCGTTGACCAAGCTGTTCACCCTGAAGCTGAACGGCGAACTGGGCTACGGCGACGGCTACGGCGATTTCGACGCACTGCCGTTCTTCGAAAATTATTACGCCGGCGGCGTGCGTTCGGTGCGCGGTTTCGAGGATAATACCCTGGGTCCGAAGGACTCCCTGGGCGATCCCCTGGGTGGCGGTTTCCGCGCGGTCGGCAACGTCGAGCTGTTGTTCCCGCCGCCGTTCTTCACCAAGACCAACTCGTTCCGCATGAGCACCTTCATGGACCTGGGTAATGTGTACCCGAGCTATAGCGATTTCGACGCCGGCGATCTGCGCTATTCCGTGGGTGTCGGCGCGACCTGGTTGTCGCCGCTGGGTGCGTTGTCCTTCAGTCTGGCGAAACCGTTGAACGATAAGGATGGCGATCAGGTGCAAGTGTTCCAGTTCACCATCGGCGCCAATTTGTAGTTTGCCACTCTGTAATTTGATTACCGAAAATCGTAAGGGAGATATACCTTGAACATGCGTAACATCGTTAAAACCTTCGCCGCGATCTGCCTGTGTCTGCCGGCGCTCGCGCTGGCCGAAGTGAAAGTGGGCTTCGTCAATACCGTGAAACTCATGGAGGAGGCGCCGCAGGCCAAGGCGGCGATCGGCAAGATGGAATCCGAGTTCGCACCGCGCGAAAAGGAACTGGTCGCCCTGCAGCGCGAGATCAAGGACGCCGAAGACAAGCTGTCGCGCGACGCCGCCGTGATGGGCGACAGCGAACGCGGCAAGGTCGAGCGCGACCTGGTCGGACGCAAGCGCGACCTGAAGCGTTCGCAGGACGAGTTCCGCGAAGATCTCAACATCCGCCGCAACGAGGAACTGGCCAAGCTGCAACGCCGCCTCTACGACGCCATCGTCGATCTCGCCAAGGCCGAACACTACGACCTGATCGTCAGCGAGGGCGTGGTGTATGCCAGCACCAGCATCGACATCACCGATGCCGTGTTGGCGCGCCTGAAGAAATCCGGCAACTGAGTTCGGGGCGCGACAGGCGGAACACGGCGTGACACTGACGCTGGGGGACTTGGCCGAACGGACCGGAGCGCAACTCCAAGGCGATGCGGCCATCGTCATCGACGGCGTCTGTACCCTGCAAGACGGGCGGCCCGGTCGCATCAGCTTCCTGGCCAACCCGCAGTACCGCAAATACCTGGCCGATACCCGCGCCGGCGCCGTCATTCTGGATGCCGCACACGCGGCGGACTGCCCGGTGCCGGCGCTGATCAGCGGCAATCCGTATGTCACCTACGCGCGGGTGGCCACGCTGCTGAGTGAAACCGCACCCGCCGCGCTGGGCGTGCATCCCAGCGCCGTGGTCGCGGCGGATTGCCGCATCGATCCCACCGCCAGCATCGGCCCGCTGTGCGTGATCGAGTCCGGTGCCGAGATCGCGCCGGGCGTGGCGATCGGCCCAAGCTGCGTGATCGGCCGCGACGTACGCATCGGCGCGGACACGCGCCTGGTGGCGAACGTCACACTGTGTCACGGCGTGCAACTCGGCGCGCGCTGCCTGATCCATCCCGGCGCGGTCATCGGCAGCGACGGTTTCGGTCTCGCCAATGAGTCGGGCCGCTGGCTCAAGGTGCCGCAGCTCGGCAGCGTGCGCGTCGGCGACGACGTCGAGATCGGCGCCAACACCAGCATCGACCGCGGCGCGCTGGAAGACACCGTGATCGGCGCCGGCGTCAAACTCGACAATCAGATCCAAGTCGCGCACAACGTGCAGATCGGCGAACATACCGCCGTGGCCGGCTGCGTCGGCATCTCCGGCAGCGCCAAGATCGGCGCGCATTGCATGCTGGCCGGTGGCGTCGGCGTGGTCGGGCATCTGGAAATCGCCGACGGTACCGTGGTCACGGGCATGTCGATGGTGACCAAGTCCATCACCGAGCGCGGCGTGTATTCCTCGGGACTGGCGGCCATGCCCAGCGACCAATGGAACAAACTCGTCGCGCGTCTGAAACGTCTCGACGACATGGCGCGGCGGTTGCAGGCGCTGGAACGGACATTGGAACGCAAGCCCGACGGCAAGGAATGATCCAGGGGAGTCCTGGTCACTGTACCTAACCGTCATTGCGAGCGCAGCGAAGCAATCTCTTAGGCATTCACTCGGCTGTTGGGAGATTGCTTCGTCGCTATGCTCCTCGCAATGACGGCTTGGTTAGGCTCTTATTTGGAATTTTGCAGGATAACGAGACACGGACATGACCGACACGACAATGAACATCAACGATATCCTGCGGACGCTGCCGCACCGTTATCCCTTCCTGCTCGTCGACCGCGTGCTCGACTACAAAGTCGGCGAATACTTGCGCGGCTACAAGAACGTGACCTTCAACGAACCGTTCTTCACCGGGCATTTTCCGCAACGGCCGATCATGCCCGGCGTGCTGATTATCGAAGCACTGGCGCAGGCGACCGGCCTGCTGGCGTTCCGCACCGTGGATCGCGCCGCCGAAAGCGACTCGCTGTTCTTCCTGGTCGGCATCGACAAAGCGCGTTTCAAACGCCCGGTCGAGCCAGGCGACCAGCTCATGCTCGACGTGAAATTGGTCAACAGCAAACGCGGCATCTGGGTGTTCGAAGGCGAGGCCACCGTCGACGGCAAACTCGCCGCCAGCGCGCAGATCATGTGCACCGAACGAGGCGTAGACATTTGATCGACCCACGCGCAGTCATCGACCCCACGGCGGAGCTGGCCGACGACGTCAGCGTCGGACCGTATGCCGTGATCGGCCCGGACGTGCAGATCGGCGCCGGCACCGTGATCGGCCCGCACGCCGTCATCAACGGCCCGACCCGCATCGGCCGCAACAACCATATATTCCAGTTCGCCTCGGTCGGCGACGCACCGCAGGACAAAAAATACAAAGGCGAACCCACCCGCCTGGAAATCGGCGACGGCAACACCATCCGCGAATTCGTCACCATCAACCGCGGCACCGTGCAAGACGAAGGCGTCACCCGCATCGGCGACGACAACTGGATCATGGCCTACGTGCATATCGCGCACGATTGCCAGGTCGGCAGTCACACCATCTTCGCCAACAACGCCTCGCTGGCCGGCCATGTGCGCATCGAGGACTACGTGATCCTCGGCGGCTATACCCTGGTGCATCAGTTCTGCGCACTGGGCGTTCACAGCTTCACCGCCTTCAGCAGCGGCATCGCCAAAGACGTCCCGCCGTATGTGATGGTCGGCGGTTTCGCCGCCGAACCGCACGGGTTGAATACCGAGGGCTTGAAGCGGCGCGGATTCGCGCCGGAGACGATTGCGAA
>JACREG010000193.1 GCA_016218375.1 Gammaproteobacteria bacterium
ACCTTCTATTACGCTGCGGCCGGCATCGATCCGGCCGGCTTTTTGGCGGCGACAGATCTCTACGCCGTGTTGTCCGATATCCATTCACGAGGTGCAATCTGATGCGTGCCATTAACCCGAAAGCCGTCGCGGCATTCAGCCCGTTTCTGCTGGAGAACACCGACCACTATTGCCGTTGGCGCGATGCGAAGCTCAACCGCTATCCGATCGACCTCGCCGATCGCCTGGTGGAGATCGACGACCCGCGCACTCTCCGGCAGAGCGAATTCGAGGCGCTGCTCGCGCGTTGCCGCAAGACTAATATGGCCGTGTATATCGGCAAGACCGGCACCGATCCCGATCCGGAAATCCCGCTATCGATCGGGCGCCGTTTCGGTGTGCAAGGATTGAACAAGAACTGGCTGGCGGATGTCACCGGCTTGACCTCATTGAAGGTGGTCGACGACGGACCGCGCCGCAACTACATCCCCTACACCAATCGCGCCATCAATTGGCATACCGACGGTTATTACAACCGCGCGAGCGAACAGATTCAGTCCTTGCTCTTGCATGTGGTGCAGCGCGCGGCCAGCGGTGGCGAGAATGCGCTGATGGACCACGAGATCGCCTATATCCTGCTGCGCGAGCGGAACCCGGATTATATCCGCGCGCTGATGGCGCCGAAGACGATGACGATTCCAGCGCGCATCGAAGACGGCCAGGTCGCACGCAAAGAGGAGGCCGGCCCGGTATTCAGCGTCACCGCCTCCGGCGATCTGCACATGCGCTACACCATACGGGTCAATAACGTGATCTGGGCGGATGACCCGCTCACGCGCGAGGCGCTGGCGTATCTGGAAGCGCTTCTCAACAGCGACTCGCCCTATATCTATCGCGGCCTGCTGCAACCCGGCATGGGCTTGGTCAGCAACAACGTCCTGCACGACCGGGCCGCGTTTACCGACGATGCCGAACATACACGCCACTACTACCGCGCGCGCTATTTCGACCGTCTGGCCGGCACCGGTGTCTTGGAATAGCAACGGCCGGCGGGGCGGCGCGCATGATTGAACTCGTGCGTCGTTTCATCAAGACGGCCCTTCTGTTTCTCGTGCTGGGGCTGTCGGTCGGTGCCTATATGCTCGTCCGGCGCGAACTGTTCGGCGACTGGCCGCGACCCTATGCCATCTCCGCGCATACGCACGCCGTCTTCGTCGGCTTCGTGATGTTCATGATCCTCGGCGTTGCGCTGTGGCTGTTCCCCAAACCCTTGCAGGACGACCGACGTTACCGGCCGGCACGCATCGAGGCTGTGTATTGGTTGCTGCTTGCCGGTACGCTGGCGCGTTTCGTCGGCGAGTTGTTGCATGCGTATGGCGATCTGCCGCTGTTGACTTGGCTGGCGATGTGCGGCGGACTCGCGCAAGTGGCTGCGCTGCTGCTCTATGTCTGGACGATGTGGTCACGCATTCGCCCGAGTGCGCGGCAGTTGCGCATCGGACTGGGCGGCGACGCGGATTGAAGCACGGGAGACCGACTCTGTCGTCTTTATCCTGTTTCAGTCGGGTCGATCATGTTGCTTCGGGGCTTCATCGGCGAGGTCCGGGTGGCCCAGCGCGACGGAAAAGATAACCTTCTCCAGTTGTTTGCGGACGGCTTCGTCCAGCGGCTGAAACACCACACCCACGCGCGCGGCGGAATGGTATTCGGTGGTGTTCACGATATTAGCTTTTAGAGCGAGCTTTCCCCCTTCCGGCGTGGTAACGCTGAAGCCGATGTCCGATCCCACTGCCGGTGGCTGACGCGGCGGCTGCTTACCGATTATCGGGGGTATGATGCAACGGCACCCGGCCATGCTGATGTCCACGATAGTGCCGTCGCCGGTAATCCCGGCCGCTTCGATGTGGCAGGGAATATAGCAATCGAACCGCTCCGCTTTGCGCAGACTCTTCTCCACGATCATGCGCGGATAGGCGATCAGCAGCAGGTTAACCGGGGTGCGGACATCCCCCAGAATGCCGGTCTCGAAGCCATACACGCTGCCTTGATTGACGTAGCGCAGCGTCACCCGGTTTCCGGGAGTGAACTTGCTGCGCGCGCCCGGCGGACCGTGCGGTGTGGCAATGACGAGGTAACTGCCCGGCTCAAGACCGATCAGCTTTGACTTGAGTTTCCCTTCGATGCCGTCGATTTCGACGAACAGCGGCGTTCCCATTTCGATATTGATGCGCGTACCGGTGTCGATGGTCACATCGTTCATGGCGCCTCTCCATTCCTTTTAAGTGTAAAAGAATAGAACGGTCGCGGGTATTTTGGAACATTGGGCATATAGGGATCGTCATGCCGTTGACATGCGACATCCTCCTTCGGGTCGAAGATCACGACCCGTTCCGTGACGATTGTCTAAGCTGAATGTTGTTCATGACCGATTTGACGTTCTTTACCTGCAACGCCAACGCCGTCGCGCGGTCGATTTCCTGCGGGGTGTCGGCGAACCCGTTCAACCGCACAACGCCCTTGACGGTTTCCACTCTGATGTCGAGCGCGCTGACCTGCCGGTCGGCGACAAAGGCGGATTTCACCTTGGTCGTAATCACGCTGTCGTCAAGATATTCTCCGGTGCTTTCCGGCGTGCGCAGAATGTCGTTCTTGACGGCTTTGACGCCTTCGACCTTGCGTGCCAGTTCGACCGCACGGTCTATCGCCTGTTGACTGTCGGCGAAGCCGCTTAACTGCACCGTGCCTTTGAACGTGGTGACATTGATACTGAGCGCGTTGACTTGCGGATCGCTGACGAACGCGGACTTCACTTTCGTGGTGATGGCGCCGTCGTCGATATATTCTCCGGTGCTCTCACGCGTACTGGTGCCGGCGCAGCCAACCAGTACGATGAGCAGGGTTGTAAGAAGAAGCCATGTTCTCGATGGATGCGGCTTGTTCATGACACACCTCCATGGGTGACGCGGATTTCCAAGGAATTCGTTCGAAACCACAATTGTAATTGTGGTAGTTAAACCTTATGAGGACTGTG
>JACREG010000192.1 GCA_016218375.1 Gammaproteobacteria bacterium
CAAGCCCACATTGGACGGTTGCAACGCAACGGCCTGCTGCATCGGTGCCACCGCCTCGGCAAAACGCCCTAGCTGCGCAAGACACACCCCCAGAATACTCCAGCCGAAGGCATGCCCCGGAAACTGCGCCGTCAGCGCCCGCGCCTGCGCCTCGCACTGCGCAAATCGACCCTGGTTCAGCAAAGCGGTGAGCGTTTGAATGACTTGCGGACTGGGCGCCGCCCCAGCCTTGGCGGAAGGCGGTGTTTTATGACTCATGCCGGGAGTATTCAATATCAACTGGGGAGAGTAAATAGCCGAACCGCCGACCCCAAACGGGGCCGGCAGATCGTTATGGCAAGGCGTCGTCTTAGGTTGATTTCCTGCGCCGTGCTGTTGCAACCAGCCCCATCAACCCCGAGCCGAACAGCCACGCGGCGGCGGGAATCGGCACCTCCGGTATTGCAGTGAGATTGGCGTTGAAGTTGGCATTGAAGCCCGCGAACGGACCACCCGCGACCATCGGGATACCCATGACACCATCACCGTCGCCATCCGTCGAGGCGAACATCCAGACCTGATTCTTTACGGGTTGCCCGCCGGAGCCATAGATCGGCATGTCATAGAGACAATTTTTGACGAGGGTGCCCGTAAAGCCCGCATCACACTTGTACTGGCCCTTGGCGTTGGTCTGGGTGCTGTAGAGCAAGCCTGCACCGAACATGGCGCCTGTGTTGGCGACCACGAACACATCGATGTTGAGGCCGCCGTTCCAATCGAACAACATATGCATGCCCACCTGACCGGGACCCACGGTTGCGGTCAACGTCCCGGATTCGGCGACACCGCCGCCCAGCGTGACATCGAACGCGTAGGTGCCCGGCAAGAACACCTGGATATCGTGCGCGGTCCAGATATGCCCAAAGAACGGCTGCGTGGATGAGGCGGTGACATTCGCGGCACTGCCCGGTCCGGTATAGTCCGAACTGACGTTGTACCCATTACCATCCCACAGCATATTCACATTATTGGTGCCGCCGACTGCGCCCCCCGTGGCGGACAACATGGTGAAGTTGGCGCGGTCGGTATACCAATCAACAGCACCATACAGATCGGCGACGAGCGCAGCTTCGACGTGCGCCGTGCCGAGCGTCAGCGCGATGCTCGTGGCGAGCAGGGTTTTCTTGAGGGTGATGTTCATGCAGGCTTCTCCTTCCTTGTTTGATTGATTGATAGTCACCACTGCATTGCTAAAGCGAAGGCGACGCCCTGTTCATCCACGTGGACAGGACCGCGCCGCCTCACCCTGCACACTGCATCAGGATTGTTTGCGTCGTCGCGCCGCACCGACCAGGCCCAGCAAACCGGAGCCGAACAACCAGGCCGTGGCCGGAATCGGCACGGCCGTGGGTGCGAAGGCGCTGAAGGTCCAGCTAAAATCGCCATTGAACGCATAATCAATCATGGGAATCCCCATGATACCGTCACCGTTGCCATCCGCCGAGGCGAGCATCCAGGCCTGGTTCTTGACTGGCGCACCGGCACTGCCATAGGGTCCGCCATCCCAGAGACAGTTTTTGGTGATCGCGCCGGTGAATCCCGAAAAACAGATGTACTGTCCGCTGCTGTTCGTTTGCGTGCTGTACAGCAAACCCGAGCCGAAGACGCTGTTGATATCGAACACCATCAAGGCGTCTATATTGACACCCCCCTTCCAATCCCACAGCATGTGCAAGCCCAACTGACCAGGAGCAACGGTTGCAGTCAGTATTGTGGAACTGTGGTAATTCGTACCGCCTCCCAGCGTTACATCGAAGGAATACGTGCCAGGCAGGAACATCTGGATATCGTGCGCGGTCCAGCTGTGGCCGAAGAACGGCGCGGTTGATGAGATCGTAACATTCGAGGCGCTGCCCGGCCCTGTGTAATCTGAACTGGCGGTGAACGCACTGCCGTCCCAGGCCATGCTCACATTGTTGGTTCCACCCACCACACCACCGCCAGCGGACAACATCGTGAAATTCGCACTGTCGGCGGAATATGTGGTATTCGTGCCCAACACATTCGTCACCAGCGCGGCTTCGACATGGGCCGTGCCCAGCGTCAGCGCGATGCTCGTGGCGAGCAGGGATTTACGGAACAAAAATGTCCTCATGGTGGCGCTCCTCCGTGTTTTTTAGTGTTATGGCCGCCCTTAAAATACGCTTCCCGCAGGGATGGCGGCAAACACTTCGGGCCGGCCGCCCGCCCATAGCACCTGACCACAATCCAAATAGAAGCAGTTAAATTCCGCATAAACAGCCTGTTACGCCAGAACGCGGGGCTGATGGCCCACCCGGAGCGACCACCGGCAACGCGCGGCAGGCGCGGTTTTTGAGGCTTTCCAACTAGGGTATGCTGCTCCGAGACACAGAAATCCGCGGCACGAGGTCGTATGCACGAGCAGGTCCATCTAGTCACCAGCGTCGCCCCACGCAATGTCGAGAACCAGCGCCTCGCCATGGACAGCTGGCTGCACGCCGGATTCTCGGTGACCTCGCTGAATGCGGCAGCGGAAATCGACCAATGCCGGGAAGCGTTTCCCGAGTTGAATTTCCACGCCGTGACGCAGGACGCGCGCGCCGAGTGTGGACGGCCGCTGGTGTATCTGGACGACGTGTTCGCGTTCCTGAAAACCACCGGTTCGGGCGTGTGCGGCATTATCAACTCCGACATCCACCTGCGCGCGGACGCGGACACGATCGACTATGTGGTCGATCAGGCGCGCGGCTCGCTGGTGCTGACCTGCCGCACCGATGTCGACACGCTGGAAAGCCGCACGGGGGAGATTTTCAAACACGGCATCGATGTCTTTCTGTTCGATAGGGCGCTGCTCGATCGCATTCCCCCGAGCCGGTTCTGCCTCGGGCAGCCCTGGTGGGATTACTGGTTCCCGTCCTGCATTCTGGGCATGCAAAAGGACATCGCGCTCAAGCTGGTGGCCTTCCCGTTCATTGCGCACATCCGGCACGCGAGCAACTGGGACCAAGACCGGAATTTCGAGAAGTACGGGCTGCACTGCCTCCAGTATTTCGACCCGGCGCGGCGCGAGGCGCTGCTGAAGCAATCCGCCGAGCAACTCCGGCTGTCCATCGGACAGTACAGCGTGCAATTGGCGCAGACGATTTGGCGATCCAGCCGGTGGTTGTCGTATGCGGCGCACGCGTGCTAGAGTCCCTGCTCACCTGATTTTTCAGGTTCCCTGCTCGCCAAGACAGGGCATAACAACTAGATTCATCAGCACCTTAGTGTGCACCGGCCACCGTGGATCGTCCGCCCGCACCCTGCCCGGTGCGACTATCCGGACTCCGTTTTCAGTCGCGGGGCGGAACGACGGACCGTGCTGAACAAGTCGTTCTTGAAAGCGTAGCTATGAGCGCCCAACCCAAAATCGTCTGGCTTGCCTCCTACCCGAAAAGCGGGAATACCTGGGTGCGTTTCATGCTCCTGAACCTGCTCATGGGTAAGCAGACCTCCACGGAAAACCTGGACAAGGTCATCCCGGACATCCATGTGCTCATGCCCCACTACGCCTACCCGCCGCGGCTGAACATCCCGCCCGGCGCCACGGTGCTGATGAAGAGCCATTTCATGCTGTGGCCGGAGATGCCGTTCATCAATCTCACGGCGGGCTTTATATATATAGTCAGAAACCCGTTGGATATCGTGGCCTCGGCGGTGAACTATGAGTTTCTCAAAAAAGCGGCGCCGGCCGATGCGGGCGATCGCCAGAAGGCGCGCGACCAGTACGTGCAGGATTTCATCGCCCACGGCGCTGTGCCGGGCTGGATCGAGGCGCGCTGGGGCACCTGGGACGACAATGTGCGCAGCTATGCGTTCGACAAGCACCCCTTCCCGGGGCTCGTCCTCAAATACGAAGACCTCGTCCGCGAACCACTGGCGCAACTGACGCGCATCGTCGATTTTCTCGGCTATCGCACCGACGCACAGACGCTGCAAAATGCGGTCGATGCCAGTTCCTTCGACAACATGAGACGCATCGAGGATCAGGAAGTGAAGGAAAGCAAACCCGGATTCTTCTCTCGCGAGTCGTCGACCGAGGGGCTCGACGCGGGATTTCGCTTCATGTCGCGCGGCAAACCGGGCGGCAGCAAAATCACGCTGACCGACAGCGAACGGGCGCAATTGCTCGACCGCTTCGGCCCGACGATGGAACGGCTCGGTTATCCCGTACACGAGTGATGGCATGTCTACGGAAACACCTCTGAACGTGGATGCACTGCTCAAGCTCGCGGACGCGCGGAAGGCGGACAATCGCCTCATCGTCGTATTCTCGGACAGCAAATATCTGGGCGTGTTGTTGAACTGGCTGATCCCGCTGCACCGGCTCGGCATCCGGAATTACCTCATCGTCGCCCTCGACGAAACGATCCACGCCTTTCTCACCGAGCGCGGCTTCCCTTCCGTTCTCATCGAGATGGATGGCCCTCTGGAAAAGCTCTGGCATCTGCGCTTGGTTGTGCTGCGCGAGCTGTGCGCCCACGGCATCGACCTCATTCATTCCGACATCGATGCGTTATGGTTGCGCAATCCGATCGCAGAATATTTCTCGAAGGATGCCGATGACTTGGTCATTTCCCAGGGCACGGCCTGGCCGTATGAAGTGGTCACCCGCCAGGGCTTCGTGCTGTGCTGCGGGCTGTTCTACCTGCGCAGCGGCCCGCTGTCCCTGGCGCTGCTCGACGATCTGCTGCGACATATCGTGCTGACCAACGACGACCAGACCAGCCTCAACTATCTCCTACATGGCTGCATCACCTGGGACCGACAACTGCAGAATCCCTACACCTTCACGTTTCGCGGCTACACCGTGACCTGCTCCGAGGCGCCCATCCGCGGCCGTCACGAGAAAACCGGGTTTACGGTCACGCTGCTGCCACACCATTTGTTCCAACGCTTCCACATGCCCGAGCGCGAAGCCTATGTGAAACATTTGTTCAGCGAGAAGACCGATCAGGACAAGTTCGAGTCGTTCAAGCAATCCGGCTGTCTGTTTCTGGACGAACACTGGAAAGACATCGCGTTCGATGCCGAGTCGATCGAGAAGATCGCCATTCATACCCCATCACACGCCTGATACAGAGAAACGCACACATGTCCGATCCAGTCGTCGTCTTGGGAATGCACCGCAGCGGAACATCGTTTCTGGTGCGGACATTGAACCTCGCGGGCTTATGGCTGGGCGGCGAGGACAAGCTGCACACGGTCGAAGGCCGCGCCAAAATCGGCAACCCCAAGGGCAACTACGAAAACGTGGAAGGCATCGCCATCAACGACGCAATCCTCACGCGCTCCGGCGGCACTTGGTACAACCCGCCGAAGCAGTTGGTCGCCACACCGGACGACACCCGCCGCATCGTCGAACTCTGCACCGCCCTGCGATCCGGACAACCGGAGGGCTACCTGCGCTGGGGCTGGAAGGATCCGCGCACGGTTCTGACACTGGACATCTGGCTCCAGACACTGAAGAGCAATATATTCATCGTCGGCTCGTACCGGCATCCCTCCGCCGTGGCGCAATCGCTGGCGGCGCGCGACGGGATTCCGCTGGAAGTCGGCTATGGGCTGTGGGGCGTTTACGTCCACCATCTGCTGCACCATATCCGCAAGCATCCATATGCATTGGTGCGCTTCGATGTCGACCCGGAACATCTGCTGGAACAGGTCTCCGACGTCTGCCGCCGCACCGGGCTGCGTGCGGACAAGGATACGATCTCGTCCTGGTATGACCCGAAACTGGTGCGCAGCGAAACCACGGCCGACGACGATTCGCCGATGTTCAGGCGCGTTGCACCGTTATGGGAAGAGCTCTTAGCGCTCCATGAACGCCAGAACTGATATGAAAGTCGATTTCGTCATCTGCGGTACGCAAAAAGGCGGCACCGCCGCCCTGGACATGTATCTCCGGGCACACCCCGAGATCTGCATGGCCAACAAAAAGGAAGTGCACTTCTTCGACAAAGAGGAGTTCTTCCGCGACGGCGCGCCCGACTACGCGAACTACCACGCCTTCTTCAGTCCTGGATCACAACACAAAGTTCTGGGCGAGGCGACGCCCATCTACATGTACTGGCGCGACGCGGCCCGCCGCATCTGGGAATACAGTCCGACCATGAAACTGATCGTGTTGCTGCGCAACCCGGTTGATCGCGCCTTCTCGCACTGGAACATGGAGCGCGTCGAGAACCGCGACAGCGCGAGCTTCTGGGACGCTATCCACAGCGAAGCGAAACGCAGCCGCAAGGCGCTGCCCTATCAGCACCGCGTGTATTCGTACATCGATAGGGGCTTCTACCTCGAACAACTGCGCAGGCTCTGGGCCTTCTTTCCGAAACAGCAGATGCTCGTGCTGAAAACCGAGGAACTGCAGCAACACCCGAACGACACGCTGCAACGCATTTTCGCATTTCTTGGCGTCACACCGCTGCCGCTGATTAACCCGGTGAACGTGCATGGCTTTCCACACACTTCGCACATGAGCCAGGAAGAGCGGGATTATCTGCGCAGCATTTTCGAGTACGAAATAAAGGCACTGGAACGCACCCTGGGCTGGGATTGCAGTCACTGGTTAGCCAAAGGATCGCCGGCCTGATGGACACCGCCAACCGACTCGACCGGGTCGACACTCCCGAATTCACCCAGTGGTTTTCCGACCGCATGGACGCCTATACCCGGAATCCCTGGGATGTAGCGGTGCTGGACGATCTGCGCCATACCCGCTCACGGCTGACGGAATTCCTGCTCGAAGCGGATGAAGAGGCACTCCAGCACCTGCTGTCGAACCAGCTCGCGAAACTCCATCTCTCGCTCGCTGGCAGCGGCATTCGCGACCTGCCGTTACGTGAACCCGAACAAGCTCAACTGGATCGCATCCTGGAGGCCTTCACCGCCGAAGCGGGCAATGCCATACCGCCCGGCTTTACTCTGGCGGCGATGCTCTACTGCCGCCCCGAACATCCGACTGCGGCCTTTCTCGACCGGCCGGTGCCGGACTGGCTGTGCGGCATGTTCACTGCGTTCATGGCGATCGAGCCGGTTTTTTTCGGCGACAGCCACACCTTCGATGCGTATTGCATGGTTGCCCACCAAGCGGTGCGACACACGCGCCAGATCGTCCAGGACGGCCTTCAAAGCGACACAGTGCTGACACCCAAAGCACGCGTCGCCGCACACACCTATGCGGCCTTCTCCTGTCCGATCTATCCTTATTTCGGCGCAGGCGACCTGCGGCAGTTCAGCGAGGATCGCGCCTATATCCTCGAACAGAATGCGTGCGCCTCCGGCTTGCCCTTGGATTGGGAACCGCCGCCGCGCGCGCCGGGGCGCCGGAAGATTCGCCTCGGCATCTTGAAGCCGCATTTCTCCAGCCAGACGGAGACCTTCGCCACGCTGCCGGTGTTCGAATACCTGGACCGGAAGCGCTTCGACATCGGCCTCTACGCGCTGGAAGCGGCGCGCAACGACCTGGAACGCTACTGCGCGAATCGCGTCGACCGCTTGCAGATCCTGTCCAGAAACCCGCTCGAACAAGCGGCCGCGTTGCGCAACGAGAATCTCGACATTCTGTTCTTCGGCTCGAACCTGACCGCCGGTGTCGATGCCTGCACCACCCTGGCGCTGCATCGGCTCGCGCCCATCCAGATCGCGTCTATCTGCTGCCCCGTCACCACCGGCTTCACGCACATGGATTACTACCTCGCCGGCGACTTGCTGGCGCCGCGTGCAAGCATGCAGGGGCAATTCCGGGAAGCGCTGCTCAACATCGCCGGTTCCGGCATCTGTTTCAGTTTCGGGCCCGAACCGACCGGCGCCAGCAAGCGCACGAGCCGCGAGGCGCTGGGCATATCCGCCGATGCGGTGCTGTTCATTTCCGGCGCCAACTACTTCAAGATCATTCCGGAACTTAGAGAGGCCTGGGCCAGCATCGTGTCGCGCGTGCCCGGCGCCGTGCTGGTGCTGTATCCGTTCAACCCCAACTGGTCCGGGCGCTACAACACCGAGCCCTTCGTCGCCGACATCAAACGGCGCTTCGCGCAGCACGGACTTGCCGAGCATCAGCTCCGCATCCTCGATCCGCTGCCGGGCCGCGCGGACATCAAGGCGCTGCTCAAGCTTGCCGACGTGTATCTGGACAGCTATCCCTACGGCGGCGCCACCTCGCTCATCGACACGCTGGAGGCCGGCCTGCCGCCGGTCGTCGTCGAGGGCGATACGCTGAGATTCCGTCAGGCGCCATCGATGTTGAGGGAGTTGGGCGTGCCGCAATTGATCGCCGCGTCCGCGCACGCCTACATCGAACTGGCCTGCCGGCTGGGCAGCGATACCGCGCTGCGCCAACAGATACGTCAGGACATCCAGCAGAACATGAAAAAGCGCCCTGCCTTCCTCGACAGCCGCAACTTCGGGCAGAAGGTGGCGCACCTGTTCCAATCCTTGTACGAACGGAAATTCTCCTAAGCGGAACATTGCATGAGCGCCTTAGCCAAACTGCTGACCAAAGGCGGCAACCTTGCCCGGCAAGGCGACATCGCCGGCGCGCGCGCGATCTTCGAACGTGCGGCACGCGAATTCAGCAACAGCGCCGAACCGTGGATCAATCTCTCCGCCGTCCATGGCATGACGGGCCACTTTCCCGAGGCGCTGCGCTGCGCGCGCAAGGCCGTCGAATTGGCACCGACTTCACTGCAGGGCTGGATAAATCTGGCCAATGCGGCGCAATCGTGTGGAGACGCCAGACAAACCGCCGAGGCCTTGCAACGCGCCCGCGGTCTGCCCGGCTGCCCGCCGGACGTCGCGCTGCAATTGGGTAGCCTGTATCTCGAAGCAGGCCGGTTGCAAGATGCTTGGCACATCTGCGAACAGGCCATCGCTGCCAAACCGAACGATGCCAATACCCTGCTCTTCCAGGCCGCACTGCTGCGGCACAGCGGGCGCGCCGCCGAGGCTAGGCGCCTTTACGAACGCGTGAACGGCCTGCGACCCAACAACCCGCAGATACTGCAGGCGCTATGCCAGACTTGCTGGGAAATGTCCGACCCGGATGCCGGCATCGCCTATGCACAAGCGGTCTTGCGCGTCGATCCCCGCAACCTCGTGACCCTCCTGTCGCTCGGTTCCACAATGATCTACCGCGACAGCGCCGAGGCGCGCCGATTGCTGGATCGGGCCGTGGCGCTGGCGCCGAACGATCCGGCGGTACTCACACTCAAGGCGGAACTGCTCGAATTCAGCGGCGACAAGCTCGGCGCCTGGGAATGCGTGCAAACGGCGATACAGCGCGGCTATACCGAGACCCGCGCCTTCAACATTGCCGCGAGCGTCGCCTCGGTTGTAGGAAAAACGGATGAGGCGATCGCGCAGCTCGAACAGTTGCTACGAAAACCCGGGCTCTCCGCAACCGAAAGCAGCAGCCTGCATTTCACGCTGGCCGGCTTGTGCGACAAGACCCGACAGTACGACCGCGCATTCGAACACGCGATCGCCGCGAACCGCTTGAAGAACGCGCACCACGACGACAGCACGCTCGACCGCCAGATCCGGCAACTCATGGCCGTGTATTCCGCGGCGGACATGGCCGCGCTGCCGCGTTCGGGCAATTCCTCCGATCTGCCGATTTTCATCGTCGGCATGCCGCGCTCCGGCACCAGCCTGCTGGAACAGATTCTGTCCTGTCATTCCAAGGTGTACGCGCGCGGCGAAACCGACGACATTCCGCGCATCGCCGGCGCCATTCCCCATTACCCCGAGGGCGCGCGGAGCATCGCGCCGGAACGACTGGATGCACTGGCCGCGGCGCACATCGCGCGCATCCGCGAAACGGCGCCCGACGCGACACGCATCACCGACAAGCTGCCGGGCAATTTCCTGATGCTCGGCCTCATCAACCAGATGTTTCCCAAAGCCCGCATCATCAACTGCCGGCGCGACCCGCGCGATCTCTGCCTGTCGAATTTCATGACCGACTTCGGTGGCGGCCACGGCTATTCCTATAACCTCGAAGCGCTGGCGCGGGTGTGCAAGTCCTATCAGGAACTGATGGATCACTGGAAACAGGTGCTACCCCTGCCGATCCTGGATATGAGTTACGAGGAGCTCGTCGACGCTCCGCAGACGCAAATCGAACGGCTGCTGGAATTCTGCGGCCTGGAATGGGAAGAGGCCTGCCTGAATTTCCACGCATCTGAACGGCAAGTCATGACCGCGAGCTATGACCAAGTGCGGCAACCGCTCTACAAGAAATCCGTGGCGCGCTGGAAAAACTATGCACAGCATCTTGCCTCAGTGACGCGCATACTCGGACTGCACGACGACAGCTATCCCTAGCCGTGAGCGATGCGCCGCATAAGCATGAAGCATTCGCCGCGCACCGGCACGGCGATCTTGGTGCTGCTGAACGATTGTACCGCGAGCTGCTGCGCGCACACCCCGAAGACGCGGAACTGCACCACTACCTGGGCGTGCTCTGTCATCAGACGGGGCGCGCCGTGGAAAGCGCGCAGTGGCTGCGCAGCGCCGCGGCACTCGCGCCGGCGTCGATACCCACTTGGCAACTGCTGATTCGCGTTTGCGATGCAATGGGCGATGCGGCGGGCGCGCTCGCGGCGCTTGATCGGTATCTGGCCTTGTCTCCCAACGACGCCGGCATGCTCAACGTCAAGGGACAGCAGTTGACCCGACTCGAACGCCTGCGCGATGCGGAGGCGGCATTTCGCCGCGCAGCGGAGATTTCCGGCAACGCAGGCATGTTCCATGATCTGGGGCTTTGCCGCCGGCTGCTCGGCGACTTGCCCGGTGCCGCGTCCGCCTTCCATGCGGCTGTCCAACGCGGCCACACACAGCCGCGGACATACCTGTGGCTGGCGCAATGCCTGCGTGCCATGGGCAAGACGAAGGACTACTACGACGTGGTCACACAAGCCTCGGCAGCAGCCCCGCGTGACCTCGAACTGTTGATTGAAGCGCAGTCGGCGCGCCGTTATGTCTGCGACTGGGACGGTTTCGAGTCCCAGCAGCCGCAACTGATCGCGGGACTCAAACAGGTATTGGCGCATGACGGCGCGCAGGATATTCCACCGGGTATTCTGAATTATCTGGATATCGACGAAACGACGATCGCGGCGGTCGCCAGACGCTATGCCAAACAACTGACCGCCGCTGGCCGGTCGCTGCTCGATAGGCCGCACGACGCCGCATCAAACCGAACCCGCGGCAAGATCCGCCTCGGCTACCTGTCCACCGACTTCTTCACACACGCCGTCGGCACGCTGGTGCGCGACTTGTTCGCCAGCCATGACCGCAGCCGTTTCGAGGTCTATGGCTATTCGCTCCGCCATCAGCCCGATGCAGTCCAGGCGTGCATTCAGCGCGGGTGCGATGCGTACCGCGATCTATCGGGCAGCAGCGCGGCGCGCATTGCTCAAACCATCGCCGACGACGGTATCGACATCCTGATCGATCTCGCCGGCTATACCAGCGCGGCTCAACCGATCGCACTGGCAGCACGGCCGGCACCGATCCAGATCAGTTGGCTAGGCTACCTCGGCACCAGCGGCGGCGATTTCATGGACTACCTCATCGCCGACGACACTGCGCTGCCCACGGAACTGGCCCGCCATTACGCCGAACGCATCATTCGACTGCCGCATTTCATGGTGGCTTCGCCGTTGCCTGTGACCGAGCGCCCCCCTGCGCGCGAAGCAATGGGACTTGAGGGCGCAGGCTTCGTGTTTTGCAGTTTCAACCAGCCCTACAAACTGGACCGCGCGACCTTCGAAGCCTGGATGGATATCCTGAACCAAGTCCCGGGCAGCCGACTCTGGCTGTATGCCCCGGACTCCGATATCTGCACCGCGAACCTGCGCGCATTCGCTGCGCGCCGGGACGTGGCGCCGGAGCGGCTAACCTTCGCCACCGCCGCCCCCATGCCCGAGCACATCGCGCGCCTGTCGTGTGCGGGTTTGGCGCTCGATCCCTTCCATATCAGTGGCGGTGCAACGAGCGTGGCGTCCCTGGCCGCCGGACTGCCCGTACTCACGCTGCGCGGCCAAACGTTTCTCGCACGCATGGGCAGTTCGATCAACAAGCACCTCGGTCTGGCGGAGCTTGATTGCCTGGATCGCGAACAGTATGTTACGCAAGCCGTCGCGCTGGCCACCAACCCGGCCATGCTCGCCACGCTCAAGGAACGACTCGCCAGTGCGCTGACCACGCACGGCTTCTTCGATACCCGCCGCTTCGCGCGCACATTCGAAGAGGCGTTGCGCATCATCTGGGACCGACACACGGCCGGCGCGCCGCCGGACGATGCCCGCGTGTCGGCACGCACCTAAGCAAACGAACCGCATGTAATCGCAACCCATGACACAGCGTAAGACATACTCCCAGGCACTGCTCAGAGCCGTGCGGCAGATGGGCCATGAGGACTGGTATTTCCAAACGGATCGATTCCGGGAGGACGATATCTGGCTGGCGTCCTATCCACGCTCCGGAAGCCACTTCGCGCGCTTCATTCTGGTGAGCGCCCGACATTTCCTCCGCTACGGCGGGTTCCCGGCCGACCTCTCGGGGATGAAGACCATTCCGGACGTGCACGGTGGCCGCCTCGAATTCGCGGAAGCGGCGCCGCGCATCATCAAAACGCATTTCCCCTTCGACCCGCGCTACAAACGGGTCATCCACCTGATCCGCGACCCGCGCGATGTCATCGTTTCCTATTTCCACTATTCGCAGGGACTGCCGCACCTGTTTCTGGAACCGGTGTCGGGTGAATTGAGTTTGGCGGAATTCGCCGATCTGTTTCTGCACGGCAAGGTCTGGCCCTGCGGCATCCGCAGACATACCTCCACGTATATCGAACAGTCCGCGAATATCGAATACACCCGTATCCGTTACGAAGACCTCCTCACCGAACCGCGGCAGGAATATCCACGCCTGCTCAAGGCAGCGGACATTTATCTGCCGGATGATGTACTGGAAGCGCTGATCGCGCATACGTCGTTCGACAACATGCGCCGTCTGCACACCCCGGAATCGGCACGCGCCGGCCTAGTGGAAAGCAATCCCGTTCATATCCTGCGTCGCGGCATTTCCGGCCAGCACGCGCAACTCCTGCATGATCAAGTGCGGGAACACCTCGACGCCCGTTTGGCAGACTATCTCGCCACCCTGCACTATTGACCCAACATCCATGCGGCAGTCCGCAAGTCGGCTTGCGCATCATGAAACAAAACGGGGCGGTCGTTTCCGACCGCCCCGTAACTGCACTTAACTAGAACGACTATGCGATGGGCCGCTTCACGCGCGCTGCTTGCGTCGAGCTACACCCACGAGGCCCACCAAACCTGAACCAAGCAACCACGCGGCAGCCGGCACTGGCACCGCAGACACCGTCGGCACATAGATCGAGTGGCTCGGGGCGATGAAATCCAACGTCCGGGTGCCATCCGCGCGCAGCAGGTAGGCATAACCCGCGAAGGAGTTTGTATGCCACACGGCACCGGGGGCATACGCATCCAGGATGGTCACATCCCACACCGCGCTATCAGCGCCGGTCGTCTGATTGTGCGCGATCCGGGCCTTTTTGCTGCCATCGGGATTATACGAATCGGCGGACGTCCAAACGCCGTTCGGCACCACACCGCCACCCAGGAAGGAGACCTGATTCTGGAAGGCCGCATCGAGCGTACCGCCAACACCCGGAACAACCGATGTCGGATTTGTATTGTTGCCCACGGCATGCCCCTCGTAACGCATGACATCGCCCGTGGTGGTTCTCAGGTCGAAGTAATAATCGCCGTAGCTGCGCATGACGAAATCGGGGACCAATTGCGTCGAGGAGAAATTACCCGGAGCCGTCGGGTTGCTGTAGTCCTCGAAATACGCATCGAAGGCAAAATCGAAAGTCACCTGCCCCGCCATCGTTGCCAGACCATTGGGATTGCTCACCAGCGTCGAGCCACACCAACCCCGGGCGTCGGAGACGGCGTAGGGCTGGAAGTTGATTGCCGTATCGCGAACAGAGTCGGGATTGATACCGCCCGTGTCGTGATAATTGAACTGATCGTAGAAGCCGAATGCCATGTCGCTCTTCGCGATGTGGTAATTGCCCGCCCGATCGATCTGCATATTGCTGAAGGTGCTGTTTTCCGGCGTGGTGTAGCCCCATTTATAGAAATTCACATTACCATCCATGCTGGCACGGTCATAAGTCGGCGAGTTCGTCAGATCGCCAAAGACGCGCTTCCCCGGATCTGAGGTCAGCCCGTCTGCCGCCTTGGTGACCACATGTTGAATCTGCCCGATATTGCCCGCGTCAAAGCCACTGCCGACTTGAAAATCATTGGCGCCGACACCCGCAGGACCGGCATACCCCCAGTCATTGAATCGGATGGTGCCGGTTGTACCGTTGTAACTAGAACTCACGGCGGTTACGTCGGTCGTGAATTCGGCTGCAATAGCCATCTGCACCGATGCCGCCAACGATAGCGCGACACCTGTCAGAACGTGTTTGCTCTTCATGGTTACTCCTCCTCGACACCTCATGTACTCAAGACCAGGCCTTCTGATGGGCCTGCATTTGGAACACTGTCATTCTGCTGACGACACACTGTTTGCTTGTAGCGTTATACGGGGATGCGGGCATCACCCAATAACCCCACGTCGTTCATACTAGTGGCAGAGCGCGAACGCTGTATGCAACTTTAGTTACCGATGCGGCGCATTCCCAAAAAAAAACAGCAGGGCGAGTAGCTCGCCCTGCTGCTGTACTTCCTACATCAGGCTATGCCCGTTACTGCGACATTAGGCCTTTCTGCGACGAGCCACACCGGCCAGACCAACCAGACCCGAGCCGAGCAACCAAGCAGCAGCCGGAACCGGAACCGGCGGCACCACCTGGTTGATGTCGGAGACATCCGCAATGCCGCCCATGCTGGCCATGAAGTTGGCGTTGAAGCCAGCGAACGGACCACCCGTCGGCATCGGGATACCCATAACGCCGTCACCGTTGCCGTCGGTCGAGGCCAGCATCCACACTTGGTTCGTGGTGGGCTGACCCATGGAGCCGTACGGGCCACCGTCGAACAAGCAGTTCTTCACGAGCGTACCGGTGAAGCCGGCGTCGCACTTGAACGCACCCTTGGCATTGGTCTGGGTGCTGTACCGCAGGCCGGCGCCGAAGACGGAACCCGGGTTGGCGACCACGAACACGTCGATGTTCAGGTTGCCGCTCCAGTCGAACAGCATGTGCATGCCGATCTGGCCGGGGTTGACGGTCGCGTTCAGGTAACCGACTTCCGTTGCACCGCCACCCAGGGTGACGTCGAAGGAGTAGGAACCCGGCAGGAACACCTGGATGTCGTGCGCGGTCCAGCTATGGCCGAAGAACGGCGCCGAGCTGTTCGCAGTAACGTTGGAATAGCTGCCCGGGCCGGTGTAGTCCGAGGAGGCAGTGAAGCCGTCGCCGTCCCAGGTCATGTCCACATTGTTGGCACCGCCGACAACACCGCCGAGGCCGTTCAACATGGTGAAGTTGGCGCTGTCGGTGTAGAAGCTGGCATTACCGTACAGGTCGTCAACGCCCACAGCGTACGCGCCCGTGGTACCCAGAGCCAGCGCGATACCGGAAGCAACCAAAGTCTTTTTCATAGTAGAGTTCATGGATACGACTCCTCCAAACCAAAATTAAAATGAGTTAGTAACAACCACATCAATGCATTGATGGCCAAGCGCGGCTGCCGATGTTTCTTTTATCACGCAACCTTAGCGAGACCGCTATCGGCAAACGAAGCGCCTGCGCGTTGATGTCAGTGCAAACCATATGCCAATTAAATATCTTTATAAAATACAATTTGTTATCAAACCAAAGCAGCTCGATCGCTGGGAAGTGTAAAGAATCCCGATAACACGTTCGACAGGCGAGTCACTCGACCACAGCTGCGCCATGACCGGCGCACTCGACATCGACACGCCGAGACATCACGCGACATACCAATGATTTATATTGAAATAAAATCAAGCCCGCCGACTCTTGGTCACTTTCAGCGCAGTCGCAAAGCCCCCCTGATGATTAAATGCAGTGGTATGAAGACACCCTAAAAAGACCGTAAAGAAATCTGACGCCAGCCCGTCGGCAGGTGGGCACACGCGGCATCCCCACTTACAACTCACTGAGTCATTGACAAAAAAATCAATTTTGTCACTGTCGCCGGATTAAACACTTCCTTATCCGTAGTGAGTTGGTCGCTTCAGATGACATAATTAGACCCGCGTTTACAAGCCCCGTTATGGCTCTGATATCATCCCCGCCATGAGTAAATACCGTGACCCCGCCGC
>JACREG010000195.1 GCA_016218375.1 Gammaproteobacteria bacterium
CGCATCCCGCCGAAATCGAACGCCACCGACGCATCAATCTCGAAGGCACTCAGAATGTGTTCCGCTGTGCCGCCGCGGCTGGTGTGCAACGCTTCGTGTTCGTCAGCAGCGTGAAGGCCGGTGGCGAGGATGCGCAGACATGCCTCGATGAGAACAGCGCGCGCAGGCCCGCCGATCCCTATGGCCGGATCAAGCGCGAAACCGAAGACTGGTTGTTCGAGCACGGCGCGCGCAGCGGTGTGGAGATCAGTGTGCTGCGTCCCGCGCTGGTGTATGGCCCGGGCGTGAAGGGCAATCTTGCCGCCATGCTGCGCGCCATCGACCGCGGCCGCTTCCCGCCGGTGCCGGAGACGCACAATATCCGCTCGATGGTGAGCGTGCAGGATCTGGTCGTCGCATTGCTCGCCGCCGCCACACGTCCCGAAGCCGTCGGCCGTGTGTGTATCGTCGATGACGGCGAGGCCTATTCGACGCGCCGCATCTACACGGCGATGGCGGGCGCACTGGGTAAGCGCATTCCGGCTTGGTCGCTGCCGGCCGGCGCGATGCGTATTTTGGGCCGTGTCGGCGATTTCGGTGAGCGGCTGTTGCACCGGTCGCTACCCTTCAACGGCACGCTCGCCACGCGGCTGCTCGATTCGGCTTGCTATCGGTCCGCGCATGCGGACACGGTGCTGGGGTTCCAGCCGCGCAATCGCCTCGAAGACCTGCTGCCCGCGATGGTGGCGGCGTATCGCAACGGACACTGAGGTTTTCCATAGGGTTGCCGCTAATCTGTTGAATCGCCCTGCGCCCGGTCGTCGGGCGGGCGACACATGCGGATACCCGGTATGAGCGGATTTAGGCGCGCATCTTCCAAATTCAAACTCGCGGCGCGTTTATTGTTGGTGCCGTTGACGGCCATTTTCCTCGGTGAAATGGCCGTCATGGTGTTCATCGACCATCTCCTGCACAGCGGCATGCCCTATTGGCTGGTCACCTTCGTGGATGCGGCCAGTCTCACGGTCATTTCTGTGCCGCTGCTGTGGATGTTCCTGCTCAGACCCCTGCTGCGGACCTATTCCACCGAGGCCGATACGGCGCACGCCAGCGCCCAGGCCCTGGTCGACGCGACTATGGAGACCGCCATCCTCGCCGATGCCGAGGGCCGCGTGCTGGCGATCAATCAGGTCGGCGCGCAGCGTTTCAACATGACGCCCGAGCAGATGCTGGGCGGGAATATTTACGCGTTCATGCCCGATGAGGTGGCACGCGAACGGCGCGCGCGCATCGGTGCGATCCTGCACAATGGAACCCCGAGTTATTTCGAGGATCAGCGCGACGGCAGGCACTTCGCTACCTCCGTGTATCCGGTCATGGACGAGCACGGCACGGCCATCCGTTTCGCGGTCTTTGCCAACGACATTACCGAACGTGTGCAGTTGCAAGGCATCGATGCCCTGCTGCATGCCTGCGACCAGCGTTTGTTGCGCGGCGATCATCCCGAGGAACTGCTGCGATTCATCTGCAATGAGGCCGTGCAACTCTTCGGCTTGTGTCTGGCATGGGTCGGCAGAAAGGAAACCAACGGGCAGGTGACGATCGCCGCCTGCGGTGGCACCTGCGGCTATGCCGAATCCCTGCGTCGTATAGGCGTGCGCTGGGACGATACGGCCGAAGGCCGCGGACCCGTCGGTGCGGCGATCCGTACCGGTCAGGTGCAGGTTTCCCGGGTGACCGACAGTCAATTCCAGCCCTGGCGGGCGGCGGCCGAACAGCATGGATTCCAGGCGGTAATGGCCATTCCGCTGATTACGCGCGGCGAGATTTACGGCGTCTTTACCCTCTATTCCGGGCAATCGATCAGCTTCGACGTGCCGGTCACCGTGAAGCGACTCACGGAGGTTGCCGGCCGCATCAGCGTGTTGCTGGAGATGGCCATGGATCAACAGCAACTGCGGTTGTTGAGCGTCGCATTGACCTCGGCGGGTAATGCTGTGTTTATCGCCGATCGAGGCGGGCGGATTACCTGGGCGAATCCGGCGTTCAGCCGTCTGAGCGGTTATAGCGCCGAGGAGCTGATCGGACAGAATCCGCGTCTGCTCAAATCCGGCAGGCAGGATGAGGCCTATTACCGGCAGCTCTGGGAAATCATTCTTAGCGGCGAGGTGTGGAGCCAGGAAACCGTGGAGCAACGCAAAGACGGCCGGTTATATACCGTGATGCAGACGATCACGCCGATACGCGACGCGACCGGCGAAGTCAGTCATTTCGTGTCCATCCAGGAGGATATCTCCGCGCGCAAACTCACCGACGAGCGTATCCGGCACATGGCGCACTACGATGCCCTGACCGATCTGCCCAACCGGGCGCTGTTCTATGATCGTCTCTATCAAGCCGTTGCGTTTGCAAAGCGCGAAGCTCAGCAAATGGCGCTGCTGTTTATCGATCTGGATCGCTTCAAGGCCATCAACGACGAACTGGGCCATGCCGTCGGTGATCTGTTGTTGCAGTCGGTGGCCGAACGGCTGCGCGCCTGCGTGCGTGAAAGCGATACCCTGGCGCGTCTGGCCGGCGATGAATTTACCGTTATCCTGCCGCGGGTGGAGAGTGAGCAGGATGCGCAGGCCGTCGCGGAAAAGATTCTGTCCGCGCTGTCCGCGCCGTATTCGCTGGAAGGGCACGAGGTGCTTGCCGGCGCCAGTATCGGCATCGCCTTCTGCCCGCGCGATGCCGAGGATGCGGACGGACTCGTGAAATGCGCCGATGCGGCCATGTATGCAGTCAAGGCACAGGGACGGAATGCCTGGCGGCAATATCGGGCCGAGATAAACGAGATATCCGCGGATACATTGGCGGCTTCGTAGGTATATCGCTTCACCCACCCTACCGTTTCAAACGTGCAAACGCTTCGGCCATTGCGCCGCCGGGCTTCGGCGCTTCGCTGCGCGGTTTATCGCGTTTGATGTGTGCGGCGCGGTTGCGCTCGCCCTGCCGATCGGGTTCGCGCGGTGCTTTCGGCGCCGCGGCTTCATCGGTCAAGCGCATGGTCAGACTGATGCGTTTGCGCGCCGGATCGATGTCCACCACTTTCACCTTCACCACATCGCCCGCCTTGACTACGTCGCGCGGGTCTTTGACGAATTTGTCCGCCAACACCGAGATGTGTACCAGGCCGTCCTGGTGTACGCCTATATCGACGAAGGCGCCGAAGTTGGCGACGTTGGTGACCACGCCTTCGAGGATCATGCCGGGCTTGAGATCGGCGATCTTCTCAATGCCATCCTTGAAAGTGGCGGTCTTGAATTCGGGGCGCGGGTCGCGGCCGGGTTTGTCCAGCTCGCCGATGATATCGCGCACGGTCGGTTCGCCGAAGCGTGCGTCGGTGAAATCGTTGGCGGCAAGCGTCTTGAGCAGCGCGCCGTTGCCCATGAGTTCGCGGATGTCACGGCCGGTCTTGGCGAGGATGCGCTCGATGACCGGATACGCCTCGGGATGCACGGCGGAGGTGTCGAGCGGATTGTCGCCGTTCACGATGCGCAGGAAGCCGGCCGCCTGCTCGAAGGCCTTGGGGCCTAAGCGCGCGACGTCGAGCAATTGCTGACGATTGCGAAATGGGCCGTGTTGATCGCGGTGGGCGACGATATTGCGCGCCAACGTTTCCGATAAACCGGCGACGCGCGCCAGCAGCGGGATCGAGGCGGTGTTCACTTCCACGCCGACGGCATTCACGCAGTCTTCCACCACCGCATCGAGTTTGCGCGCCAGCCGCGATTGATTGAGGTCGTGCTGATACTGGCCGACGCCGATGGCCTTGGGCTCGATCTTCACCAGTTCGGCGAGCGGGTCTTGCAGGCGTCGCGCAATCGATACCGCGCCGCGCAGTGTCACGTCGAGATCGGGGAATTCGCGCGCGGCGAATTCCGAGGCCGAATACACCGAGGCGCCGGCCTCGCTGACCACCAGACTGGTGATGCGCAATTCCGGGTGGCGTTTGGCGATCTCTTTCACCAAGCGGTCGGTTTCGCGCGAGGCGGTGCCGTTGCCGATACTGATGAGCTCGACCTTGTGCTTGGCGATCAGCGCGGCGAGCACGGCGATGGACGCGTCCCACTGCTTCTTCGGTTCGTGCGGATAAATGGTCGTGTGTTCGGCGAATGCGCCGGTGCTGTTGACGACGACGACTTTCACACCGGTGCGCAAGCCGGGATCGAGGCCGAGCGTGGTACGCGCGCCGGCCGGCGCGGCCAATAACAGATCGCGCAGGTTTTCGCCGAACACGCGGATCGCCTCTTCTTCGGCGGACTCGCGCAGGCGCAGGAACAACTCACTTTCCAACTGCATGTGCAGTTTCACGCGCCACGCCCAGCGCGCCGACGTGACAAGCCAGGCATCCGAACGTCGACCTTGATCTTTGATGGCATAGCGCGCGGCAATGCGCGACTCGCAACGCCCGCCAGCCATACCCGCTTCCAAATCGTCCTGACCGGGCACGATCAGTTTCAATCGCAGCGCGCCTTCGCTGCGACCGCGGAACATGGCCAGCGCACGGTGCGAGGGGATTTTGTGCAAGGCTTCGGAGAAGGCGAAGTAATCGCTGAACTTCGCGCCGGCCTGTTCCTGGCCTTCGACGACCGTGGACAGCATCAGGCCGGTGTCCCAGGCGAGCGTGCGCAATTCGCCGACCAGATCGGCGTCTTCGGCCACGCGTTCCATGAAAATCTGTCGCGCGCCTTCCAGCACCGCGCTCGCATCGGCGAAGCCGGCCTCGGCGTTGAGATAGCCCGTAGCGCTTGCCTCCGGATCGAGTGTCGGTTCGTCGAGCAGGGCATCGAGCAGCGGTTCGATGCCGGCCTCGCGCGCGATCTGCGCCTTGGTGCGGCGCTTCTGTTTATAGGGCGCGTACAAATCTTCCAGACGTGTCTTGGTGTCGGCGCCGAGGATGGCGGCGTGCAGTTCCGGCGTCAGCTTGCCCTGTTCCTCGATGCTCTTCACGACGGCGGCGCGGCGTTCTTCCAGTTCGCGCAGATAGCCCAGGCGTTCCTCCAGGTTGCGCAATTGCGTGTCGTCCAGACCGCCGGTGACCTCCTTCCGATAGCGGGAGATGAACGGCACGGTGGCGCCCTCGTCGAGCAGGGCGACGGCGGCCTGCACCTGCTGGGGTTTCACGGACAATTCCTGGGCGATGCGCTGGATCAGGTCGGTCATGAGTCTCTCTTGTCGACAATGGCGTGGGGCGATGGCGTGCGGGGCGTTGGCGGCCGGGGTTCGGAGTCTAGCAGAGGCCGGCATGCGTGGCAGGACTTGAAAATCGCTCGCGGATCGGTGCAGGCACGCCCACCTTTGGCAGCGCGGCCAAAGGCCATGGCTAGGCTGTGGGTAGGCGTGCCGGCGCTCTCAAGGCGACGACGGCATCGGTCGCTAACAGACGGAACGCACCCGCTGAATTCGGGTCGGGTGGCGCGACGGAGGCAGGAACCCACGCGTATGGCGTCGGCCACCATCAAAAGAATTCCCACCAGTGCGCTGCGCACCGGCATGTTCGTCCATGACCTCGACTGTAACTGGATGGACCACCCGTTCCTGAGCAACAAATTCCTGCTCGACAATGTGCAGACGATTCAGAAGATCGCCAGCGCCGGCATCCGCCACGTCTATATCGATGTTAGCCAGGGCCGCGATGTGGAGGAGGCACCGACCGCGCAAGAGGTGCAGGCCGCCGTGCAGTCTCAGGTCGAACAACTCGCCGCCAAGCCGTCCGAGGAGTCGAAGACCTCCGTCGCCGAGGAAGTGGATCGCGCCCGCGCGTTGTTCCGCGAGGCCACGTCGGTGATCCGCAATCTCATGGAAGATGTCCGCCTCGGCAAACAAGTCGAGGTCGAAAGCATCGACCCGATGGCCGAACGCATGGTGCAGTCAGTGTTCCGCAATCACCACGCGCTTACCGGCATCTCGCGCATTAAAACCAAGGACGAATACACCTTCATGCACTGCGTTAGCGTCGCGGGGCTGCTGATTACCTTTGCGCGCGCGCAGGGTTTTGCCGAACAGGATATCCATCAGGTAGCCATCGGCGGGCTGCTGCACGACATCGGCAAGACACTCACGCCCGACGAGGTGTTGAACAAACCCGGCAAACTGACGCCGGAAGAATTCGAGATCATGAAGGGGCATGTCACGCACAGCCGCGACATTCTGCAAGAGACACTCGGCATCAGCCAAACGGCGTTGGATATTTCAGTGCTGCATCACGAGCGCATCGACGGCACCGGTTATCCGCTGGGTCTGTCCGGCGAACAGATCAGTCTGATCGGCAAGATGTCCGCCATCGTCGACGTCTACGATGCGCTGACCTCGGTGCGGGTCTACAAGGAGGCCTGGGAACCGTCGGTCGCGCTGAAGAAAATGCTGGAATGGAGTCCGGCGCATTTCGACCGCACGCTGGTGCAGCATTTCATCCGCTGTCTGGGCATCTATCCGGTCGGTTCGCTGGTGGCGTTGGAGTCGGGCCTGGTCGGCATTGTGCTGGAACAGGGCAAGGATTTGCTGCGTCCGCAATTGCGCATCGTCTACAACGGCAGGAAGCGTTGTTATGAAAAGGTGCGCGACGTGGATCTGGGCAACAACCAGAACGACCGCATTATCGCCACCGTCAGCCCAGCCGATCACGGCATCGACATCGGCGCGTTTTTGTAAACGGCGCTGAATAAATCCACCACTCGCTGGAACTCCGCATCCAACGGCGCGCGTATCCGTATGGGCGTGTCGCTGTCGGGATGCACGAAGCGCAGTTCTCGTGCGCACAGCAACAGACGCTGGCAATGCAGGTGTTCGCGGAAGATGCGATTGTGTTTTCCATCACCGTGGGTGGTGTCGCCGACAATCGGATGGAAGACGTGTTTCATGTGTCGGCGAATCTGGTGTTTGCGGCCGGTGCGCGGCGTGACTTCCAGCAGCGAATAGCGGCTGGTCGGATGTCGACCGTCGGGAATCTCCAATTCCAAAGTCGCCAAGCGTCGGTAGTCGGTGAGCGCCGGTTGTGGCGGCTTGTCCGGGCGCGCGCGACTGTCGCTCATGCGATCCAGTTCCTCGCGCAGCGGGTAATCGATGCTGTCCTGTTCCAGGGTGTAGCCGCGCACCACGGCAAGATAGGTCTTGTCCACCGCATTGCGTTCGAATACGGCGCCCATGGCGCGCGCGGCGTCTTCCGTCAAGGCAAACAGCAAGACGCCCGAGGTGGGTTTGTCGAGCCGGTGCAGTGGATAGACATGCCGGCCGATCTGGTCGCGCAGCAGTTGAATGGCGAAGCGGGTTTCGTGTTTGTCGATCAGGCTGCGATGAACCAGCAGCCCGCTCGGTTTATCGATGGCAATGAAACGATCGTCGCGGTAGAGGATGGTGAGCATCGGCCGTGGAATAAATGAAACAGGCTCTTTGTTCTTTACCGGTGAGGGGTTCCAAGGGGGGCGTCGGAACGCTTCCCCCTTGGAGTCAGCCCGCGCAGAACTTGTTCGAGCAGGGCGGAAAAGGGTTTACCAATACGCGAACAAAATGCCGTTTTCGATTTTGTGCTCGAACTGTTTCAGCGGCCGGTCGCCGACGTCGGTGCATTCGCCGGTGGTGACGTCGAATTTCCAGTGATGTTTCGGACAGGTGAGCTGCGTGCCTTCCAGCGCCAGGTGCGGGATGTTGGTGACTTGATGCGGACAGCGGCTGTCGTACACGCGCAGGTTGTCGCCGTCGCGGTAGATATACAGATTACGGCCGTCGCAATCGCGGTAGCTGATTTCGCCGGAGGGCAATTCGTTCAGCGCAGTGACCGCGCGCCATTTGGCCTCGGCGAACAGATTCTCCGGACGGAATTCCGGAATGTCCATGTCCAGCAGGATATCCACGGCCCAGACGATCTTGGCCAGGCCCAGCGTGGGGAAGGCCATCAGCAGCGCGTCGATCACTTCGTTGGGATTGGCGCCGTTGCGCAGCGCGCGCGTCAGGTATTGGCGAAAACCGGCTTCGGTCTGCACGTCGACCTTGGTGATAATGGAAATCAGATCGCGGGTGCGGGTGTCGAGGTGCTTGCCGGCTTCCTTCAGAAATTTGAAGTAGGGCGCGATGGCCTCGGGGCGGGCGGCCACCAGGTAATTCAGGGCGTCACTCATGAAAGTCTCCAACAACGTAAGGGTTCGTGGGCAGCATGCTAGCGGGAGTCGCCAACGGCTCCAACCCCCGGCCGGTCAAGGATATAGGGCGGGACGGTGCAACTGCTGTACTGTGCCGGAGTAGGTTACACTGCGCGGCAACTCGATTTCCTGACGCCGATCAAACGGAAGCTGACTGGATGATGTCCGATACCGACTTACTCGCGCGCGTGGAGGCGTTGGAGATACGTCTCGCCCATCACGAGGCCGCCTTAGATGAACTGACGCGCACGCTGTTGCAGCAGGAACGCCTGGTTGCGGAGCAGGCGGAAGCGCTGCGCCGCCTGGAAGCGCAACTGCGGGCCGCCACCCCGTCGCTGATCGCCTCGCGCGATGAAGAGACGCCGCCGCCGCATTATTAAGGCATGTTGTGCTCTAGGGACTTCCACCGGCGGCGCAGAGGGTGGACACTCCGGCTTATCCGATACGCCATTTCACCCGCTTGCAGATTGCCGCTATGCGCCTGACGACATTCACCGATTACAATCTGCGGGTCTTGATCTATCTCGGCCTGCACGATACGGAGCTCGCGACGATTGGCGATATCGCCACCGCCTACGGCATTTCCAAGAACCATCTCATGAAGGTGGTGCAATTCCTCGCCCAGCAGGGCTATATCGGAACCCAGCGCGGCAAGCGCGGCGGACTGCGCTTGGCGCGCGCGCCGGAACAGATCAACCTGGGTCGTCTGGTACGCGATACCGAGGCCAATACTATTCTGCTGGAATGCTTCGGCGCGGAGACTTCGGCATGCCGCATCGAGCCGGTGTGCGCGTTGCGCGGTATTCTCAGCCGGTCTCTGCAAGCGTTTTACGCAGTGCTGGACGAATACACGCTGGCCGATATATTGGGCAATCGCACGCAACTGGCGCAAATTCTCGGCGAATGAGGCGCCGCGTGTCGGCGGTGTTCCTGCTTAATGCTCGCCCTTGGTGCGCAGCAATCCGGCCAGGCGATTACCCTGCTTCTGCGGGCCGCCGCGTGGGAAGATGTCGTGCAGGTAGCGGTTGCTGCCCTGTTCCTCGCCCCAGACCTTGCGGAAGTGTTTGATGATCTCGCGCACATTGGCCTGCACCTGATGGGACTCGTAACGACTGCGCAGGAAGCGGATCACCTCCCAGTGCTGACTGGTCAGTTCCAAACCTTCATAGGCAGCCTCGGCGCGCACGAAGTCTTCCGACCAGTCGGCGAGATCGACCAAGTAACCCTCACTGTCGGTCAATATCTCGTGGTCGTTCACCTTGAGCGCGCGGGTTTTCATGTTGGGATAGGCGGTGCTGCCGCCGCCGACACCGGGCGCACCGCGATCGTCCACGGCATCGCCGTCGGTCAGCGACCACAGGCCGATTTCGATATCGCCGTCGAGGCGGCCTTGAAAGCGGGTGCTGCCGGCGATGACGACCTTGCCGCTGGCCGGCGGGATGTCGAACACGGCGACACCGTTGCGGTCGGTGCCGCCTACGATCGGGTGGGTCGGGTCGGTGTCCAACACCAGCGATACGGGCGTGCGCTTAAGCGGTTCGTGCGTGAAATTCATCGATATATGGATGCGTACCATGGTTCACCTCCGGGATGGCGGGCGACAAGGCCGGTGGATACGACGGTCACTGTTCTCAGCGGCCATTCTTAACGAATATTTAAGATACATCTTTATCCCATAGGGGGTAGCCGGCACCGGGAGTCAAGGTGCGGGCACGGGTAATCGGTTGTGCCTTCAGTGGGTTATGCCCACGCCTCGCGTACCCGGTCATTCGTCGTCGAAGCGCCAGGACACGCCCGCGGCTTGGGCGCGCTGGAAGGCCTGTTGGCTGGGACAGGGACGAAAATAATCGTCGGCCGTGGTTTCCGTCTCGCTGTCGATGCGCAGCACCGACCAACCGGCATCGGCCAGATGGTCGACGGCCAGCGTCCGTGCCTGCGTGGCATCGGCCGCGTCGACCCACACCGACACACCGCGTGTCGCGCCACCGCCGGTGTGAGCTTGAACGTGCATGACGAGCAGGCGCATAAGGTTTCCTTCACGGGGCGGCGTGATTGACCGGGTCTTGCCGAATGACGATGTCGGCGACGGGATAGGCCTTTTGGATATCGCCCAGCACCGCTTCGGTAATGCCGTGCGCCTCGCGCAGCGACAGGCTGCCGTCCAGCTCCATATGAAACTGGACGATCTCGCGCTGGCCGGAGCGGTAGCTGCGTAAGTCATGCAGGCCGCGCACTTCCGGATGAGCGAGGGCGATTTGACGGATGCGTTCGCGATCGCTGTCGGGCAGCTCGCGATCCATGAGCAAATGGAAGGCCTCGTGGCCGATGGTCCAGGCGCTGTGCAGAATATAGAAGGCGATACCGAGGGCGAAAATCGGATCGAGTCCGGGCCAACCCGTCATGGACAGGGCGAGCGCGACGATGATGCTGGCGTTGGTGAGCAGGTCGGTCATGTAATGCAGCGAGTCGGCGCGGACCGCCGTGGAGCCGGTGCGCGCGATGACATAACGCTGGATGGCGAGCAGGATCATCGTGGCTGCGATGGCGAAGATCATCACGCCGATGCCGACACCGATGGCGTGCAAGGGTTGCGGATTGAGCAGCCGATCCACCGCGTGCAACATCAGGAACAACGCCGAACCGGCGATGAACATGGCTTGCGCCAGACCGGCGAGCGATTCGGCCTTGCCGTGGCCGAAGCGATGTTCTTCGTCCGCGGGCATGAGCGAATAACGCACCGCGAACAGATTGATGAGCGAGGCGGCGACATCCATCAGCGAATCGATCAGCGAGGCCATCACGCTCACCGAACCGGTCAGCAACACAGCGGTCAGCTTGCCGACGATCAGCACGGTGGCCGTGACCACTGAGGCATAGGTGGCCAGCCGTAGTAGGCGGGCATACTGATGGGGCGTGGCCGCGGCGAGCGTCATGCGTAGCTTCAGTCGGCCGCAGCGGCCTTTTCGCCGATATCTTCATCGGGATCGTAACCGAGGTTGGGCGCCAGCCAGCGTTCGGCTTCATCCAGTGTCATGCCCTTGCGCGCGGCATAGTCCGCGACTTGATCGCGGTTGATCTTGCCGACGCCGAAGTAACGCGCCTCCGGATGGCCGATATACCAACCGCTGACGGCGGCGGCCGGCCACATCGCAAACGACTCGGTGATCCGAATGCCGGCGTTAGCGAGCGGATCGATCAACTGCCACATCAAACCCTTCTCGGTGTGATCCGGACAAGCGGGATAACCGGGCGCGGGGCGGATGCCGCGATAGGCTTCAATGATAAGGTCGTCGTTGTCGAGGCGTTCGTCGGGCGCGTAACCCCAGAACTCCATGCGCACGCGTTCGTGCAGCAATTCGGCGAAGGCCTCGGCGAGGCGGTCGGCGAGCGCCTTGAGCATGATGGCGTGATAGTCGTCGTGATCGGCCTCGAAGCGCGCGACATGCGCGTCGATGCCGAGGCCCGCGGTCACGGCGAAGGCGCCGACATAATCGTTGAGGCCGGAGGCTTTCGGTGCGACGAAATCCGCCAGACAGCGGTTGGGCCGGCCCGGCGGTTTACGGTTCTGCTGGCGCAGATGGTGCAGCGTCACGAGCACTTCACTGCGCGAGGCATCGGTATACAGTTCGATATCGTCGTTGTTGATCTGGTTGGCGGCGAACAGGCCGATGACCGCGCGCGCCTGCAACCAATCGCCGTCGATGATCTGTTTGAGCATGGTCTGCGCGTCGTCGAACAACTGCCGCGCGTGTTCGCCCACCGTCGCGTCCTTGAAGATTTTCGGATAACTGCCGGCGAGTTCCCAGGTCTTGAAGAACGGCGTCCAGTCGATGTACTTGGCGATGTCGTTCAGCGAATAATCCTCGAACACCTTGATGCCGAGGAACTTCGGTTTGGGCGGCGCGTAGCCGGTCCACTCGATGGGAATCTTATTGGCGCGCGCTTCGGCGAGCGTCAGCCAATCGGTCTTGGCGCTCTTGCCCTTGTGCATGGCGCGCACGTTGGTGTACTCGGCTTTGATCTTGGCGATGTAATCGGCGGCCATGCCTTCGCTGACCAAATTCTGCGCCACGCCCACCGCGCGCGAGGCGTCCTTCACATAGATCGTCGTGCCGGTGTAATTCGGTTCGATTTTCACCGCGGTATGCACGCGCGAGGTGGTCGCACCGCCGATCAGCAGCGGCATGTTCATGCCGAGGCGTTGCATTTCCTTGGCGACATGCGCCATCTCGTCCAGCGACGGCGTAATCAAACCCGA
>JACREG010000018.1 GCA_016218375.1 Gammaproteobacteria bacterium
ATGATTGGATGTTGTTCGGGCAGGTTGGAGCCGAAGGCGATCAGACAGTCGGTGTGCTCGAAATCCTCGTAACAGCCGGGCGGGCCGTCCGAGCCGAACGAGCGTTTATAACCGCTCACCGCCGAGGACATGCACAGCGTGGTGTTGCCGTCGTAATTATTGGTGCCGATCAGCCCGCGTGCCAGCTTGCCGAGCGTGTAGAACTCCTCGGTCATGATCTGACCGGTAGAGACAATGGCGAAGGCGTCCCTGCCATACTGCTCCTGAATGCGCTTTATTTCATTCGAGGTCCTGTCCAAAGCCTCGTTCCAACCGACCTGCCGGAACGGCTCATGGATCTGCTCGCGCAGCAGCGGCACGCGGCCGCGACCGGCGGACTCGAACAGCTCGTGCTCCAGAATACCCTTGATACACAGCTTGCCGCGGTTGACGTCGGCATCGCCCACGCCGCGCGAGGACACCGCACGGCCGTCCTTGTTCAATCCGACCTCGATGGAACAGCCGGTCGAACAATAAACTCAGGTGGTGTACTTCCACTCCACCACGCCCTTGTCGACGAGCTTGATGGGGTTTTTCTTGTCGCGTCCGAACAGCATTGCGTTACACCTGTTTCGAGTAGCCCGCACGAAGCGAAGCGGAATGCGGGATTTGCTTGAGCGACACCCGGATTCCACTTCGTTCCATCCGGGCTACGAACTACGAACGTTTGGCTATTTGTTCGGGCAAGCGTCGTCCGGCGTCAACGACAGATAGATCGCATCGCCGTCGATCCGCACCGGGAAACGCGCGGCACATCCCTCATCGGGCGCGACCGCCAGTCCGGAATCGAGATGGATTTTCCAATCGTGCAGCGGACAGGCGACCTTATGCCCATGTACAATGCCCTGTGACAACGGTCCGCCCTTGTGCGGGCAACTGTCGCGCAAGGCGAAGATCGCATCGTCCGCGGTGCGGAACACGGCGATATCGCCATCCCGCGTGCATACCACGCGCGCGCCCAGTCGCGGAATGTCGCCGACCCTGCCCACTTCGATCCAGTTGTCCGCGGCTATTTTCTTTTCTGCCTGTTGCATGATGTACTCCTCGTTAACCCACCCGCTTCAGCGGGCTGTATTCGTATGCATCGACGCCCTCGGCGCGCGCTTTCCACGGATCGTGCTGGGCGAACTGTTGCGAATGCGCGAAGCGCTTGGCGAGTGTCGCGCGGTTCTCCGCGTCCTCGACGACCCGATCCTTGATATAGGCCAGGCCGACGCGTTCCACCCACGGTGCGGTGCGTTCCAGGTAATGCGCCTCTTCGCGATAGAGTTGCAGGAAGGCGGCGCAGTATTCCTTCACCTCGTCCTCGGTCTTCACATGGCAGAGGAAATCGGTGGCGCGCACCTTCACGCCGCCGTTGCCGCCGACATGCAGCTCATAACCGGAATCGACGCACACCACACCGAAGTCCTTGATGGTCGCCTCGGCGCAGTTGCGCGGACAACCAGACACCGCGAGTTTGAACTTGTGCGGCGTCCACGAGCCCCAGGTGAGTTTTTCCAGATCGATGCCCATCTGCGTCGAATCTTGCGTGCCGAAACGACACCAGGTTTTGCCGACGCAGGTCTTCACCGTGCGGATGGCCTTGCCGTAGGCGTGACCGGAGACGAAACCGGCCTGGGACAGATCGCCCCAGATGCCCGGCAGGTCGTCCTTCTTGATACCCAGGAGATCGATGCGTTGACCGCCGGTGACGTGTACGGTCGGCACGTTCCATTTCTCGGCGATCCGGGCGATCGCCATTAGTTCCTTAGGCGTTGTCTCGCCGCCCCACATGCGCGGGATAACCGAATACGTACCGTCTTTCTGGATGTTGGCGTGCACGCGCTCGTTGATGAAACGCGACTGGTTGTCGTCTTTGTATTCGCCGGGCCACTGGCAGAGCAGATAGTAGTTGAGCGCCGGACGACATTTTGGACAACCGTCCTCGGTCTTCCAGTTCAGATGCTCCATGACCGCGCGCATCGACTTCAGGCCTTCGACACGGATCGCCGTGCGCAGTTCGTCGTGATTATGTTCGGTACACGGGCACAGCGGCTTCTTGCCCGGACTCTGCGAATATTCGCCGCCCAGCGTGTGCGCCAGCAGCGCCTCGACCAGGCCGGTGCAGGAGCCGCAGGAACTCGATGCCTTGGTGTGCGCGCGCACCTCGTCGAGCGTGAACAGTTTCTTATCCGTGATGGCCTTGACGATGTCGCCCTTGCACACGCCGTTGCAACCGCAGATCTCGGCGCTGTCGTCCATGGCGGCGACACGGTTGTCGTCTCCGTGACCGGAATCGCCCAGGTGCGCCTGACCGAACAGCAGGTTGTCGCGGAAACCGGAGATATCGGTGTTATCGCGCATCAATTGGAAATACCAGGAGCCGTCGAGGGTGTCGCCGTACATCACCGCGCCCTGGATGCGGTTGTCCTTGAGCACGACCTTCTTGTACACGCCGCGACCGGGATCTTGCAGCACCATCTCTTGCGTGGAATCGTCGCCGACGAAATCGCCGGCGGAGAACAGATCGATGCCGGTGACTTTGAGTTTGGTCGAGGTGACCGAACCTTCATAGCGCGCATAACCGAGCTGCGCGAGGTGATTGGCGCAGACCTTGGCCTGCTCGAACAAGGGCGCGACCAGGCCGTAGGTTTCGCCACGGTGTTGCACGCACTCGCCGACGGCATACACGCGCGGATCGAAGGTTTGCAGCGTATCGTTGACCACCACGCCGCGTTCGCAATGCAATCCCGTCGACTTGGCCAGCTCGGCATTGGGGCGGATACCCACGGCCATCACCACCAGATCGGCGGAAATTTCCAACCCGTCCTTAAAGCGTATGCCCTCGACCTTGTCCTTGCCGAGGATCGCCTCGGTCTGCGCGCCCATCAGGAAATTCAATCCACGCTCTTCCAGCGAACGTTTCAGCAGCGCGGCGGCGGGTTTGTCGAGCTGCTTTTCCATCAAGGTATCGAGCAGATGCACGACGCTGACTTGCATGCCCTGCTTGAGCAGACCGTTGGCGGCTTCCAAGCCGAGCAGGCCACCACCGATCACGACGGCATGACCCTTGCGTTGGGCCGCGGCCAGCATGCGGTCGACATCGTGGATATCGCGGAACGACACGACACCCGGCAGATCCTTGCCCGGGATCGGAATGATGAATGGCATGGAGCCGGTCGCCAGAATCAGGCGGTCGTATTTTTCCTCGGTGCCGTCGGCGGCGCGCACAATGCGCTTGGCGCGATCGATTTTAGTGACGAATTTGCCTTTGTGCAGGGTGATGCCGTTGTCCGCATACCAGGCATCGTCGTTGAGCATGATCTGCTCGATGGTCTTCTCGCCGGCCAGCACCGGCGACAGCAGGATGCGGTTGTAGTTGCCGTAGGGTTCGGCGCCGAACACGGTGATCTCATAGGCCTCGGGCGCGATCTTGAGCAATTCTTCGAGGGTGCGTACGCCGGCCATACCGTTGCCGATCAGTACCAGTCGTTGTTTCATGTTTGCTTCCACCTCTGACGACAGTACAAAAAAAAACGTCCACGCCACCGGAATCGCTACGGTGACATGGACGCCGTTGTCCATTGAGTGCGCCCACATTGGCGCAACCCTGTGTTGCTCTAATACCGGGTGCCGCTCACCCGCCTTTGGGGAGGACACCGTTCAATCCGAATCCAGACCGGTCTGTTGCCCGGAGCTGTTCCCGGACCTATTGGGAATCATGCTTATCCCTAGAGCAAAACTGATGCCAGCCATACCTCCGTCATAACGG
>JACREG010000194.1 GCA_016218375.1 Gammaproteobacteria bacterium
GAGTCGGTGTGATCCTCGCCGCTCTTCCACCATTCGTCCTGGAGTTCGAAGAACACCAGGCCGGCGAATTTCTCGCGGCCCTTGGCGGTGCGGAGGTCCCTCCACACCGAACGGAACGTCTTCGGTACATCCTCGACGCGATGACCGCCGAAGCCGGGTACCCAGGCCTTGGGTTCGATGGGCGAGGTCGAGAGGCCGACTTGGGTAACCAGCACGGGCATGCGTGCGCTCGCGGCGAGTTCTTCCAGATAGCCTTGATAGGTCGTGCCGGTGATCGAGCCGGGCGCCGAGGTCTGCACGCCGCGTGCGTAGGTGTAGACGTTCATACACATCAGATCGCCCATGTCCGCGACCAGCACGCTTGCGCGCGGTACTTCGATATCCGGGCGGTCGGCGAGCGGGCCGACATGCGTCCAACTGGTGTGGCAATACAGATGGCGGCGGCCGTAGCGTGTCAGTTCATAATCGATGGCCGCATCGATCAGGCGCGCGAGTGCGACTTCGGTGGGCGTGCGATGTGTAACGACGATGTGTTTGCCGGTGAAGTCGCGCACCTCGGGGTGGCGCGTGTCGGTGCGTTTAATGGCATCGGCCTGCAATTCGTCGCCGACGGAAAACAGCACCAGGCGATCCGGGCGTCCGACGCTGTAGGTGTGATCGATGACGGCCTTGATCTGTGCGATGGTGTTGGTTTGAAAGGTCGGGTCGAGAAAATCCGGGGCGCCGCCCATCACCCAGATGTCCTGGCCGTAGACGAGATCGGTCTTGTCGAGCGCGGCGAAGAAACCCTTGGGCATGAGCAGCGGAAACACATGCAGGTAGTTCACGCCCATTTCGCGAATGAGGCCCAGGTGTTCGGCATAACGTGCATCGTCGCCGGGCGGTGCGCCGAACAGCGGTGTCTCGCCTTGCAGATAAGGCGAGTAACCCATGCCGCGCAAGAACACCGGTTTGTTCGCGCCGCGGTCGACGAGGGATATGCCATCGACGACGAAGCGCGGCGGTGCGGGCGTGTCGCGGGTAAGGCACGCGGTCTTGGCGTCGTTCGCAGCGTGAGCGATAACGCTCAGCAGCGCGGCGAGGGCGAGCAGGGTCGATCTGAATAGCGTGGCTTGGATGCTCATCGTGTGTTCTTGCTGGTTGTTGTCATTCCCGCGAAAGCGGGAATCCAGTTTCTGCACTTTTGGATTCCGGCATGCGCCGGAATGACGAATGGGTCGGGTGTGTTTCAGTGTTTACTCGCCAGTTGTTTACTCACTCGTCTCGCGCGGTCGCATGGCAATCAGCATCTGACCACTTTCGAGACGCACTCGGCGTTCCACCCACAACACCTTGCCGCTGTCTTGATAGAGCGTATCGAGTGCGGCCGGCGTGTCGCTGCGGCTGACCAAGTAACTGAACAGGCGCAAGCGTCGATGAACTTGCAGTTCGGTGACGCTGCCGATCCACAGCGGCGCGAGCGGGTCCCACAGCATCCAGCGTGTCCGCCAGAGGCGCAGCACATACAGTCGCTGCCCATCCGCGCTGCGGCGTATCAGTCGCACGGTTTCGTGTTGACCGTCGTGTACCTGCGGCAGCACCGGCAAGGCCGCGAGATCGGGTTGCGGCGCCAGCCATTGCAGCGCGCTGGTGGCCGACAGCGCAGTGGGAATTCGCCAGCTCTGCCGGTCGAGCGTGCTGATCAATGTGGCAAGGTCGCCGGCGTATTGCACATTGAGGGATTGCCGGTCGCGATCCTTGAGATCGCGGCGCTGCGCCGGCAATGCGCTCCAGTCCTGTTCCCACCATTGCGCGGCCAGCACGGTGCGGAATTCGCGCGGAGCCGTATAGCGTGCGAGCTGTTGTTCCAGCGGGGTGCCGTTGTGCCAGCCGTTCATGAAGACGAGCGTGCCGGCGCTCAACAGCAGCAGGCTCGGCCAGCCTAGCGGCTTGGCGGGATGGCGGCGGTAGGCGATGCCGAACAGCGCGACGCTGACGATGCCCAAGGCCAGACCGCCCAACACATCCGACAACCAGTGCGCGCCGAGATACAGCCGCGAAAATCCGATCGGCACGATCAGCAGCGTGACGCCGACATACGGCAGCCAGCGCCGCGCTGGGGTGAGTTCGCGAGCGATCAGCACGGCGAGAAAGCCGAACATGGCGACACTCAGACTGGTGTGGCTGCTCGGAAAAGCAAAGGCGCCAATGCCTTCGTACATCGGCGACGGGCGCGGTACCGCGATCACCAGCTTGAGCAGCCGCGAGAGTGCCGCCGTGACCGCGCATACCGCCAGCCAATGCAAGGCAGCCCCGCCGCGCCCGCGCAGTATCAACCAGGCGCTGCCCGCCCCCAGTACCGCCAACAGAATCAGACTGTCGCCGAAGCCGGTCACATAGACCAGGGCCATGTCCGCGACCGGTGAACGCAAATTCTGCATCGCTTCGTAGACGAACAGATCCAGGCCCGACATCCAACTGCTCAACAACCAGGACGACAGCAGACTCAGCGGCGCCAACACGGCGACGATGATCGCCAGTCCGCGCGCCTCGGGATGCGTCGGATCGAGCACGGCGGCGGCCAGTGGTTGCAACAACGGATGACCGCGGCTGCCGTCGAGAATACGCGCGAGGAAAAAACCGGCGCGCGGTTGCAGGAAGCGCGCGCTGTGCTGCACCAGCCAGATGCCGAACCACACTACCACCAGCAACACCAGCGCCAGCACGGCGAGGCGTCCGGCGACTTCCGCGGCCAAGCCCAGCGAGGCGCCGAACACCACGCCCGGCAAGATATACGCCGGCGCCCACAACAGCGCGGAAATGACATTGACTACGAAGAAACGCCGCGGCGGCATGTCCAGCATGCCGGCCACCGTCGGCAGAATCGGCCGCACCGGACCGAGGAAGCGCGCCAGCACCACGCTCTTGCCGCCGTGCTTGTAAAAGAAATCCACGCCGCGGTTGAGCAGGGCGGGATAGCGGCTGAACGGCCACATGACGCGCAGATGTTGATGGAAATGCCGGCCGATCCAGAAGCTCGCGCCGTCGCCGAGTACCGCGCCGCCCGCCGCCCACAGCAGCGTCGGCCCGAGTTCCAAGGCGCCGGCCGCGACCAGCGTGCCGATACCGAACATGATCGCCACGCCCGGCAACACCAAGCCGACCAAGGCCAGCGATTCGCCGGCCGAAATCAGGAACACGCCCAGATAGGACCAGTGCGGATGCTGCTGTATCCAGTCGAGCAGGGTCTGAAAGAGGTCGGCGAACATGGCCGGCGATTATACGCCAACCCGCTTACAACGCCGCGAGACTCTTTTCCGCCGCCGCGAACGTCGCGTCCAGCGCCGCGGGATCGTGCGCCGCCGAGACGAAACCCGCCTCGTAGGCCGACGGTGCGAGATACACGCCGTTATTCAGCATCGCATGGAAGAACAGCCGGAAGCGATCGACGTTGCACTGACCGACTTCGTAGAAGTTGTGTACGGACGTCGCCTCGGTAAAGAACAAACCGAACATGCCGCCGACGCGGTTGCAGGTGAGCGGGATGCCGGCTTTGCGCGCGCGTTCCATGAGACCGTCGGTGAGCTGCTCCGCAGTCTTGGTCAATCGATCGTAGAATCCCGGTGCTTGTATCTTGCTCAACGTAGCCAACCCCGCCGCCATCGCCACCGGATTGCCCGACAGCGTGCCGGCCTGATAGACCGGACCGAGCGGCGCGATCTGTTCCATGATCTCGCGCTTGCCGCCGAAGGCACCGACCGGCAGACCGCCGCCGACCACTTTGCCGAGCGTGGTGAGATCGGGCGTGACGCCGTAATACGCCTGCGCGCCGCCGAGCGCGACGCGGAAACCGGTCATCACTTCGTCGAAGATCAACACCGCGCCGTAGTCGCTGCACACCGCGCGCAGACCTTCGAGAAAGCCCGGCTGCGGCGGCACGCAATTCATATTGCCGGCGACCGGCTCGACAATGATCGCGGCGATCTGTCCGCCGACATGCGCGAATACCTCGCGCACTTGATCGAGGTTGTTGTATTCGAGGGTCAGCGTGTGTTCGGCGAGTGCCACCGGCACGCCGGGCGAAGTCGGCACGCCCAGTGTCAATGCGCCGGAACCGGCCTTGACCAGCAACGAATCCGAATGGCCGTGATAACAGCCTTCAAATTTTACGATCTTGTCGCGGCCGGTGAAACCGCGCGCGAGTCGGATCGCGCTCATGGTCGCCTCGGTGCCCGAGCTGACCATGCGCACCATGTCCATCGACGGCACGAGTTGACACAACAGGTCGGCCATGACCGTTTCGATCTCGGTCGGCGCACCGAAACCCAGACCGCTCGCCGCCGTCTCCTGCACCGCGCGGATCACGTCCGGATCGGCATGACCGAGAATCATCGGCCCCCAGGAACCGACATAGTCCACATAACGCGTGCCGTCGGCGTCGAAAATGTACGCGCCCTGACCGCGGGCAAAGAACAGCGGCTCGCCACCGACACCCTTGAAGGCACGCACCGGCGAATTCACCCCGCCGGGGATGTGCCGTTGGGCTTGTTTAAAAAGTTCGTGGGACTTGGTCATGCCTGTCTACCTTGATGAGGGTAAGTCGTGATGCGTAGCCCGGATTCCGCTGCGCTGCATCCGGGCTACGGGGGAAACAAATCCGCGAACCGCCGCGCCGCCGCTTCGATATCCGGTTGGCCGAATACACCGTGGATCACCGCGAGCATGTCCGCGCCGGCTTCGATCAATGGGCCGCCATTGTCCGGGGTGATGCCGCCGATGGCAACCAAGGGCAGGGCGAGTGCGCGGCGCGCGGCACGCAGCAGGTCGGGCTCCGCGGCGAGGGCATCCGGTTTGGTCAGCGACGGGAAGAAGCGGCCGAAGGCGACATAGTTCGCGCCTGCGTCCGCCGCCGCTTGTGCGCGCGTCAACTGGTTGTAACACGACATGCCGATAATGGCTGTCGTACCGAGGCGTGTGCGCGCCGCGTGCAGATCCGCATCGTCGCGGCCGAGATGCACGCCGGACGCGCCGACCTCGGCGGCGAGTTCCACATCGTCGTTGACGATCAGCAATGCATCGTGGTGCCGGCAGAGTTCGACCAAGGCTGCGGCTTGCGTGCGCCGCCGCGCTACATCATGACTTTTATCGCGGTACTGAATGACGCGCGCGCCGCCGCGCAGCGCAGCGGTAACCGCCGGGAGCAGCGCGTCGCCGGGGATGAGTTGGGGATCGGTGATGGCGTAGAGGCCGGAGAGCATAAAGAAGGTTTGTATCGGGGTCAGAGCCGAATTAAGTGCCAGCGAGGTAACGGCTGGGTATGGGTGTTTGAATTCGGGTCTGACCCCGATGCTTGTTTTTCATTCCTCTTCATCTTCGTCCGCGCGCGCCCAGAACAACCGGTTCGGCAACGGTTGGCCCATGCCCAGGCGGACCGCATGCACCAGGGTTTCCCAGGTGTAGGCCTGCGCCTCGTGCACGGCGGAAAACGGTTCCAGACCTTGCGCGAGCAGACCGGCGATGCTGGCGGCGAGGGTGCAGCCGGAGCCGTGAAAACTGCCGGGCAGACGGTCCCAATTGAAGGTTTCCAACAGGCGGTGATTGCCATACAGCGTGTTGGTCACGCTCGGGGTGTTTTCGTGCGTGCCGGTGACGAGCACGAATTCGCAGCCCTTTTCCAGCAGCGCCATGGCGCAGGCGTCGAGGTTGTCGGCGGCCGGCGCGAGGATGCGCGCTTCCAGACTGTTGGGTGTGAGCACGGTGATGTGCGGCAGCAGCAGGCTGTCGAGGGCTTCGAGCACATCGCTCTCGGCCAGGTTGGTGCCGTTGCCGGAGGCGACCACCGGATCGAGCACCACCGGGATGTCGGGATAATCCTGCAACACGCCATAGATCGCTTCGACGGCTTCGGCGCTGCCGAGCATGCCGATCTTGATGGCAGCCACCGGCATGTCTTCGAGCACCGCGCGCGCCTGTTCCATAATCAGCGTGCCGTCCAGCGGCGCGTAGCTGTGTACGTCCTGAGTGTCCTGCACGGTGATGGCGGTGATGACCGGCGCGCAGTGGCAACCGTGGCTGACCAGCGATTCGATATCGGCCTGGATGCCGGCGCCGCCGCTGGGATCGCTGCCCGATAATACGAGCACCACGGGGATGTTGCTGGCCGAGTCGTTCATGAGGCGGTGTCCCAGTCCATATGCGGCGGTGTTTTCAGGGGATTGTAGCATTCTCTGTCGTCGTGTGACGCAGGCAGGCGGCGGCCGGCGCGGTTGGGCTATGATAGTGGCCGAACCCGTGTGCCCCTCTGCTTGTCCAAGTCGCTTATCTGGGCCACTTGCCTGAGCCACTTAATCTGGGCCACTTTATGGGCCACGGGTCTGGATGCTTGTCCGGGCCGCGAATCCCGTATAATCCCTAACCCTGCCCATCACGGAATGAAACGTATGCACAGCATCGCGCAATTCAAACGCAAGGCCGCCGGTTTCACCCTTATCGAGGTGATGGTGGTCGTGGTCATTCTCGGCATCCTCGCGGCGATTGTCGTGCCGCGCATCATGGATCGCCCCGACGAAGCGCGTAAGGTCAAGGCGCAGCAGGATGTCCGCTCCCTGGAGGCCGCGTTGAATCTCTACCGCCTCGACAATTACGACTATCCGACCACCGATCAGGGTCTGGATGCGCTGGTGCAGCGACCGGCCGCGCCGGAGCCGCCGCATTGGAAGGAAGGCGGCTATATCGACCGTCTGCCGCAGGACCCGTGGACGCATCCCTATCAGTTCCTCAATCCGGGCACGCACGGTGCCATCGACATCTACTCCATAGGGCCCGACGGCCAGCCCGGCACCGATGACGATATCGGCAACTGGTCCTTGCAGTAAGCGCCGCGGGCCGGCACGCATCCGCACACGCATCCCTCTGCACAGGTGGGCAGGGTTCACTCTGCTGGAGATGCTGGTGGTGGTGCTCATCATCGGCATCGTGCTGAGCTTCGCCGTGTTGTCGCTGGGCGGCGATCGGCGCGGCGAGGAGCTTGGCCGCGAGGCACGGCAGTTCACCGAGCTGTTGCGGCTGGCGGCCGAACAGACGGTGATGCGCGGCGAGGAATGGGGCGTGCAGATCGGCGTCGACGATTACCGTTTCCTGGTGTACACCGACAAGGGCTGGGCGGTGCAGGAAGACGACGATTTATTCCGCGCGCGCACGCTGACCGAGGGCACGGAATTGCAGGTCGAACTGGAAGGACGCGAGATCGTGCTCGGCGGGACGGCGCCCGCGGATGAAGATAAAGAGACCGACGCGGAAGACGCCGACGCCCCCAAGCCCACGCTGTTCATCCTATCCAGCGGCGAGATCAGCCCCTTCGTCGCGCGCTTTGCCGCCAAGGAAACCGAACAACGCTTCGAGGTGAAGGCCGATGCGCGCGGCGCCCTCACGGTGGAAACGCCGGAATGATGCGCGCGCGACATCCCATCGTTCGTTCCACCGGTTTCACCCTGCTGGAAGTGCTGGTCGCACTCGCGGTGCTGGCGTTGGCGCTGGCCGCGGCCGTCAGTGCCGCGGCGGCCTACGTCGGCAATCAGGCCTATTTGCAGGAACGCACCCTCGCGCATTGGGTCGCGCGCAATGTGCTTATCGAATTGCAGTTGGAACAGCCCTGGCCCGGCACCGGCGAGCGCAGCGACACCGTGCGCATGGCGGACCTGGATTGGACGTGGCAGGCGACCATCGATGAAACGCCCGAGAAAGACATGCGCCGCGTCACCCTCAAAGTCTGGTTGGGCGAGGACGACAAGCGCGAACCGTTGGCTGGCATCGACGGTTTCTTGGAGAAACACGAATGAAGCCGGCGTATACGAAACGGGCGCACGGTTTTACGCTGATCGAGTTGCTGATCGCGCTGGCGGTGTTTTCGGTGCTGGCGATGCTCGCCTACGGCGGTCTGAACACCATGCTCAACACCCGCGCCCTGACCGACCAGAAGGCCGATGCCCTGCGCGAACTGCAACTCGCCTATCGCAATGTCGAACGCGATGTCGATCAATGGGTGCCGCGCGTGATTCGCGACGAATTCGGCACGGATCGCCCGGCGCTCAGCGCCGGCGACGACGCCGACATGGCCCTGGAATTGACCCGCGGCGGCTGGCGCAATCCGGCCGGGCAACCGCGCAGCACCTTGCAGCGGGTCGCCTATGCCGTGCGGGACAATAAACTGGTGCGGCTGACTTGGTTGAGTCTGGATCGCGCGCCCGATGCGCAGCCCGAGACGCAGGAACTGCTCGCAGGCGTGCGCGAACTGCGTCTGCGTTTTTTCGACGGCGCCAACCAGTGGCAGGAAC
>JACREG010000196.1 GCA_016218375.1 Gammaproteobacteria bacterium
ACCGGCAGGCCGTGGCTGGGCGCCTCGGCCAGGCGCACGTTGCGTGGGACGATGGTGCGGTAGACCTTGTCGCCGAAGTGCTCGATGAGCTGTTCGGAAACTTGCGTGGCCAGATTGTTGCGCGCATCGAACATGGTGCGCAGCAGGCCTTCGATCTCCAACGCGGGATTCACCGACTGCTGGATCTGGCCGACGGTGTCGACCAGCGCGGACAGACCCTCCAGCGCGTAATACTCGCACTGCATGGGGATCAGCACGCCGTGGGCGGCGGTGAGTGCGTTGATGGTGAGCATGTTCAGCGACGGCGGGCAGTCGATCAGGATGTAATCGTAACGCGCCCGCACGGCCGTCAACGCATCGCGCAAGCGCTGCCCGCCGTTGTCGGTGCGTAGCAGCTCGACTTCCGCCGCGGTGAGATCGCTGTTGCCGGGCAACACATCGTAGCCGGCCGCTTCGCTGGGAATGATCGCCTGCTCGATGTCGATCTCGCCGAGCAGCACGTCGCAACTGGAATACTCGACCTCGTGCTTGTCCACGCCGCTGCCCATGGTGGCATTGCCCTGCGGATCGAGGTCGATCAACAGCACGCGCCGGCGTGTCAGCGCCAGGGCCGCGGCCAGATTGATGCAGGACGTGGTCTTACCGACCCCGCCTTTCTGATTGGTTACAGCGATGATGCGTCCCATGATCCGACTGCGCCGCGTGTCATTGTCGAGGCGTGAGTGTAACCCAGGGATAGGCGCAACGGCGAACCGGTCGCGATCAGGTTGGCCGCAGTTCCAACAAATGCCGTTGCGCATCCAGGCCCGGCACCGTGAGGGTGTGCGCGGCCACCACCAGATCCGGCTCGGACAGCGCCTCGACCTCGGCCAGCGGATAGATGCCCTTCATGGCCAGGATATGCCCCTCCGCCGCGCACAAACGCGCGCAGTGTTTATGCATTTCGTCCAAGGAGGAAAAGGCGCGACTGATAATCGTGTCGAACGGCGCCGGCGGCTGATAATCCTCGATGCGTACATGTTCGACGCTGGCGTTGGTCAGCGCGAGATCGGCGATGGCCTGACGTACGAAACGCAGCTTCTTGTTGCTCGAATCCAGCAACACGACCTGCCAGTCCGGGCGCGCGATGGCCAATACCAACCCCGGCAGTCCGGCGCCGGTGCCGACATCCAGCACACGCGGACCTTTGACATGCGGCAACACCACCAGACTGTCGAGGATGTGCCGGGTGAGCATGTCCTGCGGCTTGCGCACCGAAGTCAGGTTGTAGACGCGGTTCCATTTGACCAGCAGCGCGACGTAGTCCAACAATTTAGCGCGCGCCGCTGCCGCCAGTTGTAAACCGGTTTCGGCAATGCCCCGCGCGAGGATCTGTTCCAGTTCCATGGTCGTTTGCCTGTAGTGGCCGACGCGGTCGATATCGATCCGCATCGGCAGCGATCAATTGCGGCCTTCAGGCACGCTTGCGTGCCGCGCCACCTTTCTTCAGATACACCAACAACAGCGAAATCGCCGCCGGGGTGACGCCGGGAATGCGCGCCGCCTGACCCAGCGTCTGCGGCCGCTGCGCGCGGAACTTCTCGCGCACCTCGGTCGACAAACCGTGTACCGCATCGTAGTCGATATCCAGCGGCAGCGGTTGTTCTTCGTGGCGGCGATGACGTTCGATCTCCGCCTGCTGACGTTCGATATAGCCGGAATACTTCGCCTGCACTTCGACCTGCTCGGCCACTCGCGCATCCGTAACACCCGGCCCCACCTCGGTCGCGGCAGTCAAGGCCGCGTAATCCAGCTCCGGCCGGCGCAGCAAGTCGAAGGCGCGCTGTTCGCGCGCCAGCGGTGTACCGAGCCGCGCTTCGAGCGCCTGAGCCGCGGCGCTGCCGGGACGGATACAGAGTTCGCGCAGGCGTTGCTGTTCGCGTTCGATAGCCTCGCGGTGCTCGCTGAACACGCGCCAGCGCTCGTCGTCCACCAAACCGAGTTCACGACCGATCGGTGTCAGGCGCAGATCGGCATTATCCTCGCGCAGCAGCAGGCGATATTCGGCGCGGCTGGTGAACATGCGATACGGCTCGCGCGTGCCGCGCGTAATCAGATCGTCGATCAGCACGCCGAGATAGGCCTCGTCGCGGTGCGGCCACCACGGCTCACGGCCTTGTGCCTTGCGCGCGGCGTTGAGTCCGGCGAGCAGACCCTGCGCGGCCGCTTCTTCGTAACCGGTGGTGCCGTTGATCTGGCCGGCGAAGAACAGACCGGCGATAACCTTGGTCTCCAGCGAATACTGAAGATCGCGCGGATCGAAGTAGTCGTACTCGATGGCGTAGCCGGGACGGGTGATGTGCGCGCGCTCGAAACCGCGGATGGAACGCACCAGATCGTATTGCACGTCGAAGGGCAGACTGGTGGAAATGCCGTTGGGATAGATCTCGTGCGTGCTCAACCCTTCCGGCTCGACGAAGATCTGATGCGCATCCTTGCCGGCGAAGCGGTGCACTTTATCTTCGATGGACGGGCAATAGCGCGGGCCGATGCCTTCGATCACGCCGGTGTACATCGGCGAACGGTCCAGGCCACCGCGGATAATCTCATGCGTGCGCGCGTTGGTGTGGGTGATATGGCAGGCCACTTGGCGCGGGTGTTCGGCGGCGGAGCCGAGATAGGAAAACACCGGCACCGGAGCGTCGCCGGGCTGCGCCTGCATGACGCTGTAATCGAGACTGCGGCCGTCGATGCGCGGCGGCGTGCCGGTCTTCAAGCGATCGACGCGCAACGGCAGTTCGCGCAAGCGTTGCGCAAGCGCGTTGGCAGGCGGATCGCCGGCGCGACCGCCTGCATAATTCGACAGTCCGATGTGAATGAGGCCGCCGAGAAAAGTGCCGGTGGTCAACACCACGCAGGGCGCGGCGAAACGCAGGCCCATTTGCGTGACCACGCCGGTGACGCGCTCGCCGTCGACGATGAGATCGCTGACCGCCTGCTGGAAAATGCGCAGGTTCGGCTGATTCTCCAGCGCGGCGCGCACGGTACTTTTATACAAGGCGCGGTCGGCCTGGGCGCGGGTGGCGCGCACCGCCGGGCCTTTGCTGGCATTGAGGATACGGAATTGAATACCGGCACGGTCGGTCGCCCGCGCCATGAGCCCGCCGAGCGCATCGATCTCCTTGACCAGATGGCCCTTGCCGATGCCGCCGATGGCCGGGTTGCAGCTCATCTGGCCGAGGGTTTCGATGTTGTGCGTCAGCAGCAGGGTGTTGCAGCCCATGCGCGCCGCGGCCAAGGCGGCCTCGGTGCCGGCATGGCCACCGCCGACGACGATCACCTCGAAACGATCCTGGAACTGCATTTTACTGGCCTGATGGAGCGTTGTGGGCTGAGGACTATACGCCAGCGCGGCGGGGATTGGCCAGGAACCGCCATGTCACCTTGAATTCCCTAGAACAGTCTGGGTAGATTACCAGCCAAGATAATGAGGAGACACACAACTCTATGTTTATACAAAACTATCTCTCCATGTCTGTTTCATTATCCAGCCGTAAGGATAATACGGCGTCCCCTTCCCCCCCATTACCCGGCACAGGCTTTCGGTACACCGTGTGACGCTTCCCGCCGGAATCATCCCGTAACAAAACACCTTGCTCCACCCAACGTTTCAGCATCTTGGACGCTTTGAGAGTGTCGACCCCGGCAATCTGGCACAGATCACTATTGGCCAGGGGACCGTTACGGTCTATCCAGTCGCTTACCTGCTCCCAGACTGGTGGGCGCTCCTCGTTGAGCAGGGTCACTATCACCGATGGCTGGGCTTCCCGGTTTTCGTTGAAGAAGGGCGGAAACAGATTGGCGGCGCGCATTTCCGCGAACATCATGCGCACCCCTTCGCCGGCATCCACATTGGGCGGCTCGGGGAACTCACGCAGGTTGCGGGCGATCAGCGGATTGCGGGCAAACGATCCCGCCTTGCCGACATTGGCCGGGGTGATGCTTCCTGGAAACAGGCCAGGGCTTTCGATCTCGATACGATTGTCGAAAATACGAATCTGGATGTCGCGGTTCAACCGATAATCCCGGTGGATCACGGCGTTGGTGATGGCTTCCTTGATGACCCGCTCCGGGTAGCGGTGGACCGTCTTGAAGCCGGATGCCGCGAGTGTGAGTCCTGCGGCCAGTTCATCGAGGACATAGGCGCTGGCCAAGGTAATTTGCTGTGGAACCGGACCAGAAATGGTTTTCGGCGGCTTGAGCAGATTGGGGATGGCGCCCGGCTCAATGCGGTTGCCCCGATAGTGGAAAACCCGCACATCTGCCCGCGTCTGCTGGGTAGCCAGCAAGCCGCCGGGCTCATCCGCAAACAGTAGTACCGCCGCACGCACAGGCTGAAGTTCGCCTCCCATACTTTTGGCAAGACCAATTCGGTAAAGGCGGTCGGCAATATCTCCGGAGAGAAACCCCCGGCTAGCGGCAAAGCGGCGCCAAGTATCGGTTCCCAGCAGATCAAAGGGCACCGCCACTGGCTCGGATTCGGCGCTGATGACGCCACGTCGGTAAGAGAACTCGGTAATCTCGGTCGCGGTCATTTCCCGGTTGCTGGCATCCAGCCGCGTCCAAGTACCATCGTCGAGGATGGAATGCACCTTGGGGCTCTGCGGAACAATCAGCAGCAGGACATGGCCATCCGTGCCATCGCGCAAACGGCAGGCCACGCGCATCCAACGCAGACCTTCCACCACCGGAAGCAGGTGGGTGAGTGTTTTGCGCCGCAGTTCATCCACGGCCTCCGGGTTTTCGACAAGGCCATAGAGCCGGTCCATGCCTTGCGCCTTAGCCGTATCCTCCAGGCCCAGCGCCAAGGTACCGCCGTTGGTGTTGGCAAAGGCGCAGACGGTTTCCAGCGCCTTGCCCACCATCTTGCCCGAGACGCGCTTCGATTCCAGGCCGATGGACTCGGGCAGGGACACCAGTCTGACAATCAAGGAATCCGCCTTCGGCCCGGTGATCTCATCCATGACGATGCTCCTTCAGCAGCCGTGCCAACGGACTGTTATCGGCAATAAATGGCAAGGCGGTTTCCGTTGCCAAGGCCAACACTAGACGATTGCGCGCCAGCACGGTTGCGCGGGTCGGCACGTTCGGCAACCTGTAGCGTCTCTTCCAGCGCTGGCAGAAGCGATTTCTGTATGTTATCGAAGATGCGCGGCATTATATTTTCTGATTTGTGTTTTCGCTCAGCATCTTTCTGCTTAGCATTTTGAGTGGTTCAGAGTCTGATATAAAGTCGCAAGCGCCACAACTCATCAAGCAAACGATTCTATAGGCCATCCAGGTTAATTATCGCGCCGACCGCTGCAAGCCCGCTTCGACCTGATCGCGTTTATCCTTGCCGACCAAGTTTTCGATCAAGACCAAGGCGAAATCCATGGCCGTGCCGGGGCCGCGCGAGGTGACGATCTTGCCGTCCTGCACGACGGCGTCTTCGCAGTATGTCAGGCCCGGCACTTTGAGCGCATCGAGTGTGCCGGGATAGCTGGTGGCGGTGCGATGATCGAGCAGACCGGCGCTGGCCAGCACCTTGGGCGCGGCGCAGATGGCCGCGACATAACGGCCGGCGGCGGCAGTGCGTGTCAGCAGGGCGCGCACGCGCGGATCGCGGTCGAGGTGGTCGGCGCCGGGCAGACCGCCGGGCAGCACGATCATGTCGAACTCACGCTCGGTGACTTTATCGAGTGTGGTATCGGGGATCAGCACGGTGCCGCGCGAGGCGCGTACCGGTTGTGCATCCAGCCCGGCGCTGACGACTTCAATGCCGGCACGGCGCAGTAGGTCAATGATGGTGACCGCTTCCAGCTCTTCGCAACCCTGAGCTAGGGGGACAAGGACGCTCGCCATTGGGAATCCCTCGCTTGCTGCCGTTGCACCAGACGGCTGACAGGGACAAGTTTAACACCGTGGGCGGGCAGTCGAGCCAGTTCCTGCTGGAGCAGCGCCAGCGTGGCCGGATGCGGGTGGCCGATGCCCAGCGCAGTGCCGTTGCGCTTGGCCAGATCCAGCAGGCGCGCGAATTCGCGCTTCACACCGGCCGGCGACAGCTCGGCATCCAGGAACACATCGCGCGACACGCTGGGCACTTGGTTTTCGTAGGCGATCTGCCGCGCCACGGTGAATTTGGTGGTGCGACTGTCGACGAAGAACAGATGCCGGTCGCCCTGCATGCCGCGCATCAGCCACAACATGTGGCCGGGGTGGCGGGTAATCAAACTGCCCATGTGATTGTTGATACCGCTAACATGCGGCACCTGCGCGAGATCCGCGCGCAAGGTATCCATAAATTCGCGCTCGGTCATGTCGAGCGTCACGCCGCCACTGTCGAGCCGCGCTTGCTCGACCGTCTGCATGGGCAGATGCAGCATGACTTCCTTGTTGCGCGTGTGCGCCTGATTGGCCAGTTCGCGCGTGTAGGGGCCGTAGGGAAGAAAGGCACAGGCCACTGGCCCGGGGAGTTGCAGCACCTGCAAGCCGGCATCGCGCCGACTACCCATGTCATCGATGACGAGAGCGATTTCCGGGGTGGTGCCGGCGCTGGCCACCGGCGGTGGCGGCAACGATGCGCCCGCGTGCACAACGCTGGGCAGTCCGGCGATGCCGAGCAGAACGATGGCGGCGGCGTGCAACCGCCGCCCTATGAGATGGCGGCGGCTTACGCCTGCGATCACCGCGCGCGTTCCGTCTGTATGGCAAGACCCTTGAGCAGATTCAGGGCTTCATACAGTTGATAGTCGCTACGCGCCAGGGATTCGGGCGCCTCCTTGTCGGCCTTGTCCTTGTCATTGGTCTTGGCCGCACCCTTGTCTTCCTTGGCGTCTTCCTTGGCCTTGTCCTTGGCGTTGCCATTCTGCAAATGCCGCGACAGATCGGCCTCTTTGATCGTGTCGAACGACTGGACTTCGGCATCGTCGGCGACGTGCACATTGTCCAGTTGAATATCCGGCACGATGCCCTCGGCCTGAATGGAGCGGCCGTTGGGCGTGTAGTAACGCGCGGTGGTGAGCTTCACGGCCGTGTCGTTGCTCAACGGCACGATGGTCTGCACCGAGCCTTTACCGAAGGTGCGTTCGCCGACAATGAGGGCGCGCTTGTGATCCTGCAACGCACCGGCAACGATCTCGGAAGCCGAGGCCGAACCCTGATTGACCAGCACCACCAAGGGCGCGCCGGAGATGACGTCATCCGGTGTGGCGTTGAAGCGCAGCCGCGAATCGGCAATGCGGCCTTCGGTGTAGACGATCAGACCCTTGTCGAGGAAGGCGTCGGACACGGCCACGGCGCCGTTGAGCACACCGCCGGGATTGTTACGCAGATCCAGCACCAGACCGCGCAGCTTCTCGTCCTTCTTCATATCTTTCTTCAGCGCGTCGATGGCCTCGATCAGATTGTCCGCCGTGGTCGCCTGGAACTGCGAGATGCGCACATAACCGAAACCGGCTTCGAGCATGCGCTGCTTGACGCTCTTCACTTTGATCACGTCGCGGGTGATGGTGAGTTTGAGCGGCGCTTCCTGGCCCTCGCGCACGATGGTGAGCACGATGTCCGTACCCGGTTTGCCGCGCATGCGATTGACCGCCTCGTTGAGCGTCATGCCTTTCACCGGCGTTTCATCGAGCCGGATGATGAGATCGCCGGCCTTGACGCCCGCGCGCTGCGCCGGCGTATCGTCGATGGGCGAAATCACTTTGACGAAACCGTCTTCCATGCCGACTTCGATGCCCAGGCCGCCGAATTCGCCGGTGGTGCCCACCTGCAATTCCTTGAACTGCTCCTGATCCAGGTAGGTCGAATGCGGGTCCAACCCGGACAGCATGCCGCGGATGGCATTCTCCAACAGAACTTTGTCCTCGACCGGCTCGACGTAATCCGCTTTGATGCGCGCGAACACGTCGCTGAAGCTGCGCAGCTCTTCCAGCGGCAACGCGGCCGGCGGCGTATCGCGCTCGGCGAATACGCCATGACCGATACTGAGCGACACACCCAGCACCAGGCCGGTGAACACCAGGACAACTTTCTGCGTTTGGGGCTTCATGGGACTTCCATTTTCCGGACGTGGCCGGCCTCACTGCGAATGACCTTTCGATTATCGGCCGTCTCCGGCCGGACTTGTAAAGCGGACAAGAACATAGCACAGCGCACTAGGCAGTGGGAACGCGTTCAACGCGCCGCCTGCACCGAATCCGGCTTGCCGACACACCACGTTTGCGGGTTTTGCGGCTCGCCTTTGTGACGCAGTTCAAAATACACGCCGTTGCGATCCATGCCGCCGGTATCGCCCACGCCGGCGATGACATCGCCGGGCGCGACCCGGTCGCCGACCGCCTTGTACAGGGCCTGGTTGTGGCCGTACAGGGTCATGTAGTCGTCGCCGTGATCGATGATGATGAGCAGGCCGAAGCCGCGCAGCCAGTCGGCGAAGGCGACCCGCCCATGCGCCACAGCGCGTACCTCGCGATTCGCCGGTGCGGCAATAAAGGCGCCGCGCCAGCGCAGATCGCCGACCTCGCGGCGGTCGCCGAAACCGGCCGCCAATTTACCGTTCACCGGCCAAGGGAGTTTGCGCTTGAGCTTGGCGAAAGGCCGGCGCGGACTGTCCTTGGGCACGACCTCGGCTAGAGCACGTTGTAAGCCTTGGATGAGCTGCTCAAGACGTTTTTCGTCCTTTTGCATCTGCGCCAACTGGTCGCCTCGATCGCGGATTTCGGCGTGCAGCTTGCCGAGCAAGGATTCGCGGCGCTGGCGTTCCTCGGCCAGCTTTTCCATTTCGGCGCTTTGGCGGTCTTGGGTTTCGGTCAACGCCACGCGTTGCGCGTCGATCTGCTGTTGCAGCGCATCGAGCTGCGCCAGCGTGGCCTCGACCTGCTGGATACGGTTCAGGCGGGCTTGGTTAAGGTAGCGGTAATACACCAGCGTGCGGCCCATGTGCGCGGGGTCTTCCTGATTGAGCAGCAACTTCACCTGTTCCTGCCGGCCAAGCAGATAGGCCGCGCGCAATTGTCGACCCAAGGCGTGCCGTTCCTGTTCCAGTTTGGCAACGCCCTCGGTGTATTGCGCCTGCAATGCGTCGAGCTGACGTTCGCCGTCACGCAATTGCGTGTACACGTCGCGCACGCCGCGGTTGATCTCACCGATACGCTGTTCGACCTCGCGGACGTCCTGAGCGAGATCGGATTCCTGAGCACGCGCGGACTTGAGCTGCGTCTGTAGCGCACCGATGCGCGTGCGCAGTTCGGTGAGTTCGGCGTTGGCCTGCCGGGTATCTGGATGGGTATCTGGATGAGTGCCTGGCTTGGTATTCGGGGAATCCGCCTGTGCGACGGCCGGCGCCGCCACCGCCAGCCAACACAGGCCGGCGCAGCCGAGCAGACGCGCGCGCCGCCGGGGCCGTTTAAGCGCCACGACTCTCCAGGTGTGACTCCGCGGCGGTGGCTTGCGGGTCGATCAGCGAGGTGCCGGACATTTCCGCCGGCCGGGCCAGCCTCATGATGTCGAGCAGCGTCGGCGCCACATCGCAGAGCGCGCCGTTGGCCTTGAGGTGGGCCGGACGCCCCACATACACCAGCGGCACCAAGTTGGTCGTGTGCGCGGTATGCGCCTGGCCGGTGTCGTCGCCGCGCATCTTTTCGGCGTTGCCGTGATCGGCGGTAATCAGCATCTCGCCGCCGGCACGCAGGCACGCCTGCTGCACCCGTCCCAGGCACTGATCGAGGGCCTCGATGGCCTTGACAGCCGCATCGAAACTGCCGGTGTGCCCGACCATGTCCGGGTTAGCGTAGTTGCAGACGATGACATCGTACTTGCCGCTGTCGATGGCCTCGACCAACCGGTCCGTGACTTCGACGGCACTCATCTCCGGTTTGAGATCATAGGTCGCGACCTGCGGCGATGGCACCAGAATGCGGTCTTCGCCGTCGAAGGGTTCTTCGAGTCCACCGTTGAAAAAGAACGTGACGTGCGCGTATTTCTCGGTCTCGGCCAACCGCAGTTGGCGCAGACCCAGGCGCGACAGATAACCGCCCAGCACGTTCTGCAGACGCTCCGGCGGGAACGCCACCTGAATATCGAATTCCGAGTTGTATTCGGTGAGGCTGACAAACCGGCCCAACCGCGGCACGACCGCGCGCTCGAAGCCGTCGAACACCGGTTCGATGAACGGGCGGGTAATCTGTCGGGCGCGGTCGGAACGGTAGTTCATGAATACCAGCACATCGCCGTCTTCGACCTTCACCGGCGATTCGCCCTGCGGCACGATGGCCGTGGCCTGCACGAATTCGTCGCCCTCGTCGCGCGCATAGGCCATTTCCAGACCTTCCAGCGCGGAGGTCGCCTGAAACGCCGCCTTGCCCAGCGTGATTAAATCGTAGGCCGCCTGAATGCGCGGCCAGCGGTGGTCGCGGTCCATGGCGTAATAGCGACCGATGATGGAGGCAAAGCGCCCGCCGCCGTATTCCTTGAATTTTTCTTCCATCAACGCGAGCGAAGCGGTCGCGCTGCGCGGCGGCGTGTCGCGGCCATCCAGGAAGGCGTGCAGGTAAACCCGCTTGGCGCCGCGTTTGACCGCGAGTTCGACCATGGCGTGGATGTGGTCTTCGTGACTGTGCACGCCGCCCGGCGAGAGCAGGCCGAGGATGTGAATAGCGCGGTCGTTGGCAATGGCCAGATCTGCCGCATCGGTCAGCGTCTGGTTGTTGAAGAACGAACCGGTCTTGATGGAACGGCTGACGCGGGTGAATTCCTGGTAGACCACGCGCCCGGAACCGAGATTGAGATGACCGACCTCGGAATTGCCCATCTGGTCGGCGGGCAAGCCCACCGCCGCGCCGGACGTGCGGATCAGGGTATGCGGATACTGACTCCAGAGGCGGTCCCAAACTGGCTTGCGCGCCGCGGCAATGGCGTTGTAGTGGGTATCTTCCGAGTAACCCCAACCGTCCAGGACGAGCAGGACTGCGGGCTTAGGGATCGCAGACATGGGCGTATTCAACAGTTCCTTGAGTGGTTTAGAATAAGTCTAACCCAAACCCGCCACACGTCGCCACATATGAGGCTGCGCGAAAAAGCAGCGTTGTCTGGTTGTTCAAAAGGTTTATTATTGTATAGTGTTTTAGTAATGAAAGGCAGCATGAATAATTTCCCAGAGTCGTTCGCAACGCACCTTCCCTGCACCCTGTGCCGTACCCTGCTTGAGGTTGAACTGATGAGTGTAGATGTCATCCATGACGAATTGATCACCCAAGACGATGACATCGAACGCGCTTCTCGTTCGCTCAAGGCCATGTCCCACCCGCTACGGCTGAAAATCCTCTGCACCCTGGGGGATCAGGAAGTCAGCGTTCAGGACATCGTCGAGCATGTGGGCACGTCCCAAAGCAATATTTCCCAGCATCTCGCCATCCTGCGCGACAAAGGCATCCTCGCCTCGCGCAAGGACGCCAACCGGGTGTTTTACCGCGTCGGTGACTCCCGCACCCTGCGTCTGATTGGTATGATGCGCGAGGTGTTTTGCTCGCGTCAGTAACACCCGTTGACCGTGAAAACCACCGCTATCCGGGTCTCCGACCGCCGTGAATGCGTTGCTTCGGCCGTGCCACCCTTAACTTGGTAAAACATCCCCCGCACCATGGACAATACCCACCGTTTGGTCGAATTCGTCAGTAACCATTGGGGCCTTGCCTTGGGCTTCGTGGGCCTCGTGATCCTGGTTATCCACAACGAGCTGCGCCGCCGGCTGGACGGTATCCCGCACCTGGGACCGCATGCCGCGACCCAGACCATGAACGCCGAGGGCACGGTGATCCTGGACGTGCGCGAGGACAACGAATACAAACAGGGGCATATCGCCAACGCCCTGCACATCCCGCTGGGCCAGCTTGCGAAGCGCTTGCCCGAACTCGACAAATACCGCGACCGTCCGCTGATCGCCTATTGCCGCACCGGCAACCGCTCCGACAGCGCCGCCCGCTTGCTGCACAAGCACGGCTTCGCCACTGTCCATAATCTCGCCGGCGGCATCGTCGCCTGGCAAAACGCGAACCTGCCTGTCACCAAGAAGTAACGTCATGCCCGCCATCATCATGTACAGTACCGGCTTCTGTCCCTACTGCGTGCGTGCGCGCATGTTGCTGGACCACAAGGGCGTGGCCTATACCGATATCCGCGTCGACCTGGCACCGGAACTGCGCGCCGAAATGGTCCAGCGCAGCGGCGGCCATACCAGCGTGCCGCAAATCTTCATCGACGATTTCCATGTCGGCGGCTGCGACGATATGTACGCCCTGGAACAGCAGGGTAAACTCGACCCCCTGTTGGCATCCGCGGGATAAACATTAGGGCAGGACATTCGAATCAACAGTTCAGTGCCGTCGATACAACGGCGCTCATCAACCACACCATCGCGGACGGAAACCACCATGTCAGAACAAAACAACCCGCAAGCCGGCCAGAAACAATTCGGGATACAGAAGATTTACGTGAAAGATATGTCCTTCGAAACTCCGAATTCACCATCGATCTTCACCCAGGACTGGCGACCCGACATCAACATGGAACTGACTTCCGAGGCACACAAAGTCGCCGAGGGCATGCACGAAGTCGTATTGTCGTTAACGGTCACCGCCAAACTCGGCAATAACACCGCCTATCTGGTCGAAGTACAGCAGGCCGGTATTTTCGCATTGCAAGGTTTTACCGACGGGGAACTTGCCGCCATGCTGGGAGCGATATGCCCAGGCAACTTATATCCCTATGCCCGTGAAACCGTCGGCGACTTAGTCGCGCGTGGCGGTTTCCCGCAATTGCTACTCGCCGCGATAAACTTCGAATCGCTGTATGCCGAGCAAACGCGAAAAGCGCATGAACAGGCCTCCGAATCGCAACAGGCTCAACACTGATCACACAACGCAGATGACCGCGCAACGTCCCATCGCCGTCCTCGGCGCCGGCTCCTGGGGCACGGCGTTGGCCATCTTGCTCGCACGCAACGGTCATGCGGTTCGTCTGTGGGGCAATGAGCCACCGATGATGGCGGAACTGGCGCGCACGCGACGCAATACGCGCTATCTGCCGGATGCCCCGTTTCCCGACGGTCTCGCCATCCATGCCGATCTCGATGCCGCACTCGCCGATCAAGCCGACGTGCTGGTGGTGGTGCCGAGCCACGCCTTCCGCGCGGTGCTGACGCTGCTCGCGCCCAAGCTCGCCGCGGGCACGCCGCTCGCCTGGGCGACCAAGGGTTTGGAAATGGCTTCGGGAAAACTGCTGCATCAAGTCGCCGAGGAAGTCCTGCCGGCGGGTACGCCGCATGCGGTGATTTCCGGCCCGACCTTCGCGCGCGAAGTCGCCGCGGGACTGCCGACCGCGGCCACCGTCGCCGGCAACAATCAAAGCGTCGCCGAGCATTTCGCCGCGCGGCTGCGCGGCGCAAGCTTCCGCGCCTACACCAGCACCGACCGCATCGGCCTCGAACTCGGCGGCGCATTGAAGAACGTGCTGGCGATTGCCGCCGGCATCTCCGACGGTCTCGGCTTCGGCGCCAACAGCCGCGCCGCACTCATCACCCGCGGACTCGCGGAAATGATCCGTCTCGGCGAGGCGCTCGGCGGTCAACGCGAAACCTTCATGGGTCTGGCCGGCGTCGGCGATCTGGTGCTGACCTGCACCGACGATCAATCGCGCAATCGCCGCATGGGTCTGGCGCTGGGTCGCGGGCAATCGCGCGAAGATGCGCACAAGGCCATCGACCAAGTCGTCGAAGGCGTCGACACCGCGCGCGAGATTCACAAACTCGGCAAACAATACGGCGTCGAATTGCCGATCAGCGAGCAGGTCTATCAAGTGATCTACAACGGTCTCGATCCGCGCGCGGCCGTACATGCCTTGCTGGCACGCGAACCGAAGGCGGAAACCGCGTAACTCGATTCAACCGCCGCCCGAAAAACCCACCTGCCGCCACGCCTCGAAAATCGTCACGGCCGCCGCGTTCGATAAATTCAGACTGCGCTGCTGCGGGCACATGGGCAGCCGCAGGATCTGCTCGGGCGGGAAATCCTTCAACAGTTCGGCCGGCAAACCGCGCGTCTCCGGCCCGAACAGAAACGCATCGCCCGCCTGATACTGCACTTGGTCGTAACGCTGCGCCCCGCGCGTGGACATTGCGAACAACCGCACCGGTTGGATTTCGCGCGCAAACGCTTCCAGGTTCGGATATTCCCGCACCTCGGCCCACTCGTGATAATCCAGCCCGGCGCGTTTGAGCTTGCTGTCCTCCAACGCAAAACCCAGCGGATGAATCAAGTGCAGACGGCTGCCGGTGTTCGCGCAAAGGCGTATGATGTTGCCGGTGTTGGGCGGGATCTCCGGCTGATACAGGACGACGTGAAACATTTTCGTTGGCCACGGCAATCATCGAGGAAGCGTTATCATACCCTTCCCCGTAGCGATACAGCGACGCAGCGACCATGACGCTCGAAGACCAGAACAAATTAGCGATCACTTTTTGCGGCATGCGTTTCAACTCGCCGCTGGTGCTGCTGTCGGGCTGTGTCGGCTTCGGCGAGGAATACACGCGCATCGCCGGCTTTTCCAACCGCGACGTCGGTGCGATCTGTCTCAAGGGCACCACGGAAAAACCGCGCCTGGGCAATCCCGCGCACCGCGTTTATGAGACCCCCGACGGCATGCTCAACGCCATCGGCCTACAGAATCCGGGCGTGGACAAGGTGGTCGACGAGATCCTGCCGACGCTGGATTTCAGCGAGACGCGCTTCATCGCCAACGTCTCCGGCTCCACCGTCGAGGAGTACTACAACGTCACCCGACGTTTCGACGACTCCATGATCGACGCCATCGAGATCAACATCTCCTGCCCGAATGTGAAAGAGGGCGGCGTGGCCTTCGGCAACGACCCGGATATGTCGGCGCGGGTCGTCGAGGCCTGCCGCAAGGCGACCCGGAAACCGCTCATCACCAAGCTGTCGCCCAACCAGACCGACATCGCCGAGAACGCACGGCGCTGCATCGAGGCCGGCACCGACGGCTTCGCGGTCATCAACACCCTCATGGGCATGGCCATCGACATCGAGACGCGCCGCCCGGTGATCGGCAACAACCAAGGCGGGCTGTCCGGCCCGGCCATCAAACCCATCGCCCTGCTCAAGGTGCAGCAGGTCGCGCAAGTGTGTCGCACGCACAAGATCCCCATCATCGGTCAGGGCGGCGTGACCAGTGCCAGCGACGCCATCGAGTTCCTCATTGCCGGCGCCACCGCCGTCGGTGTGGGCACGGCACTGTTCTACGACCCGCTGATCTGTCCCAAGCTCAATGCCGGGATCGTCGCCTATTTGAACCGGCATAATCTCAGCCATGTCAGTCAATTGACCGACACCCTCCAGCTCCACGGCCAAGCCGGAGCCGGTGCCCCGACAGTCGTCTGCGGCGCCTGATCTCCACACTGGAAATGCGCCCGAACGGCCCGCCGGGACGGGCTGCCGGCCTTCCCCGAACGCGAAAAATCCCACCGAAAACAGGTGCAACCACCTGACTTGGCGCGACCCTTGCTTGTACCCCCGACAAGCGCGTCCGGCGTCAAGGCCCGGACGCATGGCCCATGAGGATCGGCATCGCGACATGCACCAGCAGATCAATCTCTTCCAACCCGTGTTCCGCCGCGAGGCCAAGGTGTTCTCGGCGCGCGCGCTGGCGCAGGTCTTGGGCCTGGCGCTGGTGCTGATCGTCGCCGGCGTCGCCCTGCTGCAGCTGCAATTGGGCCGGCACACCTCCACGCGGGATCTGCTGGATGCCCAATACCGCACGCTGGAAAAACAGATCAGCGCCCTGGAGGTCAAGGCCGATGCCGGACAGCTCGCCAGCCTCGATGCGCGCATCAAGACCCTGGAAACCCAACTCGCCGACGGCAGCGTCGAACTCGCCGAGATCCAACAGCAGGTCGTCGCCCGCAGTGCCGGCTTCGCCGCGTTGTTCACCGCCTTGGCGCGGCATCCGCTCAACGGCCTGTGGCTGACCGGCATCCAACTGCGCGACGACATCCTGGAATTGAAGGGCGCGACGGTCGATCCCGAACTGTTGCCGCGCTATCTCGCCGCGCTCACCGAGGACGCCGACCTGGCACGTTGGTCGCTGACCACGGTACAGATGGAACGCAGCGCCGAGACCCCCGGCCAAGTGCAGTTCACCCTGCGCTCCCCTGAAGCCGATGAGGGAGCTAATGACAGCGCCGCTGCGGAGAAGGGAGAGGGGAGCTAGATGACCGCCAAGCGCCTCGCCGTTCTGGCAACCCGCATCGACACGCTGAGTCTGCGCGAGCGCGGCATTCTGCTAGCCATCGCTCTGTTGGTGTTGTACGCCGTGAGCAATCAACTGTTCATCGCGCCGGCGCTCAAGAATCTCGATCAGCGGCGCATCGAAATCACCGAACTGCAAACCAAACTCACGGCCTTGCAGGCGCGCGCGGGCCTGTTGGGACAAAGCGCTCAAGACCCCTTGGCGCAACGTCATGCACACATCGCCGAACTCGAAACCCAGCTCGCCGCCCAGGATGAACAATTCGAGGCGCAACTCGGCCGGCTGGTGCGGCCGCACCAGGCCGCGGCGTTGTTGCGCGACGTGCTGGCGCAATCCCCCGGCCTGCGTCTGTTAGGTCTGGATTCGGCACCGGGCGAACCGTTGCTGCCCGATAGCGCACGCAGCGCGCGCATCGTGCGTTACGACTTGGATTTGCGCGTCGAGGGCGGTTATCTGGCCGCGCTCGATTATCTGCAACGCCTGGAGCAGTTGCCCTGGACGTTGTTCTGGGACGGCCTGTCACTGGAAGTGCGCGAGTATCCGCGCAGCGAAATCCAAGTGACGGTCTACACACTAGGACAACGGCCATGAACGCCCGCACCGTGCTGCGCCCAGGTCTGCTTAACGTATGTCTGCTTAACGTATGTCTGCTGGGCACATGCCTGCCGGCGGTCTTGCACGCGGCGCCGGCGACGACGCTGATCGATCCGACCCAACCCAGCGGCACACCGCAGACCGATGCAAACGGCGGCGCTGGCGGCTGGCGGCTCAGTGCCACGCGCATCACGCCGGCCAAACGCCTGGCGGTCATTAACGGAACGCAGGTCGCCGAGGGCGACTTGATCGGTGCGGCGCGGGTACTGCGCGTCAGTCACGCCCAAGTCAAATTAGTCAAACTCGATGCGCAGGGAGAAGTCGTAACCCTGCGCCTCTTGCAGGCAGAGGTGAAAAAAACGCGATGAACACACGCAAGGATTACGCGATGAAACAGCCGACGACGCTGAAACACTGGGCGCTAGCGACCCTGGTTCTGATGCTGTGCGGTTGTCAGGCCGCGGGCATGCGCGGCGATCCCGTTTCGCCGACCCTGCCCAGCATCGACGCCGCACTCAAGGATGCGCAGGCCTCGCAGCCCGCGACCTCCAGCGCGCCGCCGCCGGAAGTCGCCGCCGCGCTGCTGCCGCCGGTGACGCTGAATCTGCCGGAGGCCGCGCAACCGGCCGAACCGCGCTTCGATGTCGCCGTGAATCATGTGCCCGCGCAGCAGTTCTTCATGGGTCTGGTCGACGGCACCGCCTACAACATGGTCGTGCATCCCGAGGTCGGCGGCGAGATTTCGTTGAACCTCAAGAACGTCACCGTCGACGAGGTGATGAACACCGTGAACAGCGTTTACGGCTACGAGTACAGCCGCAACGGTTCGGTGTTCGAGGTATTGCCGGCACGGCTGCGTTCGCATGTCTTCAAAGTCGATTATCTGAATATGCGCCGCATCGGCGCCTCGCAGACCCGTGTCAGTTCGGGGCAGATCACCCAGAACGAAACCAATAACTCGGGCAACAATTCCAACGGGTCCAACAATACGAATAACACCAACAACAGCAATAACACTGGGAACACGAATAACAACACCGGCGCCAATAACAATTCCGGCGGCACCAATGCGGTCTCCGGCAGCCAGGTCAACACCCAATCCGAGGCCGATTTCTGGCGCGACCTGAAGACCTCGCTGGAACTGCTCATCGGCACCGAGGGCGATCATCGCGTCGTGGTGAATCCACAGGCCGGTATTGTCGTGGTACGCGCCATGCCGGGCGAACTGCGCGAGATCGGCGACTATCTGAGCACCTTGCAGAACGCCGTCGAGCGCCAAGTGGTGCTGGAGGCCAAGATCATCGAGGTCGAACTCAACGACGGTTTCCAGGCCGGCATCAACTGGGCGGCGCTCGGCGAACCCGGCAACAACAAATCCATTGTCGTCGGCCAGTTCGGCGGCGGCACACTGCTTGACGATTCCAACCAAGGCCGAACATTCTCCGCCCCGCTTGGCGACCCATCCAATGCATTCGAGTTCAGCACGTTCGGCGGCATGTTCGGCATCGCCGCCGATCTCAACGACTTCGCAGCGCTGATAGAACTGCTCAAGACCCAGGGCCAAGTACAGGTGCTGTCCAGCCCGCGCGTGTCCACGGTCAACAACCAGAAGGCGGTCATCAAGGTCGGGAGCGACGAATTCTTCGTCACCGACATCGACACCAATACCGACACCACCAACGGCACCTCGAACCAATCCGTCGATGTACAACTCACGCCGTTCTTCTCCGGCGTGGCCCTGGACGTGATCCCGCAGATCAACGACAAGGACGAGGTGATTCTGCATATTCATCCGACCATTTCCGAAGTCACCGAACAAACCAAGGACATCACGCTGAACACCAGCGATACGCTCAACGTACCGCTGGCACGCTCGACCATCCGCGAGTCCGACGCCATCGTGCGCGCACGCAGCGGTCAGGTCATTGTCATCGGCGGCTTGATGAAAGATGCGCACAGCGAAGAAAAAGCGAAAACCCCGTTCCTGGGCGATCTGCCCGGTGTCGGCGCCGCCTTCCGTCACACCCGCGAACGCGCCACCAAGAGCGAGCTGGTGATCCTGCTGCGGCCACACGTAATCTCGGGCGCGCAAGGCTGGAACGATATGCTGCAAAGCACCAATCGGCGCATCGACAGCCTGCAAGATTCGGGCGCCACGCCGCGCTGATCGGACGCATCCCGCCATGTATCTGGAGCACTTCGGCCTGCACTCCTTCCCGTTCGGCATCACGCCGGACACGGGATTCTATTTCGACTCGCCCAGTCACCAGGAAGCGCTCAACGTGTTGTTGGTGGCGCTGCGCAACGGCGAAGGTTTTCTGAAAGTCACCGGCGAAGTCGGCACCGGCAAGACGCTGCTGTGCCGGCGCCTGCTGCATCTGCTCGACGAGGAATTCGTCACCGCCTATATCCCGAATCCGTTTCTGACGGCGACCGCGCTGCGCATGGCGCTGGCCGAGGAACTCGGCATTCAATTCGCCCGCAACATCGGCCAGCACCGTTTGTTGAAACTCATCACCGAACGGCTCATCGAACTCAACGCCGCCGGTAAGCGCGTGGTGTTGCTTCTGGACGAGGCGCAGGCCTTGCCCGACGAGAGCCTTGAAGCGTTGCGCCTGCTCACCAATCTGGAAACCGAAAAAGACAAACTGCTGCTCGTCGTTCTCTTCGGACAACCCGAACTGGATACGCGCCTGGCGCAAAAGAACTTCCGGCAATTGCGTCAGCGCATCGTCTTCGCCCATCGCTTGCGCCCGCTCGACGCACAGGAAGCGACGGCCTACCTGCATCACCGTCTGGCCATCGCCGGCGGCGCCGGCCGCGAATTTTTCGCCGCCAACGCCGTGCGCGCGCTGACCCGCGCCAGCCGGGGCGTTCCGCGGCTGCTGAATATTCTCGGCCACAAAGCGCTGATGGCCGCATTCGGGCAGGGTGCGACACAGATTCATGCGCGGCATGTTCGGCACGCCATCGCCGACACCCCCGATACCCATGGCGCTACGCCGTTGTCGCGCTGGCGCCAACCGACTTGGCTGTTTGGCACGCTCGGCGCGTTGGGCACTGCGGCCACTGTCGCGGGTGTCAGTCTGATGATGTGGGGACTGTGAGCCATGAGCCTCGTCAACCAGATGCTGAAAGATTTGGAACAACGCCGCGCGGAACTGCCGCGTGGCGACAGTCTGCGTGGGTTGCGCGCGGCACCGCCGTCTGCCGAGCCGCAACGCAACTTCTGGCCGACCGTGTTGATCGCCGCGGCCTTGGGCGGCGTCGGTTACGGCTGGTGGCTCACCTTCGCCAAACCCGGACTCGAACCCGGACTCGAAGCACCGCCCGTGGCCGCCGCTAACGCCGCGCCCACAGGCTGGGTTGCCGAAAACGCCAACACGCAACCGCCATCCGCCACGGAAATCGATGCCGCTTGGGATAAGACCTGGGAACCGCGCACCGCCGAAGCCGTTTCGGTAGCAGCCCTCGAAGAGTCACGCGTAGAGTCGCGACCGGAATACGCCGACGTTGCGGCGACGGAACCGGCAGCACCGACGCCGTCTACGATCAAACAACCCGCGCCGCAACCGACGCCCACCACGACAGTCACCACGGTAGCGAGTGCCGAACGCACGAGCATGGGCGGCATGTCCCCGGCGACATCTCCAGTTACATCTTCAATGCACAAAACGCCGCGCGCCCTGAGTCCGACCGAACAGGCGGCGCAAGACTATGCCCAGGCGTTGGATGCGCTGCGCAGCGGCGACACTGCCCGCGCCGAGGAACGCCTGCGCGCGGCACTGGATAAAGTCCCCGGACACGCCCAGGCCGCCGAGACTTTGTCCGCGATCCTGCTCCAACAGCACCGCGGTCGGGAAGCCGAAGACGTGCTCGCCGAAGCCATCGCCGCGGCACCGCAAGCGCCGCGTCTGCTGGTCTTGCATGCGCGTATTCTTGTGGAGAGTGGGGCGGACAGCGATCGAGACGCCGAGGCCGTGGCCCTGTTGCAGACGCCCACACTGTCCAACGACGCCGAAGCCCAAGCCTTGCTCGGCGCGTTGCAGCAACGCCGGGGCAACGATGCCGAAGCCGCAACCGCCTATCGACAGGCGCTGACGCGCGCACCGCAACGCGGTACGTGGTGGTTGGGCCTGGCCATCAGTCTGGAACGCAGTCGGCAACCCGCGGCCGCGCTGGAAGCGTATCGCCGCGCACTGACCGACCGCGCACTCGGCGATCAAGTTGCCGGCTATGTGCGCGGGCGCATCGCCACGCTCGACAACAGCCCAGGTTGAAGGAACAACACATGGCCGCTCCCAAACGCGTGCGTATCGGCGACCTGCTGGTCGAACACAAAATCATTTCCGAGGCGCAGTTGCAGACCGCGCTCGCCGATCAGAAAAAGAGCGGCCGCAAGCTTGGCCGCGTGCTGATCGAGAACGGCTTCGTCAAGGAAGACATGCTGCTGGAACTGTTATCGCGCCAGCTTGCCATTCCATTCATCGATCTCACCAGTTTCGAACTCAATCCGGAACTGGTGCAGAAACTCCCCGAGACCTACGCGCGGCGTTATCGCGCCCTCGTCATCAAGCAGATGCCCGATGGTCTGCTGGTGGGCATGGGCGATCCCACCGACATCTTCGCCTACGACGAACTGGTGCGCATCCTCAAGCAACCGGTGCAGCTCGCGGTGGTGAAGGAATCGGATCTGCTGCATTACATCGACCGCATCTATCAGCACGGCGCGCAGTTGAAAAGCCTCGCCAGCGAGGTCGGTCAGGACATGGCCGACAGCGCCTTCGATCTCGGTCAGCTCGGCATCGACAGCACCCAGAGCGACGCGCCGGTGGTGCGACTGCTGCAAACGCTGTTCGAAGACGCCGTGCGCGCCAACGTCTCGGACATTCACATCGAGCCCGAGGAAGACGGCCTGCGTATCCGTCGCCGCATCGACGGCGTGCTCTATGAACAAGTGATGGACGAACGGCGCATCGCCAGCGCACTGGTGTCGCGTTTGAAGCTGAGGTCCGGCGCCGACATTTCGGAAAAACGCCTGCCGCAGGACGGCCGCTTCAGCCTGCGCGTGCAGGATAAGAACATCGACGTGCGTCTGGCCACCATGCCGACGCAGAACGGCGAGTCGGTGGTGATGCGTCTGCTCAATCCCGACAGCAACCGTTTCGGCTTCAATCAACTGGGCATGCCGCCGGACATCCTGGAACGTTTTCGCCGCGCCATTTACCGTCCGCACGGCCTGGTGCTGGTCACCGGCCCGACCGGCAGCGGCAAGACCACCACGCTGTACGCGGCGCTGACCGAACTCAACAAGCCGCAGAAGAAGATCATCACCGTCGAAGATCCGGTGGAAATTCGTCTGCCGCGCATCAATCAAGTGCAGGTACACGCCAAGATCGGCCTGGATTTCGCGCGCGTGCTGCGCACCACCCTGCGTCTCGATCCCGACATCATCCTGGTCGGCGAAATGCGCGATGCCGAGACCGGCGAAATCGCCTTGCGCGCGTCCATGACCGGCCACTTGGTGTTGTCGACCCTGCACACCAACGATGCCGCCAGCACCGCGCTGCGTTTGATCGACATGGGACTGGAACCGTATCTGGTCGCGTCCACCGTGCAGGCCATCGTCGCGCAACGTCTGGTGCGGCGCGTCTGCGATAAATGCCGCACCGAAACCCCGCCCGATGCCGGTCAACAGGCTTGGCTGCGCGGCGCGCTGGGAGACGACGCGGTGCAAGCGACGTTCTACACCGGTGCCGGTTGCAGCCAGTGCAATCACACCGGTTATCGCGGCCGCATCGGCGTGTACGAATTGCTGGAAATGGACGCACAGTTGATCGACTGCCTGCGCCGCAACGATCAAGGCGGCTTCGAGCGCGCCGCGCACGCACAGCCCGGTTACCGGCCGTTGGTGCAACACGCGCTGGAACTCGCGCGCGCCGGCGTCACCACCGTCGACGAGGCGATGGGGTTGGCGGGGTGGATGGAATGAAGGCATAGCTGACGATGGCCGTCTTTGAATACAAAGCACGCGGTCCCCGCGGCGACGCGATCAGCGGCAACATGGATGCCGTCAGCGCCGACGGGGTGGCCGCGCGCCTGATCGAAGGCGGGTTGACGCCGGTGGACATCCGGCCGGCGCGCGAGAAGCGCAATCTCTCCAACGATCTGAATGCCTATTTCCCGCAGTCGGTAAAGCTGACCGACGTGATCCAGTTCAGCCGGCAGATGTACAGCCTGACGCGTGCCGGCGTGCCGATCCTGAGCGCCCTCACGGGCCTGACCGCCACCACGCGGAACCGCACGCTCGCCAACACGCTCGGCGATATCCGCCAGTCGCTCGAAGCCGGTCACGATCTGGCCAGCGCGCTCAACCAACATCCCAAGGTATTCTCGCCGTTCTATGTGGCGATGATCCGCGTCGGCGAGACCAGCGGTAAGTTGCAGGACATCTTCCAGCAATTGGCCTATTACCTGGAACGTGAGAAGACCACCCGCGACCAGATCAAGAAGGCGCTGCGTTATCCGAGCTTTGTGCTCACGGTGATTGTCGTGGCGATTTTCATCGTGATGCGCTACGTCATTCCGCCGTTTGCCAAATTCTTCGCCAACTTCGGTGCCGAGCTGCCCTGGCAGACGCGCAGCTTGATCGCGTTGTCGGATTTCTTCGTCAACAACGGCGTCTGGCTGTTCGGCGGCGCCGCGCTCGCGGTCACCGGCGCGATCTATTACGTGCGCAGTGACGAAGGCCGCTACCGCTGGGACAAATTCAAATTGCGCCTGCCGCTGGCCGGCCCGGTCATCTACCGCGCGACGCTGGCGCGCTTCACGCGGCTGTTCGCCATGGCACAAAACGCCGGCGTACCGCTCATCACCGGCTTGAGCGTGGTGGCACGGGCGTTGGACAACGCCTATATCGAAGAGCGCATCCTGACCATGCGCAACGGCATCGAGCGCGGCGAGTCCATCGCCCGTACCGCGGCCGGTTCAGGCATCTTCGACCCGCTGTCTTTGCAGATGATGGCGGTGGGCGAGGAGGCCGGCACGCTGGATGTATTGCTGGGAGATGTCTCCGCCTATTACGACCAGGAGGTCGAATACAGCATCGACAAGCTCAGTTCGGCCATCGAGCCGATCCTCACCGTGGTGGTGGCCGGCTTGGTGCTGATCCTGGCCATGGCTATTTTCCTGCCGCTGTGGGATGTGGGCGCGGCGGCATTGCACCGCGGCCGTTGAGGGTAAGCCTATGTAACGGATTTATTTAAGTTCCAAAATCGAAGGTCGATAACCCTCCCAGAACCCGGTATCGGGGCTGGCTCAACGTGCGGGATGCACAACCCCGCTATTAGGAGAATGCGGAAATGAACAAGCAGACTGGTTTTACCTTGATCGAATTGGTGATGGTCATCGTGATCATCGGTATTCTGGCCGCGATGGCGGTGCCGCGGTTCGTGGATATGGAAACCGAGGCAGAGAATGCCGCCAAGCAAGGCACGGAAGGCGCGGTACGCGCAGCGCTGACCATTAGTATCGCTCAGCAGCGCACTTACCCGACTGTGACCCAGCTCGCCGCCAACGTACAGACCGACGGCGGCAACGCCTCGCCCCAGGGCACGGGTGTGCAAGTCACGATCAACAACGTCAACTACATCGTACCGACGTATACTGATTCGAGCTGCACTACGCCCACGGCTGCGGTCGGTAATTTTGTGCAGTGTGTTGGCAGTATCCCGTAACCCACGCAGCATTTAGGCTAGGCCCGTCTGGGCACAGAAGGGGCGGGCGGTTTGCCCGCCCCTTTGCATTTACCGACACCGGATGCCAATGAACCGCAGGATGCACAACCCGACGCAGCACGGCTTCACGCTGATCGAGCTGGTGATGGTGATCGTCATCATCGGCATCCTCACCGCCATTGCCGTGCCGCGCATGTCGCTGACCGATTCCAGCGTGCATGCCCAGGCCGCGCAGATCGCGCGCGACATCCGCCATGTGCAGATGCTGGCCATGACCCAGGGCCGCACCCTCACTTTTCAATCCCTGGGCGGCAGTTACCGCAGCACCGACAGCACCAGTGCCGTCATCACCGACCCCGCCACCCAACAGCCGTTTAATTTCACCTTGAACAACAGCGTGAGCCTGACCGTCGCCAGCGTCAGCTTCGACAGCCTCGGCCGTCCAGTGAGTGCCGGCGCGCTGCTCGGCGCGGCGGTGAATTTCACCGTAAGCGGCGGCGCGCAAAGCGCCGCGCTCAGCGTGACACCGGTCACCGGTTTTGTGGCGGTATCGCCGTGAACGCGCGCCTGCACACCTGCACCCAACGCGGGGCGACCTTGGTCGAACTGGTCATGGTGATTGTCATCCTCTCCGTCGCCAGTGTCGCGCTGATGGATCAGTTCGTGAATGCCTCCAAGAGTTATCAAATCGACGAACAAGTGCAGACCGCAACGCAGCTCGCGCAGGAGTGCGCCGAACACATCCTGGCGACGCGGCGCACGCAGGATTACGACACTGCGATTGCCAGCAACTGCGACGCACTGCCAGTTGTTGCTGGCTATGCGACCAATGTGGCGCCGACGGCCTGCGCGACGTCGCCCCCCTGCACGGAGATCACCGTGACGGTTACGCAAGGCGTTACCACACGGGCGAGTGTCGTGTTCATGTTGGGGGACTATTGAGCATGCGGCGCATGACTCCACAACGCGGCTTCACGCTCATCGAATTGGTCATGGTGATCGTGATTATCGGCATTCTCGGCGGCACACTGGCGTCGCTGCTGAGCGGCGGCGTAGGCGCGTTCATGGCCGGCAACGAAGCCGTGGATACACTTTCGGAACTGCGCTTGACCAGCGAACGCCTCGCGCGCGAGCTGCGCACCGTGCGGCGCGACCCGGCCGCCACCACCGATTTCGATTTTCTGGACCGCACTAATCCCAACAGCGTGCAATTCCGCCGATTCGAGAACAACGACAGCACAAGCACGGTGACCACGGTAACCATCGACACCAGTGGAGCGAATCTCCGGATTGCCTACGTCACGGTGCCGGCTAGTGTTCTGCCGGCCGGCACGTTCACGCTCAGCGATCGGCTCGACACCGCCGCAGTTTCACCCGCCGGCGGTTTTGCGCTCACCTATTGGCAACAGGACGGCACCCCCGCGACCGCCAGCGATGCCACCGTCGCCTTCGTCGATATCGAACTCAGCCTCACCGACGCCAACGGCAACAGCTACCCGCAACGCACCCGCGTCGCGCTGAGGAACCGGCAATGAGCGCGGCACCGCACGGACAGCGCGGCGCCGCCTTTATCATGGCAGCGGTATTCCTACTGCTGGTTGTCTCCTTGTTTGGCCTCATCGGCCTGCGCATGGCCAGCACCGACATCAACGACACGGCCTTGCAGAACGACAGCGTCGAGGCGCTATTCCTGGCCGAGAGCGGTTTGGAGCGTGCGCTGCAAAAACTGGCCGCCGGCACCGTCTGCGGCGCGGCCATGCTCGACGCGACGACACAGTCGCTCGGTCGCGGCACCTTTCAGATTACCAGCGCCGTCTTGAACGGCAGTCTGTGCCGCGTGCGCGTGCTCGGCAGCGTGGGCCTGGCGGGTGCGACGCCGGCGACGCGATTGATCGAGGCCGATCTGAGCATGGGTGGCTGTCGCGGCTTCGCGGTCGGCGACCGCATCAACAACGGACCAGCGGCCCAGCGCGGCGCTGTTCTGCTGTGCTGGGACGGCACCACCTGGACCCGCGCTGCGTTCGCCGGCCTGCCCAGCGTCAACCTCCGTAGTGTTACCTGCCCGGCGGCCAATGACTGCTGGGCGGTGGGCGACCGTCTCAACTCGGGGCCGGCGGCTCAGCGTGGCGAGGTCATCTTGCATTGGGACGGCACGGCCTGGTTGCGCGTGCCGCCATCGGCCATTCCAGACGTAGATCTGTACGGCGTGCATTGCTTCGATGCCGACACCTGTTGGGCGGTGGGCAGAAACGGGACTTTTCTACGCTGGAATGGTGTCGCCTGGAGCAACAATTCGCCGGGCGGCAGTTTCCCCAGTACACAAATGAACGGGGTCTTTTGCATCGCGGACCTGGATTGCTGGGCGGTCGGCAATGCTTCCGGCGGCGAGGTCATCGCGCATTGGACCGGCGGCGGTTGGTCACGGATTCCTACAACTGTTGCTATTCCCGATGTGACTCTATCGGGAATCACCTGTACGGCATTTGACGATTGCTGGGCAGTCGGTGCTCGATCCACCATGCCGCCCGTGGGTGAGGTCATCCTCCACTGGAATGGCACATGGTCACGGTCCGGCCCCTGGAATGCGGGGCCGACTAGCGTACCCAATGTAGCTTTGTTCGGCATCACTTGCGTCACCGCCAATGATTGTTGGGCGGTCGGTCAGCAATCCGGCCAGGAAAATATCAGCCACTGGAACGGTGGTACTTGGACACGCACCAACTACCCCATGAGCCCCACCACCCTGTACGGCATCGCCATGGTGAGCGCGAACGAGGGCTACGTCGTCGGTCTTAACGGGCGGATGGCGCGCTGGAACGGCACCTGGACCAATCAACCCACGATCGTCAACAGAACCTTGCACTCAGTCGCCATGGCCCCGGCCGGCGGCGGCACGGTGGCGGTGCAACGCTGGCGGGAAGTCATTCCGCCCTAGGAAAACGAAACTTGGGGGCCGCGGTACGCCCTGCTAGTATCCACGCACACAAGACACGGGACATGCCCATGAATTTGTCATTCCTCTCCTTCGGCAAAGCGCGCGCGCAGGGCGTGCGCACGGCGGTCGTAGTGCACAGCGACGGCGTCGCGCTGGCGCAGATCGATGGCAGCAAGACGCGGCCGCGATTGCAAAGCTGTCAGTTCCGCGCCGGCGGCGAGGCACAGACAGCCGATACATTGGCGTCGCTCGGCAAGCAATTCGGCTTGGCCAAGGCCGCCTGCCATACGGTGATGCCGCTCGGCAGTTACAGTCTGCTGCTGATCGAGGCGCCGGAGGTGCCGGCCAACGAATTGCGCGCCGCGGTGCGCTGGCGCATTCGCGAGTTGATCGACTTCCATATCGACGATGCGGTGTTGGATGTGTTCGACGCGCCGGCCAGCGGTGCGCGCACCACGCAGACGCATCTGTATGTCGTGGTCAGTCGCAGCAACGATGTGAAGCAGCTCGCCGACCGGCTACAAGATGCGGGCATCGGTTTGGGCGTGATCGATATTCCGGAACTGGCGCTGCGCAATGTCGCCGCGCAATTGCCGGAAGACGCGCAAGGCGTGGCGCTGTTGTATTTCGGCGCGGAGCGCGGCCTCATCGCCTTGTGCCGCAATCAGACACTGTATCTCGCGCGCACCTTGGACATCGGTCAGACGCGCTTGCAGGAGGCCGCTGCCGACGGCCAGACCGAGGCGCTGTTCGATGCGCTGGCGCTGGAAGTGCAACGTTCGCTGGATTATTACGACCGCACGTTTCAGCAAGCACCCATCGGTAATTTGCTGATCGCGCCGCTGGCCGAGCCGATTCCGGGTTTGGTCGAAGGTCTGCGCGCCAATCTCGGCTTGCAAGCGCGCCTGTTGGAACTCGGCGAAGTCGTCGACGGTGCGGAAAAGATTCCCGCCGATCAAGCCGCGCAGTGTCTGCTGGCCATCGGTACGGCGTTGCGCAGCGAGAGTAAAACCCTGTAAGGCTCGCATCGAAATGTAGGATGGGTGGAGGCGCAACGCGCCGTAACCCATCGGTTCGTTGGCGTAACCAGGAATGCGATGGGTTGCGCTGCGCTTCACCCATCCTACGTTCCTAATGCGCCCTACGATTTTCGTTACACCTCAATCGTGCGAGGCGCTTTCGTCCATCCCCAGTTCTTTGATCTTGCGCGTGAGCGTGTTGCGGCCCCAGCCAAGCAGGCGCGCGGCATCCTGACGGCGGCCGCCGGTGTGTTTCAGGGCGGTTTCGATCATGATGCGCTCGAACGCCGGCGTGGCGCGATCCAACAAGCCTTGTTCGCCGCGCGCAAGTTCCTGATCGGTCCAGCGCTGTAAGGCTTGTTCCCAATCGCCGCCGGGGCTGGCGGCGGCGGGTGTGGTTTCGTTCAATTCCGGCGGCAGGTCGGCCATGTGAATTTCGCGGCTGGCGGCCATCACCGTCAACCAGCGACACAGGTTTTCCAATTGCCGCACGTTACCCGGCCAATCGAACTGCGACAGATACGTTGCCACGTCGGCGCGCATGATCTTGGGTTCGACGTTGAGTTCCTGCGCGGCGCGATCAAGGAAGAAGCGCAGCAACAGCGGGATGTCCTCGCGCC
>JACREG010000197.1 GCA_016218375.1 Gammaproteobacteria bacterium
ACACGTCTTCGATCGGCATCAGGAACGCGCCGTCAATCGCGCGCACCGGTTCCGGAATGTAGGAATCCAGCGCCGCCACCAGCTTCTCAATCGAGGGCACGCCGATGTCGCTGGTGTCGCCTTCCAGGGCTTTCAGCGCCGAGCCCACGATGATCGGGGTGTCGTCGCCGGGGAAGTCGTAGCTGGAGAGCAGGTCGCGGATTTCCATCTCGACCAGCTCCAAGAGCTCGGCGTCGTCGACCATGTCGGCCTTGTTCATGTACACCACGATGTACGGTACGCCCACCTGACGCGCCAGCAGGATGTGTTCGCGGGTCTGCGGCATCGGGCCGTCCGCGGCCGAGCACACCAGAATCGCGCCGTCCATCTGCGCCGCGCCGGTAATCATGTTCTTCACATAGTCCGCGTGCCCGGGGCAGTCCACGTGCGCGTAGTGGCGGTTGTCGGATTCGTACTCGACGTGCGCGGTCGAAATCGTGATGCCGCGCGCTTTCTCTTCCGGCGCCGCGTCAATCTGGTCGTAGGCCTTCGCCTCTCCACCAAACTTCTTCGACTGCACTACCGTCAGCGCCGCCGTCAATGTCGTCTTTCCATGGTCTACGTGACCAATCGTTCCAACATTCACATGCGGCTTCGTACGTTCAAATTTTCCCTTGGACATTGGGTGATCTCCCGAGTACCGGCTCGAATCGTCAGCTATGCTCTAAAACCATCAGGCGCACGTCAGGTCGCTCATGCCCATGCGTGCAGACCAACACCTAAAAACCCCGTTCGCACTCCATATTAATGCGAACAACTAACATGGAGCCCATGACCAGAGTCGAACTGGTGACCTCATCCTTACCAAGGATGTGCTCTACCAACTGAGCTACATGGGCTAAGAAAACAGTCCCCAGAACCCGGAAAAACCGCACTGTTCACGGTCTGGAACCCGAAACTCGAACCTCGGCCCTTCCAATATAAATGGAGCGGGTGATGGGAATCGAACCCACGCCATCAGCTTGGAAGGCTGAGGTTCTACCATTGAACTACACCCGCCAAACTCCGTGCGCCAGAATTCCGAACGCGGATACAAAACCCGCCCTCAGAGGCCTTCCGGCCCCTGTGCGACACACAGCATTTCAATAATCTGGTGGAGGGGGGTGGATTCGAACCACCGAAGGCAGAGCCGACAGATTTACAGTCTGTTCCCTTTGGCCGCTCGGGAACCCCTCCGCGAACGAAGCGAGGTATTCTGGGTTAGCCACCCCGAGGTGTCAACAGCGCCTGACGAAAAAATACCGCGACGGACACCCGCCCCGAGGCCGCCCAACGTGACCAGCCCACAGGGCTCTGCTAGCATGCCACGCCAGCATTGTTTGCCCAACACACAAGCGCCGCGCGCGCAACAATTAACAAAACTACCTAAAAAGAAACAGCAAGATACAATTCCACGAGGCAACTCCACCATGAAGGTCACGATTTACGGTTCCGGTTATGTGGGCTTGGTCACGGGCGCCTGCTTGGCCCAGGTGGGCAACGATGTGCTCTGCGTCGATATCGATCCGCGCAAGATCGAGATGCTCAACCGGGGCGAGGTTCCCATTCACGAGCCGGGGCTGGACAATCTGATCGCGGAAAACCGCGAGGCCGGCCGCCTGCGCTTCACCCTCGATGCCGCCGAGGGCGTGGCGCATGGTTTATTCCAATTCATCGCGGTGGGTACCCCGCCCGACGAGGACGGCTCCGCCGACCTGAAGCATGTCCTGGCCGTGGCCCGCACCATCGGCGAACACCTGCGGGAATACCGGATTATCGTCAATAAGTCGACAGTTCCGGTCGGAACGGCGGATCGCGTCCGTGGCGCGGTGAACGAAACGCTAACCGCACGCGGCGCCCAGATCGAGTTCGACGTGGGCTCCAACCCGGACTTCCTCAAGGAAGGCGCGGCCATCGTCGATTTCATGCGCCCCGACCGCATTGTGGTCGGCACCGACAACCCGCGCACCACCGAGTTGCTGCGCGCGCTGTATGCCCCCTTCAATCGTAACCACGACCGCGTCATCGCCATGGATATCCGTTCGTCCGAACTAACCAAATACGCGGCGAACGCCATGTTGGCGACCAAAATCAGCTTCATGAACGAGCTGTCGCGCATCGCCGAACGCCTCGGCGCGGACATCGAGAAGGTGCGCATCGGCATCGGCTCCGATCCGCGCATCGGCTACAACTTTATTTATCCCGGCGCCGGTTACGGCGGCTCCTGCTTCCCGAAGGATGTACAGGCATTGGAGCGCACCGCCAATGAGGTGGGCTATAAAGCCGAACTATTGAGCGCGGTCGAAGCCGTCAACCTGCGGCAGAAGCGCGTGCTGTTCGAGAAAATCCAGGCGGAATTCGGCAGCGACCTGAAGGGCCGCACGTTTGCGCTGTGGGGCTTGGCGTTCAAACCCAACACCGACGACATGCGCGCCGCCTCCAGTCGCGTGCTGATGGAACAACTGTGGGCCGCCGGTGCCCGCGTGCAGGCCTTCGATCCCGTCGCCATGGACGAAACCCGACGCATCTACGGCGAGCGTGCCGATCTGACACTGTGCGCCAATGCCCCCGCCGCGCTCGACGGTGCCGATGCCTTGGTGGTGGTCACCGAGTGGACGAATTTCCGTAGCCCGGATTTCGAACTCATCCGCAGCAAACTCAAACAACCGGTGATTTTCGACGGGCGCAATCTATACGACCCGGCGCTGCTGGCCAATATGGGCATCCGTTATCATTCGATTGGACGGCCGTCGATGCCCAGCGACTGATCGCTGCTGGGGCGTGGATAATCAGCCTACACCCCTCAGGTCGCGCCGTTGTTGTGCTGCGAGAGCCGCCGAATCAGCTTGTCGATGCCACCTTGGCGGATTTCACTGGCGAACGATGTGCGGTAGTTCGCGATCAGACTGACGCCATCGACGATCACATCGTAGACCTTCCAGTCATCGTTCATGAGATGCATCCGGTAATTGATGGGGATGACGACGGGTGCGCCGACCTGTCGAACCTCGGTCCGTACCGTGATATCGGTGGCATCCGCCGGCGCGTGCACAGGCAGATACTGGATCTTCTGATCCTGATACTGCGCCAGCGAAACCGCGTAGGTGCGCACCAACAAGGTACGGAACTCACCCACAAAACGCTGCCGCTGCTGCGCATCGAGGTCTTTCCAGGAACGTGCCAACACCCATTTCGCCATGGTGTCGAAATCGAAATGCGGCACCACAATTTTATTGAGCAGATTATAGATATGAGTTGGGTCGCGCTCCGCCACGTTCGGCTCTTTCTTGATGGCTTCGATCACCTGTTGTGACGTTCTGACAACCAGTTCGCGCGCCACATCCGTCGCGCCCCAGACGACATGCGCGGCGAGCAGCGTTGCCGTCAACCACAGCGCGTGACGCCTGTGACGAATGCCTCGAATAGTCGTATCCATATACCGTCTGTTGTTGTCCATGTCCTATCCTGCCCTATGAATTGCGTGTAAGACCGCTGCCGACACAGGGCCGGCAGCGAAATCGTCCCAGGCAAGAAAATATATAACCCTGATTACTCGGTACCGCCGCTCGGATTGGTTGTTTCGGCTGGCGCCATATTTTCAGGCCTGATCTCGAAGGCGCTGAACTCGGCACGATCGATCACACCATTCTGATCTTGATCGACCTCTGTCCATTTGCTGCTGAGTCCGTCGTCCTCACTGGCTTCCACCGCGTTTAACTGGCCATCTTTGTTTGTGTCCAGTCGATTGAAAACGTCAGTGCTCGATGCGCCCGCACCCACCGCCGCCGCGGAAAACAACAGCGATGCAAGCATAATGAATAACCGGTTTTTTGCTCGTGTATCCATAACGTCCTCCAAGTGTCGCGTTGAGACAGCAGCAGAACTGTGCGCATACCTCATGCCACATCTCGGTAATCGTTGGAGAACAACCCGATACCCCCTGTAGCCGCACCGCATCCGACTCACGCTTCATCGCCAAGCTGTCGGTCCAGGGTGACACCTCCCGCGTCATGCATACCAAGAGACTGAAACTCCGGACGAATTCCTGTCTTTAATTGGCAACAACGGGCCGCCTCTCTGCAAACCGTTGCATGGACAGCAACTTTCTTGTCTCTCTTGACCCGCGCGAGGCTGGATGCGTGCAGAACACCGCATTTAACCCGTGGTCCATACTAGGAACGCGCACACCTCTGACGCGACATAAGCCGTGTGTCGATGAAGATCAAGATTCGCTATCCCTCGTCCTTCTCTACCCTGCTGGTGGGAGGGTTTGTCTTGGTGACCCTGCCTTTGTTGGGCGGCATGCTGAATATTGCCTACAGGTTGGACACGATGGCGCAGGAAGGACGCCAATCCGTAACGTTCACTGCCGATATCACCACCGCGACCCGGCAGCTCAGGGAAGCCGTCCTGGGTCTGCAACGCGCAGCCGGACAGTATTACGTGTTGGAAGATCCGGCATTGAAGGGAACCCTGCACAATGCCCATCGCCAATTTCTGACGCCTCTCACCGATCTGCTGGCCATGCACCTGGACTCCGAACAAGCCCGCTTGCTCGACTCGATCGCAACCCAGGAAACGACGCTGTACGATCGCCTGAGACAGCAGCACACCACAGGCATAAGGTCGTTCGAATCCTTCAAGCCGGATTTCGAGCGTCTGCATGCGGCTGTGGCAACGCTCGTGGATTCAGGCAATCTGGTTATCCAATATCAGTCGACGGCCCTGGGCAGAGCGGCGGACAAAACCCAGCGCATCATGTTCTGGCAAGCGCTTGCTTCGATCCCTTTGTCGCTGATGTTGGCCGGACTGTTTTCTTTGCTGGTGACCCGGCCCATGCGACAACTGACGCAGAGCATCCGCAAACTGGGCGAGGACGATTTGGAAACGCCAGTCACCATCGATGGGCCGCAGGATATGGTCTATCTCGGCGAACGCCTGGATTGGCTGCGCCGGCAACTGATCGAACTGGAGGAAAAGAAACAGCGCTTCTTTCGTCATGCGTCCCATGAACTGAAAACACCACTGGCCTCTTTACACGAGGCCATTGCACTGCTGGCGGATGGCATACCCGGAGATCTCACGCCGGATCAGCGGGAAATTATCGCCATCATGCAGACCAGCAGCCGCGATCTGCAGCACCGCATCGAAGATATGCTGCGTTACAAGCAGGCTATTCGACAGTCGGAGCAGTCGACTCGCAGCCACATTTCGCTGGAACAACTGCTGACGACAGTGACCGAACGCTTCGAACTGCCCCTGCGCGCCAAGCATGCGCAACTGTCCGTCTCCGCAGCCGGTCTGCATCTGTACGGCGATCGCGACAAGTGGGAAACGGTATTCGAGAACCTGATCGGCAATGCGCTGCGTTTCAGGCCCGAGGGCGGCATCGTCAAAATTAGCGTGGAACGTCATGCGGAGCAGATACAGATACAGGTGTGCGATCAAGGGCCCGGCGTGCATCCGGAGGATCGACGCCATATTTTCCAACCATTTTATCAAGGCGCCAACCAACCCAAGGACACGACACACGGCAGCGGCCTTGGTCTGGCCATTGCGCGCGCCTATGTCGAAACTCAGGGCGGACAACTGACATTGGTGCACCTGCGCGAGTGGGGTGCGTGTTTTCAGATATCGATTGCCCTTCCCGAAGAGCGTGCGCGCGATGTGTCCTAAACATCACTCGGGATATCGCCCCAGACATCGCAGAGCGTTGCTCATTGCACTCGTCAGTGCAGGTTGCATCCCGTTGCCCGACGAACAACCCGCGCCCGCTGTGACTTGGCAACATCCGGTGGATACGGGCACCGATCTCTCGCCAGCCCGGCTGGGAGCGCTGACGAATCGGCTGGCCGCCCTGGACCCCGCCTCGGCCCGCAGGGAAATCGCCCGTTTGAAATCCAATATGGCACAGAGCAGTGTCGCCGAGCGGTTAAAGCTGGCCGCTCTGCTCAACCGTGAACACAACGGCATGGACGAGTTGCGCCAGGCCGACACTCTTCTGGAAAATCTCATACCCGATCTGGAAGACGGCGACACCCGCGCGCTTGCCCGTCTGCTGCAACACAATATCAGACTGCAACTGTTACTGACCGAGGAACGCAACACGGTTGCGGAACTCACCCGCAAGATCCAACAGATCAAGGGACTTGAGGAAGAACTCCAGCAGCACAATTCAACAACCGATCCATCCCAAACTCTACCGGCGCAATGAATACACGTATAAATACCGTTCTGTTGGTGGATGACGACCCGGACCTGCTGCGGCTGTTGTCCATGCGCCTGCAATCGGTCGGCTACACCGTACAAACGACCGCCAGTGGCGAAGAAGCTCTGACCAAGATCGCGATAACCCGCCCGCATGCCGTAATCACGGATCTGCGCATGCCCGGCATGGATGGCCTGACACTGTTCGATCGCATACACAATCAGCACCCGACCTTGCCGGTGATCGTGCTCACCGCTCACGGCACCATTCCGGATGCCGTGCAGGCCACGCAGCGCGGCGTCTTCGGTTATCTGACCAAACCTGTCGAGGCCCGGGAACTGTTGTCCCTGCTCGCGCGGGCGCTGTCCCTGAGTCCCGAGGAATCTGCGACAGAATCCACGCGCGATGCGAGCTGGTGCGCGGAGATCGTCACCGCAAACCCGAGCATGGAAACGCTGCTCGCCGAAGCGAAACTCGTCGCCGACAGTAATGCCAGCGTTCTGATTCAAGGCGAATCCGGCACCGGCAAGGAGCTGCTGGCCAAGGCCATCCACCTGGCCAGTCCGCGCGCCACGCATCCCTTCGTGGCCATCAACTGCGCCGCCATACCGGAACAGTTGCTGGAATCGGAACTGTTCGGTCACGCAAGAGGCGCCTTCACGGGCGCGGTGTCCGCCCACAAAGGCCTGTTTCAGATCGCCAGTGGCGGCACTGTTCTTCTGGACGAGATCGGCGATATGCCCCTGGCGCTGCAATCCAAACTGCTCCGGGTGTTACAGGATCAGGAGATCCGCCCGATAGGCTCGACCCAATCCGTGCGTGTGGATGTGCGCATCATCTCGGCGACCCATCAGGTGCTGGAACAGGCCGTAGCGGAAAACCAATTCCGCGAGGATCTTTACTACCGTCTCAATGTCGTCAGCTTGAACATGCCGCCATTACGCGATCGCCGCGAGGATATACCGTTGCTCGCGCACCATTTCCTCAAAACGCTGCACGAGAAACACCGGCATAGCGTGAACGGTTTCACGCCCGAGGCCATGGAAGCGCTCATCGCCTATGAATGGCCTGGCAATGTACGTCATCTGTTCAATACGGTGGAACAATGCTGCGTGCTTTGCACCGCGCCGCTCATCCCCGCCAGCCTGGTCATCCGTGCGCTGCGCGAAAAACCGGTCGAGATACTCACCTACAGCGAGGCAAAGCAACACTTCGAACGCGAGTATCTCATTCAGTTGCTGAAACTCACCAACGGTCAAATCACGGAGGCCGCCCGATTGGCCGGGCGCAATCGCACGGAGTTCTACCGACTCTTGCAACGCAACCATCTCACGCCGGCCATGTTCAAGAACAACGAGTAGACCTGTCGGCAACCCCGCTAGCCGGCATGCTCCGCCGGTGGCGTTCATCGCGCCGCCTCCGAGCTGCGCTAGTCGGCTTCTCGATTAACGCCACCGTCGGAGCGCGGAGCGTCATGCAACACGCGGAGTATTCAAGTGTAAGTCCACTCTTTCCGGCTGCCGGCGGGTCGATCCCTGAAGCCGACTAGCGCAGCTCGGAGGCGGAAGGGATCGACCCGCCGGCA
>JACREG010000198.1 GCA_016218375.1 Gammaproteobacteria bacterium
GGGCGATCCCTTCCGCCTCCGAGCTGCGCTAGTCGGCTTCAGGGATCGACCCGCCGGCAGCCGGAAATATTCGGCGCATGACGGCCTTCAGCCTGATGCACCCTACTTCTTGAGTTCCTACGACGCAGGTTTCACCCAATTGATCTCGGCGGCGGTCCCCGGGCCGACGACGGTCCGGCTCAACGACATGGGCAAGTCGGCCTCGGTTTCGGACAGCGGGATGCGCCCGCCCATGATTTCGGCGCGTTCCTGCGGGTAAAGCGGATCGCGATCGGGATCGGCAAAGCCCTGCGGATACAACGGCAGACTGTTGCTGAGATCGTATTTGTCCGTCGCGCCGACGGTGTGCAGCAGCTCATGCGCGATGACGACATTGTTCTGGCCGCCGAGTTTGCGCGCGGCGAAGGCGTTGACCACGCCAATCATGCCCTTCTGCAAACCCAGCGAGTGCGCCACCCGGTCGGTCTGTGCCGGATCGAAATACTGCACGAACACCTGAATGTCACTGGGCGGGCCGACATACTCGCGCCCCACGCGCCACGCCCAATAGCGCATCTGCAAACTCCAGCCCATCACCGCCAGCCGTTGGCCGTTCGATGGCGGCACGGGTGGGCGCTCGCGTACCTCGGAGGCTAGCCGCAGCTGCATGGGCGTGGATTCCGCGACACCGTAACGCGCGGCCTCGCGCGCCATGAATTCCGCGACCGGGGCGAACGCCTCGTTGTCGAGACCGGCGATGTACTCCGCCGTCGCCGCGCTGCCGTCGGCATTGATCGGATAGATACTCACCCACAGCGACTCGTCCCAATCGGTGCTGCGTCTGTGAGTCAACCAGGCATCGCCGGCCACCGCGAGCAGCAGCACTAGCAACAGCGCAATGCGCAGGGTGCGGAAGAAGCCGCCCTGTTTGGGTATTTTTCTGTGCGATTTGACCGCCATGATTGTTCATCCCAAACAGCGAAGCGACTCGAGCCTGTCTCAGAATTGGCCAAGGCATCACTTCGCGTCATGCACGCCTGCGCGGGTATGACGCGAACATTAGCCAGCAATGGGGTTTTCGATGCTGAGATAGGTTCTCGCCAAGTCATCGGCGGCAGGGAGCCGATCTGAATGCCGGAGAATCCGTGGCGCTCAGTCTTCCCCGCCCGTGGTGCGCCGCAACCGTTTGGTGGCACCACGCTTGGTCTTGTCGTCCACGCGCTGGCGGCGTTCGCCGCTGGGCACGCGGGTCGGAATGCGGCGCTTGGGTTTGACCAGCGCGCGCGCCAGCAAGGCCTCGAAGCGTTCCCAGGCATCGGCACGATTGCGCTCCTGACTGCGGAAGCGGTTCGCCTCGATCGACAACACAGCTTCGGTGCTGACGCGCCGGCCGGCCAGTTTCTCCAGCCGCGCACGCACTGCCGGCAGCAAGCCAGCCTTGGCAAGGTAGACGCGCAGTTGGATGGCGGTCGCCACCTTGTTCACGTTCTGACCACCCGGTCCGGGCGAACGGATGGCGCGCCATTCCAGGGCATTGTCGGGTATGGAAGGAAGTTGCGGGGTGTTCGGCATGGCCGCAGAGTAACGAGCCGCTGCCGGGCGAGCAAGTAAACGTATTACCCCAGGGCATTACGGATGCAGAGCGCGCGCCCAGGAAAGCAAGGGGGCGCAAGGGCAAGGCATTACCTTGGGACGAGGTGCGCACCCGGACACGCTGGCGCACACCTCCATGCAATCACGCCCTCCGCGGTCTGCGCCAGCCGAGCAGCGCCGCAAGTCCGCTCGACAACAGCCAGAACGCCGCGGGCACTGGCACGACCTGCTGCTGCACTTGGCCGCGAATCTCGCCGCCGGGGAATGTCGCCGTATGAATATTGATGTACCACAGACCCGCGAGCAGGTCGGTTGCTTGACTGCCCGTGATGGTCGTCGAGCCAATCATCGGACTGGTCAATCCACTGATGGCGCCGATGTTGACTTGCACGCCGGCATTGACGCCGACCGCCGCGGGACCGTGGAAGTGCGCTCCCGTAGCCGCGCCCGTCAGACCGCTGAAGCTGATATTCCAACCCAACAAGTTGCTGACATCGTCGAAGGTGACCGTCGCCGTTCCCGTGCCCAACGTGGCATTGGTCGGAACTTCCTGACTGCCGTCGAGGGATGTATACAGATTTATGATGGCCGCCTGCGCTGCGACGGGGGCTAAACAGCACGCAAGTAGGATTAAAGTTCGGAAGCTTGTGACTCCAGACATGAGATTTCTCCTTCGTATGTTGACCATGACGGGAACAACACAGCAGCGCGCTCGAACAGAGTGGCGGTGTTATCGAGCATATTTTGCGCCATCCGGAATTGGCTTTATTTATCGGCGCGTTACAGCACATCGATTTTAGCGATCCGAAAATTACGTCAGCTTTATCGACAACACATTTCGGACGGCAACGCTGCAACCCAAACAAGCCTCGCCAAATTCAGCCGGTTAACTAAACTCACTCCAGCAATGCGGTTGTTGATAAACCTGACACCTCCATTACAACTTTGCCAATACCGACAATCGCCCATTGCCCGATGAATCGCTCGCACAGCTTACCCGCCATCGCCGGTTAGCATAGGATACGCACGCGAGCGCCACGCACCCGAAATATAGAGATAACGCATGAGCGACAAGATCGAAAAGACCGACGCGCAATGGCGCGAACAACTCTCGCCCGAGGCCTATCATGTCACGCGGACGGCCGGCACCGAACGCCCCTTCACCGGCCAGTATCACAACTTCAAAGGCATCGGCGAGTACCGTTGCGTTTGCTGCGGCGCGCCGTTGTTCGTCTCCGAGAATAAATTCGACTCCGGTTGCGGTTGGCCGAGCTTCTACCAACCCGCCGCCGACGCGCCCATCGACGAGCACGTCGACCGCAGTCACGGTATGATCCGCACCGAAGTGCGGTGCGCACACTGCGATGCGCACCTCGGCCACGTATTCCCGGATGGCCCGCAACCGACCGGCCTGCGCTATTGCATCAATTCGGTGGCCCTGGATTTCAAACAACGGGATTTCAAACCGCGCGAATAAACCGCGCAACCACAAGGAGGTCACCATGTCCAAAATACCCGCCCGTAAACGTAACGTCCGCCCGGATACGCCGGATTTCCGCGATCTGCCGTTCCGCCCGAACATCGCCGTCGCGCCGCGACCGGCTTTGTTCCCGGACATCGCGTTGGGCGTGAAGAACCAGCATGACACCAGCGCCTGCACCGGCTTTTCCCTGTCGCTGGTCGTCGAATATCTATTGCGCAAGGCGCGTCGCGAGGCCGCGCCGGAAGTCTCGCCGTACATGCTCTACTCGATGGCGCGCCGCTACGACGAATTCCCCGGCTCGCGTGACGAAGGCTCCAGTCTGCGCGGTGCGCTCAAGGGCTGGCACAAGCACGGCGCCTGCGCCGAGGCCTTGTGGAAGACTGGCCTCAAAATGCCGCCCGCACCGAAAAAAACCGAAGACGATTGGTGGCTGGACGCCGTCAATCGCCCGCTCGGCGCCTATTACCGCATCGATCCGAAACAGATCACCGATATCCACGCCGCACTCAACGAAGTCGGCATTGTCTACGCCAGCACCGACACGCACGCCGGCTGGGACAAGGGCAACGACCTCAAGCGCAAGCGACCGAAATCGTTCGCCGACAAAATATTCACCATCCCCGCGCAGAAAGGCGGCGACGGCGGCCATGCCATCGCGCTGGTCGGTTACAACGATCAGGGCTTTCTGTTGCAGAACTCCTGGGATACGGACTGGGGCACCGGCGGTTACGCGATCCTCACCTACGAGGACTGGACGGATAACGCCATGGACTGCTGGGTGGCGCAACTCGGTGTCGTCACCCAGGAACACAAGGCGCTGGCGGCCAGCACTACGCTACGCACCGACAGCCGCGGTCGCGTCGCACTCGCCGCCGGCACCGCGCTGCGTAATCGTGAAATCTCGCCGTTCGTGGTGGACATGGGCAACAACGGGAAACTCTCCAACAGCGGCCTATTCCGCACCAGCGCGGACGATGTGCGCGCCATCGTCGACGTACATCTGGCCGAAGCGCGCAAACGCTGGAATCTGGGCAACAAGCCCATCGATGTGTGTATCTACGCCCACGGCGGATTGGTCGGCGAAAAGGACGCCGCGGCGAATGCTGCCGAGTGGATTCCCCTGCTCTACGACAACCAGATCTTTCCGATCTATCTGATGTGGGAAACCGACCTGATGAACACCGTGCTCAACCGTATCGGCGACGCGGTCCGCGACGTGCCGCGCCCGGCCGGTGGCGGCGCAGGCTTTTGGTCGCGCGCCGAGCGCTGGTGGAACGAACGCCTGGAACGCGCGCTCGCCAAACCCGGCACGCAGGTCTGGGGCGAAATGAAACAAAACGCCGCCTCGCTCAGCGGCAACAAGCAATCCGGCGCCGCGCTGTTGTACAACGCCTTCGCCAACTCCGCCGCCGCCAAACTACCGGTGCGCTTTCACTTGGTCGGTCATTCCGCCGGCAGCATCGTCCACGCACATATCATCGATGCGCTCGCGGACAGACTGAAGTTCGAGTCGGTGAGTTTCCTCGCCCCGGCCGTGCGCCACGACACCTTCGACACCCTGGTGCGCCCGCGTCTCGCCGACGGCACCATCAAGCGCTATCAGCAATTCCACCTCACCGACAAAGCCGAGGAAGACGACACCACCTGCGGCCCGTACAAACGCTCATTGCTGTATTTGGTATCGGAGTCGTTCGAAGGCGGTAAACGCACGCCGATTCTCGGCATGCAGAAATACTTCGATCCGGAAGTGGCCAAGCTCAAGAACGTCACCGTACACATCTCGCCGTGCAAGACCAGCACCAGCACCACGCACGGCGGGTTTGATAACGATGGACCGACGCAGAAGAATGTCGTCAAATTCATCAAGCAATAAGGTTGGCCCGTCATGCCCGCGCAGGCGGGCATCCAGGTTTTTGCTGGTCTGGATTCCGGCATGCGCCGGAATGACGGAGCGGTCAGATGCGTGTTAACCCAAGCGCAGATCTTCAGTCCGCGCCCGCCGTACCCGCGCAGGCAACACCGCCTGCAACAATCTGACCGCCTTGGCCGCCGTTGCACGATAGGCGGTGAGTTTGCCGCCGTAAATCGACACCACGCGTTGCTCGTGTGTGATATGCAGGCGCGTATCGCGTGAGCGGCCGAAGGCGGCGTTGTCCGCGCGCGGTAACACGCGCAGGCCGGCGAAGGCTTCAGTGGGTTCGAGTCGTGCGTAGGCGGGGAAATAATGATGCACGGTGTTGAGCAGGTAATCGACCTCGGCCGGGGTGGGTGCGACGGCGGCGGGATCGCCTTGATAGATGCGTTCGGTGGTACCCACCAAGGTCTGGCCGTCGAGCCAGGGCATGATGAACACGGCGCGGCCGTCGCGCGCCTCGGCGTAATACACGCCTTGGGTCAGGCGCTGCGGCAAGACGATATGCGTGCCGGCGACCCAATCGATGTCGAGCGTTTGCGCGCGCGGTTCGATGCGTTCCAGCAGCGCGTTGACCCAAGGGCCGGCGGCGTTGACGAGTGCGGCACAACGCAACACCTGTTCGCCCGTCGCATCGCGATAGCGCACCTGCACGCCGTGTTCGTTGGCGACCGCGCTCAGCAGTGTCGCGGGCATTAACAGTCGCATCCCCAGACTTTCCGCCGAACGCACCACGGCACGCGTCAGCGCCGCATCGTCGGTCTGCGCGTCGAAATAACGAAACACGGCTTGCAAACCGTCCTGACGCACACCATCGAGCGTCGCCCACTCGCTACGCGGCACCGTATCGAAACGCAGATCGGGACGCAAACCGCCCAGCAATGCATACAGACTCAAGCCCACGCGCAGCATGAACGGCCGGCGGAGGGTGTCGCGGTAGACCGGGAGGTAATGCGGCGTGAGGCGCACCAAGTCGGGGGCATTGCGCAACAGCAACGTACGTTCGCGCAGACACTCGCGCACCAGTTTCAGTTGGCCGCTTTCCAGATAGCGCAAGCCGCCGTGGATGAGTTTGCTGGAACGGCTCGATGTGCCGCTGGCGATGCCGGTCTGTTCCAGCAGCACGACACTGTAACCGGCGGCGGCCGCGGCCTGTGCAGCACCGGCGCCTTGGATACCGGCACCGACGACGATGATATCAACGTCAGCCGCGTTCACTGCGATCCTGCAAACGCGCATCGGCGAGCAACTCGCCCACCGCCATGCTTTCCACGAAGGCGATGCCGCGCGCGGCGAGTGCGAGCGCCTGCACCGAGTCGGTGACTTCATACACTACCCATTGCCACGGGCCTGGCCACAAGGGTTGCGGTTCCGGCGGCAGGCGGGTGTGGTTGGTGAAGAGAAAATCCGGCGCGAGCGCGCGGGCACGTCGCGCAGAGTCGTCGCTCCATTCGGCGGCCACCCAGCCGATGCGTAGCGGTGTCGCGAGTCGCGCGGCGAACAGAAAGGCATCGTCGTAGGAAATCAGTACGCAACGTTCGCGCACTGGTTCCAGTACACGCATGACGGCTTCATGCACGGCCTCGACACCGAAGCGTTGAATGCTCTCGGTCTTGATCTCGACAAAGGCTTGCACGTTTGGCTGTGTCGTCAGCCACGCGACGACCTCGGCGAGCGTCGGCAGCACCACCTCGGCGAAGCGCGTACCGAAACGCGCGGGTTCGCCGACACCGATAGCGCTCAACTGTTGTGCGGTAATATCGAACAGCGAGCCGGGCCGACCGGCGGTACGGTCGAGGGTCGTGTCGTGCAGCAGCACCGGTATTTTGTCCGCGCTCAACTGCACGTCGAACTCCAGCCAGCGTGCGCCGGCCTGCACTGCGGCCTGGAGTGCCTGCAGGGTGTTCTCCGGATAGCGCGCGGCGTAGCCGCGGTGAGCGATGAGTGTCGGAGATTTCATAAAGTTGTTGTCGACCTCACCGCAACGCGGCTTGAGAAACCTTCAATCCCGCAACGCCTGCCGCATCGCGTCGCACCAACGCCGATAACGCGCGACGCACGCGGGATTCGGTTGCGGCGCGAACAGTTCGCCGTCGGAATCGTGCCAGCCCAGACCCTCGGCATCGGCGAGCAGCCAGGCGACGCCGCGCGCGGTGGCCTCGGGCTGCGTGCTACGCAGGAGCGGCAGACCGCTGACATCGGCCAGACGCTGACACAGGCCGTCGAGTTGCGCGAGTCCGCCCGTGACGTGAATGCGTTGCACCGGTAGGTCGCCCTGGAGGCGCTGTAAATTCTCCACGATCAGAAACACGATGCTCTCGGCGACAGCCACGGCCTGCGCCCACGGTTCACTACAGTTTTCGTCTTGACCGATGAAGCGGCTGACAAAGTCGGCGCGCCACCAGGGCGAACCCAGGCCAGCGATGCCGTTGAGGAATAGCGGTATCTCGCTGTCCTTCCGCAACCAATGCGCAAGCTGCGCTTCGATAGCGTGGATACCCAACCGATCGCGCGCCCAATCGAGCGCGGTGCCGGCGCCGTTCACAGTTGCCTCCAACACATAGTCCGCGCGCGCGGCATCGGCATAGACGATGCTGGCGAGCATGCCCTCTGGCGGTGATGGCCATGCGGGAACTGGTCGCTGGAGAAAGGCGCCCGTGCCCAGATTGATGTACAGCGTATCCGTGCGCGGCTGGCCGTCCGCATACAAGGCCGCCGATTGATCGCCGGTCAACACGCGTAACGGCAAGGTGCTATCGCCCCAGGCCAGCGTGCCGTAGTCATAACGCGTTGGTGCGGTGTGCGGCAAATAACCGCGCTCAATACCGAACAGTTTTAGTAGTTCAACATCCCAGTCGCGCTCGCGTAGATTCCACAGCAAGGAGCGCGCGGCATTGGCGGGGTCGATCAACGCCGGTCGTTGCTGTAACAGATTGGCGATGAGATAACTCGCCAAGGGTCCACAGGCCAGACGCCCATCGATAGCGGCCTCGCGCACGGCGGGGAGACGGTCGAGACACCAACGTAATTTGCTGGCGCCGTAATGCGGCGAGCGGTACAGACCGGTACGCGCATGCAGCCACGCGTCGTCGAGCGGGAGTTTTTCCAACCAAGCCTGCGCACGCCGATCTTGCCAGCTCATTGCAGGACTCAGCGCATGACCGTCGTTACGATCCCAACAAATACAATTGGAACGCTGGGTGGCAAGTCCGGCGGCACGCACGTGTTGCGCGCGCGCACCTAACGCGGCATGCACCTCCGCGACCACGGCGCGCAGCGACGCCACCAGCGTGTCGCCCTCCTGTTCGGCCCAACCGGGATGGGGAAAACGGGTATCGACAGCGATCTGCGCGCGGGCGATCACCTCACCGTCGGCGGAGAACACCAAGGCACGATTGGAATGACCGCCCTGGTCGAGGGCGAGAAAATACGGCTCAGCGGGCCGCGTCATGCGACCGAGTTTCCCGACCCGAGCTGGCCGTGTTAACCGGACAGACCAAAGGCATAACCAGCTTCGAGCTCGGCCTGACTGGCATCGCGGATATCCAAGACTTCGAGCATAAAGCGCAGATGCTTGCCGGCCAGCGGATGATTGCCGTCGAGTTTGACTTGCTTGCCTTCGACCGCCACCACCAGGAACGGGTAGGAACTCCCGTCGCGCGCCTCGCCCTCCAGATGCGTGCCGACGACGCGCGCCTCGGCGGGGATCGCCTCGATGTCGACCGTCAGCTCCAATCCCGCATCGCGTTGGCCGTAACATTCTTCCGGCGCCAGCAACACCTCGACCTTGGCATCGATTTTCAAACCTTCCAGCGCCGCTTCCACTTTGGGGAAGGCCCCGCCATAGCCACCGTGCAAATAGAACAGATCGTCGCGGAAGGCCAGCGCTTGATCAGTGCCCTGTTCGAACACGACATAGCGCAGCCGCGCCACCTTGTCCTTGGCGATGCTTTGGTAATTGCGCTGTTTAATGAATTGGACGGTCTTGGTTTCCATGGGCTCGGCTCAATCCGGATTGCATGCGGGTCGGGTTAAAGTGTTTATCGGCCGCATTATAGGCAGCTTGCGTCGCGACGAAACCCCCACCGCTCATCGGGTTAGGCACGGCGCCGGAGTCGTCAGCCGAGGCAAAATGCGTATAATCCGGAGGCACGCCCGTCTGCCCCGCAAACCCACACGCGCCCTCACACGCACCAAAGGATACGACCATGAACAAACGTATCACGTCTGCCCGGGCCACGCCGCCCATCTTCGACGACTACGATACCGAGACCGAGGCGGTCTACGACGCCGAGTTCGAAAGCATCGTCCGCCAGATGCTGGTGCGCATCGGCGAACACCCCGAGCGCGAGGGTCTACGCCGCACGCCGTTGCGCGTGGCCAAGGCCATGGACTTCCTGACCAGCGGCTACGACATGACCGTGCAGGATGTCGTGCGCAATGCAGTGTTCGAGGAGCAGTGCGAGGAAATGGTCATCGTCAAGGACATCGAGTTCTATTCGATGTGCGAGCACCATATCCTGCCGTTCTTCGGCAAGGCGCATGTCGCCTATCTGCCCAACAACAAAGTCATCGGCTTGTCCAAGATCGCGCGTATCGTCGATGTCTTCGCGCGCCGCTTGCAGGTGCAGGAACGACTGACCAACCAAATCGCCGACGCGATGATGGACATTCTCAGTCCGCACGGCGTGGCGGTCATCATCAATGCCAGTCATTTCTGCATGATGATGCGCGGCGTACAGAAACAGAACAGTTCCACCATCACCAGCGCCATGCGCGGCAGCTTCCGCGAGAACGCCCGTTCGCGCGCGGAACTGATGGATCTGATCAAGGGCTGATGTCGACATTGGAACAACTGCGTTTCGGTAACAGCGTCGCGCGCCTGCGCGGTGAGAATACGGCATTGGCCGAACCGCCGACGAACCGGGGCCGCACACGCACCGTCGGTTGTTCGTCATGACCCACGCTTGGCCCGACCTGGAGAGTTTGACCGACATCGTGCGCCGCGCCGCGCACGAAGAGCTGCTGCCGCGTTTCACCCGCGTTGCACACGCACACAAGGCCGACGGCAGCATCCTCACTGAAGCGGATCTCGCTATGGATGCGCGCCTGCACGCGGAGTTGCAACTGGCTTGGCCGGCGATTGGTTTTCTGAGCGAGGAGATGGGCGCCGCCGAACAGCAACAGTTGTTGGCGGCGGCGAATCGGCCGCTATGGTGTCTCGATCCGCTCGACGGCACCAGCAATTTCGCCGCGGGGATTCCGTTCTTTGGTGTGTCGCTGGCACTGTTGTACGACGAGCAGGTGGAACTCGGGCTGATCTACGATCCGATCCGCGACGAATGCTTCACCAGCCGGCGCGGCGCCGGGGCTTGGCTGAACGGCCAGCGTTTGAAGACCGCCGCTATCGACCTGCCACTGAAGCAATGCATCGCGCTGATCGACTTCAAACGCCTGACGCCGGCGCTGTGTCGGCGTCTGGCCGAAACCCCGCCCTATCGCTCGCAGCGCAATTTCGGTTCCTGCGCCCTGGAATGGGCTTGGCTCGCCGCCGGGCGCGGCCATGTGTATCTGCACGGCGGTCAGAAGCTGTGGGATTTCGCGGCGGGTTCGCGCCTGTTCGCCGAGGCCGGCGGCACCAGTTTCACCCTGGACGGCGCGGACGTGTTCGTGGCGCGATTGGAAACACGTTCGGCGGTTGCGTCGCCGGACCCGGCGCTGGCGTTAACCTGGCTGGATTGGTTGCGCAGCCCGACCTAAGTCGTACTCAATTGCCGCCTGCGGCCCGCGAACTCAGGGCGGGGAAATCCTTGGCGTACTTGTGAATCCATTCGCGCGCGGCCTGCTCGCCGGTCAATTGGCGCCCCTCGCGTTCAAGCACTTCGCGCTTGTAGTGCTCGATATGACAGATCTGCTCGACCATGCGCGCGCGGAATTCGTCCTGGGGCACGAGAAATTCGACGCCGATCAGGTACTGATCCCGCATCGGCCGGCACCAACTCACCCGACAGGGCGCCTCGAAGGAGGGTTCCACACAGGTGATCTGCACCCGGATGATGGTTTCGGGGTCAATGGCGGTTGCGACACTGAACGACAAGCCACCGCAACTGACATCATGGAGTTTACGGGTCTCGATCGAGGACACGGGTTCCTGCCGGAACTCGATGGGGATATCCGAGGGATGTCTTATATAACTTCGCATATCGACTTACCTCCGTCGCACGCGATACGGCCTGAATTAGGCAGTCGAATCTTTGCATATATCAGGCCACCCGCGGAACATCCGGTTCCGCTTCCGCCCCCTGATACAACAATAGCCGGGATTTGCTAATCGACTATATCCAACCCTGCAAGGCTTCGATCAGACTTTGCGCCTGATCCTTGCTGGAGATGTTGAATTTGGATTTCTGCACATACTCGCCATTGCGCTTCTGGTAGCGGCGGATGGTATAGCGGTCCGGGCCATAGTCGTTCTTGGCCTTGTCCCAGTCCTGGTAGCGGTAGATGACCGTGGACCATGCGCCCTTGGACAGAATCTTCTTGTCCAGTTCTTTGACAACCAACACACCGTCTTCTTCGTAGTTGACGGTCAGATCGTTCACATCCGAAGCCATAGACAAGACATCTCCAAAATCGTTTGCAGGCGGTGCGCGAAGTATACATGGGCTGCGTGACACAATCGTCAAATCGCGCTATTGCGCCGGTGGCTACCTCAAGGCGGTGCACGGCAATGTCGATAATCTTCTCGAAGGAATCGCACAACACACTGAATCGGCGGGGCAAATGGCAATTTTGCGAGATAGTTGGCAGAACCTGTGTGACCGGTTGCCGGTTATCTAGCCCCACCCCGCAGTAGTCTGGATTCTAGGTTAATCGGCATTCCGCCCGGCCATCGTGCCGGCAGCATGCCCATGCAAAGCGAGGCACGCGAATATGTGCGCGAGCATATACGAACACAAATCCCGGCAGCCGCCGCCCCAAATACAGAGCGGCGAACGGCCCTTGGCCCCGTCCGTGTTCAGCGGCGAGGCCCGGCTGCGCGAGCTCGAACATCTGGCCGACACCGCCCGCAAGGTCCGCGACCAGGCAGCCGCCGAACTGACCCGCGGCAGCGGCGCCACCCATCACATCGCCCGCGAGCGCATCGCGGCCGCCGAGCGGATGTTGCGCAAGGCACAGCAGGAAATTGCCGAACTACGCGCGCAGTTGGCGCAACCGGTCACCGGTACCGGTGCCACCGAACGCACCATCGCGCCGCAGGATTTCGAACTGGCCATTCTGCTGGGTCATAACAAGGGCCGTTTCAATCAAGTCGGCGGCGCGCATGCCCCCCTGGAATTGCAGCAGGATGTCACCCAGGAGCGGCGAAATGTGGCCGCGACCAAAGCAGGCACACACACACATACCCATGCCACACCCAAATCGGGGGCGGGCATGGCGGACAAACGCAGTTGGGCGTTCGGTCTGTTGCTCGTCGTGGGTCTCGGCCTCGGCGCATTCGGCACCTATGCAATGCTCAACCACAACGCCATGTACGATGCCACGCAATTTGTACGCGATGGCACCACGCAATTGATTATCCGGCTGCGTGCTTTGCTGCCCACCATCGATGCCAGCGGTCATACGACCGCCAAGGCGGCTTTCAGTAAAGCGGAAAATACCCTGCACCGACACCCGATCTGAACGATCCCGCCCGCAACACAACGTGTCGGATATGCCGATGCCAACGCTCTTTCCCACAGCAGCTATATACCTAAAGATTGTGCAGTAACTCGGCCGCCCGCTGTCTCGCACCCTCCACGTTGCCCTGTTAGACTAGCCGCACCCTGAATGCGCCGTCCTCGCGCATTTGCATCGACTCGAAACACACATACAAACACGAGGTGATCCGCAATGAGTGCACAACTGTCAGTCCCCACCGATGGCGAAGGTTTTTTGGTCAACCGTGATGACTGGTCAGAAGAAGTCGCCCGTCAACTCGCCCAGGCCGAAGACATGGAAATCTCGGACGAGATCATGAATTACATCCTGGAAGCGCGCCGCATGTACGAAGAAGACGGCGTAGTGCCGCCGATCCGCAAGTTCGCCAAATCCATGGGCGTCGACAGCAAGCATCTGTACGACGTTTTCATGAAGGGCCCGATGAAGCTGATCTGTAAATGGGGCGGCCTGCCCAAGCCGACCGGCTGCGTCTAAGCATCTGAATACCGCCCGCTCGGGCAAAGCCCTGCGCGGGCTGACTGCGAGGGGAGAGCGTTCCGACGCTCTCCCCTCGCAACCCCTCACCGGCGCGGATGCAGCGATCGTTATACGTCATGCATCGACACTCAACGGTGTGGCTTGGCGAGATAGCGATGACTGCCCATCTCCGCCAAGCGGCTTACCGTACGCTGGAAGGCGAACTGTAGATACCGCCCGCTGTACAGATGCTCCGGCACAGCCTCGGCCGTCGCGACCAGTTTGACGTTGTGATCGTAGAGCGCGTCGATCAGGTGCATGAAACGTTTCGCCGCATCGTCACGGCCTTCGTCCATGCGCGGTATGTCACTCAGAAACACGCTGTGATAGCGCCGGGCGATTTCCAGATAATCGCGCGCCCACAGCGGCGCATCGCATACATCGGCAAAGCGGAACCAGATAACATCGTCGGCGATGGCCAGCACCGGCACGGGTCGCTGATGCAGCATTAGCACCTGATCGTAGGCCGCTTCAACCGGCGCCAGCCGGCGAAAATCCCGGGCCAGAATGGCGCGTCCCGCGTCGCCGTCCAGCACATGATAGGTGCCGCCGCGATCCAGCAGTTCGCAGCGGAAATCCACCGGCGAATCGAGATGCAGGACCGTTGTGTGGGTCTTGAGCAGATCGATGGCGAAGAGAAAGCGATCCCGCTGTAGACCTTCGAGATACAGCGCGTCGGGCGCCACGTTGGATGTAGCCACCAGGGTGATGCCCGCGTCGAACAGCGCCTGTAACAGACCCGCCAACAGCATGGCATCGGCGATGTCGTGCACATGAAATTCATCCAGACACAGCACCCGCCATTGCTCGGCCATGCGCCGGCCGACCACCCGCAGGGGGTTGGGCGTATGCGGCAGGGATCTGAGTTGCGCATGGATCTCCTGCATGAAGAGATGAAAATGCACGCGGCGTTTCTGCGGGAACGGCAGGCACTCGAAAAAACTGTCGATCAGATAGGTCTTGCCGCGCCCCGGCCCGCCCCATAGGTAGAGCCCTCGCACGGCCCGGCGCGGTGTGTCGAAGAGACGCGCCCACCACGCGGTGGGTGCGGGCGGTGTCTGTGCCAATGTCTCGTAGAGTTGTTGCAGAACGTCGAGCGCCTGCGCCTGGGCCGCGTCGGGACGGAGTGCGCCGCGCGCGATATCGGCCCGATAGCGCTCGCGCGGCGTCACCTGTGCCGGCCCCCGGTTACAGTCGCAGTCGCGGTTTCAATCAAGCGCGCGTACCAGCTCCAGAACCGCGGTGGCATGGCCTTTGGCCGTCACACCGTACAGGGCATGACGCAGGATGCCGGCCTTGTCGATGATAAACGTCGAACGCACGATGCCCATTTTACGGATGCCGTCCTTTTCTTTTTCCTGCCACACGCCGTATTGCTCGCACACCTCGCCGTCCACATCGGCCAGCAGTTGCACGGTCAGTCCGTGCTTGTCGCGGAACGTCGCATGGCTACCGCAATCGTCGCGGCTCACGCCGAAGACCACGCAATCCGCACGCTCGAATTCGTCGGCCAACGCCGTGAATTCCAGGGCCTCCAGCGTACACCCCGAGGTATCATCCTTCGGATAGAAATACACCACGACATGGCGCTTGCCGCACTCGTTAGCGAGCGAAACCGCGCGTAGATCGGCATCGGGCAGATCGAAAGACGGTGCAGCTTGACCGACCTGTAACATGCAACAACCTCCACGCACACAGCGTTCTGCTCCGGCCGGCGACGGCGCCCGGCCTCGGTGAGCGGCATTATATGTCCGTGCCGGCAGTTGCGGAACCGTAACCGCAACACGCGATTTCCTGTATAACCCCGCACCGGCCGACGACAACGCGCCACCTGTGGGCAGCGCAGTGCGACTCGCCATTTTTTCGCGCCGACGTATACTGTTCGTCACGATCACCCGCGGACTCACGCGCCGCGTTGTGAACCAAAGCACGGCACCGCCGCGATGCTTGACCTAGCCTCGGAACAGGCAGGGAGAATCCATGCAACTGGCGACACGCATCCGGTCCCATCTTGAGCAACTGCGGAAGAATTACGCAGTAATCCCCCATACGCCGACGCAAACCCTGGACGAGGCCGCCACGGCCACCCATATCGACCCGCGCTATTTGGCCCGCGCCGTGTTGTTGCGGGACGACCGCGGTCTGTTGCTCGTGGTGTTGCCCGCCAATCATCTGATCGACTTCCATGCCCTGCGCGAACTGCTCGGCTGCGATTGCAAGCCGGCACCGGCGGAGCAAGTGGCGAGCGTCTTCTCCGACTGCGAGCCCGGTTCCGTGCCGCCTCTGGGCGAGCCCTACGGTGTGCCGGTCGTTATCGATAAACAGTTCGCCGGCAGTCGCCATGTCCACTTCGAAGCCGGCTATCATCACAGCCTGGTGCGCATGCAGGGCGACGAATTCCAGACCTTGCATCATGCCAGCCTGCACGCCGTGATCTCGAGCCCGTTGAGCGTATTGGAAAGTCGCGACGTGCGCGATTTCATGTTGCCCGGCGAGCTGAACAAACATCACCCGCTGACCGATCTGCGCCCGCTGGACGATATCCGCAAACAGATCGAGCGCGTTGACCGTCTGCCCGCGATGCCGGAAATGGCACATCGCCTGCTGCGCCTGCACAACAATCCCAAGGCGACCATCGACGATCTCACCCAGATCATCCAGGCCGATCCCAGCCTGACGGCGCAGGTGATCCGTTATGCGCGCTCGGCGTTCTTCGGTTATCGCGGCAAAGTGGAAACGCTCGCCGAGGCTGTGACGCGCGTGTTGGGCTTCGATACGGTGTTGAACATGGCACTCGGTCTGGCCGCCAGCCGGACCTTTCACAATCCCGCCGACGGCCCCTTAGGATTACAGGCCTTCTGGCGTCACGCCACTTACAGCGCCGCGCTGGCACAGGCGCTGGCCAGCGCCATCGGCCCGCGCCTGCACCTTAAACCGGGGCTGGCCTATCTGGCGGGATTGCTGCACAACTTCGGTTTTCTGTTGGCCGGGCATTTGTTCCGCGCCGAATTCTTTCTGCTCAATCGCGTAGTGGCGGCCAATCCGCAGATTCCCGTGCCGCTGATCGAACGCCGCGTACTGGGCGTGGAGCACACCCAGATCGGCACGTGGTTGATGTCGGCCTGGAACATGCCCGAGGCGGTCACCCTCAGTTGCGCCGAACACCATAACGAATTCTATGCCGGCGAACAGGCCGAGTATGTGCACTTGGTGTTGTGCGTGGATCGCCTGCTGCGCGCCCACGGTATCGGCGACGGCACCGACGGCGCACCGCCCGCCACCCTTCTCAACGCGCTGGGCCTGGATCTCGACAAGGCCCGGCAGGTGACCGAGAGACTACTGGAATCGACGGAAACCCTCGACGCCATGGCGCGGCAATTGGCCGCGGCGTGAAACTCAAGGGGCCGGCTGTTGCAGGCCGCGCAGATCGAACTCGCCCTTGTACTCAAACGGCAATGCCGTGGGATAACCCGCCACCGCAAGCGTGCCGGTCAGCCGATAGCTCACTGGCTTGACCGACCCCCTGCCCGCACCGCGCGACTGTTCGCCAGACAACTGTTCAAAAACGCGTTGCAGATTACTGACCACATCCACCGCCAGCAGCGCCTCGCCGAACCGCGGCACCGTCACCCCGGCGGCGCCGACACCTTGGGCGAATTCCCGCTCGTTGAGGTACAACGTGCAGCGCAGGCCGTCGATCGGCAGATCGAAGTCGTTGGGATTCTGCACCCGCAGTTGCAATTGATAGCGCTGCTCGAATAAGGTCATCTCATGCAGTTGGATGGCGCTGAGCATCACCCGAGGCGGTTCCGGTTTGTGCAACAGCGCGGTACAACCGGCAGCGGTCAATGTCCAGAGAACAAGACCGATGACAGCGATTCTTCTGGACATGGGACGTCCTTGCACAGGCCGCGGGATCTTGTTGTGATTATACCCTTCGCCCCGGATGACACCGTTATGCCTTCGACCCCCTGGAACAGATTCTTTCCCGACGCGCAGCGCGACGCCGAACTCGACACCGTCTTCGCCCGTGCGCAATGCCTGAGCGTGCCGGCGGGAACCCGCGTGTTCATGCCCGAAGCACCCTGCCAAAACTATTTACTGGTTGTGGAAGGCCGCGTCCGGGTGCAGTTACTGACGGCCAGTGGTCGCGAGGTGGTGCTCTATCACGTCGGCGCGGGCGAATCCTGCGTGCTGACCACGGCCTGTCTGCTGGGTACGGCGCGTTATCCGGCCGAGGGCATCACCGAAACGGCGGTGACGGCCTATGCGTTATCGATCGCGGATTTCAATCGGGGCTTGGACGATTCGGCGTCCTTCCGCCGTTTCGTCTTCGGCAATCTGGGCCAGCGGCTTGCCGACGTCATCGCCCGCATGGAGGAAATCGCCTTCGCGCCCATCGATGCCCGTCTGGCCGGTGCCCTGCTCAGACTCGTCGACGCGCAGGGACAGGTGGCCATCACCCATCAAACGCTGGCGGTCGAGTTGGGCTCGGCCCGCGAGGTTGTATCCCGGCATCTGAAGCGTTTCGCCGACAACGGTTGGGTGCAACTGGGCCGTGCCAGTATCGAAGTGACGGACCGTGCCGCACTTGACGCGCTGGCGCAGCGCGGCTGAACGGTGACTGAGTTACTGAAGGCTGGGCACGGCGGGCGCACTATGTGGCCTGCATTAACACTCACACGGAGCAATGAACATGAACGCAAACGTTGGCGGCATCGACCGCGTCTTACGCATCATCGCCGGTTTGGTACTCATCAGCCTGGTTTTCATCGGCCCGCAGACAGTGTGGGGCTGGATAGGTGTGGTGCCACTGGCCACCGGATTGCTGGGTTGGTGCCCGGCCTACCTCCCGTTCGGCATCAAGACCTGCAAAACCTCGTGACGGGATGGATGAACGCGGCAATATCGCCGCGTTCATCCATACACTAGATCGATGTCGAATGCATATGCCCGACCCGAATCTACCCCCGAATCCTCCCCCGAATCCACCCGGAACCCGCTGCCTGTACTGCGGCGGGATCTATCCGCTCGGCGCGGATCGGTGCCCGCAGTGCCAGGCTCCCACGCATCATCGACCGCGGGCGCGACTGCGGCAGTTCCGCTGGTTCGTGGCGCTGCTCGCGCTGCTGTGTCTGATATTGATCCTGTGGCTGCCGCGCTGAGGATTATCAACCGCGTTGCAATAGATCGCGCAGATCGATCACCGCGGCATTGGCGCGGGCAATGTAGTTGGCCATGCTCAGCGAATAATTGGCGAACAGACCGAAACCGCCACCGTTGAGAATCACAGGGCTCGTCGTCGATTGTTGCGTGGCCTCGAGTTCGCGAATGATCTGTCGGAGCGATATCACGGCATTCTTCTTGGCCAGTACATCATCGAAGTCCACCTCGATGGCGTTGAGGATGTGCAGCAAGGCCCAGGTGGCACCACGCGCCTCGTAGAACACATCGTCGAGCTCCCGCCAGGGCGTCTTCACCATCACTACACCGGAATTCCGGGTCGCCTGGCGCGCGGCATTATCACCCGCCAAATCGGTGTTCACCCGTATCTGACCGACGCTGGCACTCAGGCGCTGCGACAGACTGCCCAGGCGCTTTTCGACAATCTGTAAATACTGAGCAAGATTGTCCGCCCGCGTATAGAACTGGGCGTTTTGCTCTCGATCGTCGGCCAAGCGCACAGCATAGCGTCCCAGCGCTTCGATACCGGTGCGATATTCGCCCTCGGTCGACGGCAGAATCCAGGAATCGTTCTGAAAGTTGAACTGGGGTTCCGCCTGCGCGAGATCGGCATCTTCCGTGGACTGGGATTGCGAACGCGACAGGTGATTGCGCAAACCGCCCGCCGCGTCGCGCAACATCACCAACGCACCGAATTCCCAGTTGGGGAGATTGTCCAGCCACACGCCCGGCGGCACGAGGTCGTTGGATAGGTAACCCCCGCGCTTGTCGAGCAAGACCTCGCCAAGGTGCATCAGCGTGCTGGTGAAGACATAACCGGTCACCGGTGTCTTGCCGGCCTCGCCCAAGCGTTCCCGCGCAACCTGACGTACATCGAAGGACTCGGGTTCGGCACTCCAGTACCAGCCCAGCAGACCCAGCGCCAACAGCACGGTCGCGGATAATAGCCCACTGCTCCAGAGCAAGCCACGTTCCTTCAGCGTGGTCGGGTGGTAAAGCCGACGCACGCCGCTCCCCACTCGCCGAACCGTTTCCAGAGCCCCGCTTATCCAGTCAGTCAGTCTGTCGATCACGTTAGGCATCCTTCGGGGCCGCTGAATTATCGCTTGGCGATTGTAGCGTGAGAACAGTCCTGGCCTCGTAGAAGATTTGTCTCCGTACCCCGGACTTCAATGGGCGGGAAATCGGCTGACACAACAACCCGCCGTTTCCAGCAGCGGGGCCGTTCGCCCCCTCTCATATTCCACACCTAGACGCATGCAGTCCGTATACGGCATACCAGCGACAGGAAATTATCCCATTGAGATCACAGTAATTGTTCTTTAGATGGCATCAGACACACAGCCCCTGCCCAGGGCGCAGGGTGTCCCCGTGCTGACAACCATGCCAAGGAGCTATCCATGCCCCCAACAAATGACTGTTTTATGACACATGTAATTTTGCTAATATTCGCGCCCCTTGCAGCCGGGGTACGTCAGCGCTGGTAAGGGTCTGGTAAACGCCTAAGCGTAAAATTTTTGTCACTTGGCTGACTGGCTCTTTTCCGCGGGGTCAACGAGACCCAGGCCCGGAGCCAGAACACTAAATACCAGAACAATTAAATATCGGACAGGATGGAATTTCCCATGAACTACAAGAAATTAGCCGCATGGTTATCTGCGGGCGCAGTAACATTCGCCTGCCAGGGCGCCGTTCAGGCAAACACGATTCAGACAACCGTCGCCAGTGAATTTCGCGGCATCTCGGCTGTCGCCGAGACGGTATACCGCACCGATCAGAACGAAACTCCCGGACGTGCCACGCTGGATTGGCAGTACAGCGAGTGCAAGACCTGCGACAAAGCCAGCAGCCGCATCAGCTTCGACGGCTTTGCGCTGCCGGGTCAGGGTAACAGTAACTATGCGGGTTTCTCCAGCCCGTTCGCGCTCGGTAAATTGCGTTTCCAGAACGGCAGCGGCCTCGGCAAGCCGGGCATCGACAGCGCCCGCCTGTACCTCAATGTGCTGCTGTGCGACGCCATGCTCGAACCGGTCGAACTCGTCTTCCGCATGTCCCTGACCGCGGTTTCCAGCATCGACAATAAACGCAATCGGGACGTCCCCGGTGACCGGCTCACTATCTCCTCCGCGGCAGACTCCTACGTCTTCAAAACGACGCACGGCAAATATCGCTTCGATTTGCTGGGTTGGTCACCGGATGGCGGCGCGACCTTCACCGACACACTGTCGGTGGCGGATCACAGCTTCGCGGGACTGAAGCTGTATGGCGTCGTGCATACACTCAACGGTGGCCCGGTGGTGTGTGACGTTAGCCAAGTGCCTGTGCCGGCGGCGGCTTGGCTGTTCGGTTCCGGGTTGCTGGCGCTCACCGGTTTGACGCGTCGCCGCTAACCGGCGGCCGTTTATGCGACCGGTGACAGCGGCATTCCGGCAACACAACAGAGCCGATTGGGATTAAACGGGGAAATCGGCCGCCTGCCCGGGACCGGACAGGCAGCCCACCGAACTCAGCACTAGTGACTGTCGTCGGAAAAGACGTCGTACAGTTGCTGCTTCAGCATTTGCGCCTCTCGGCGTTCTTCGAGGCGGCGCCGCGCCAGGGCCTGACGCAGAGCACCGTCCGCGCCGCGACCCTTAGCCGCCCCCTTGCCCATATCGCGGGCAAACGCGGTGGTACGTCTGAACGGACTCATACGACCCCCTACTCTCACAGAACGATTAAACTGCTCAGGTTGCCGATACGACAGGCAATCTAGTAAGTTCATCGACCTGCGCGACAGCGCCCTTTAACGCTGTCTGTGACCGACCGCACATATCGCGAATCGACCATGCCGAATTCCGTCTTGCCCCATCTGTCATTGCACCTTATGCGCATGGGGTTCCGGCATCTTGGCCCGTTCGTCCCACATATAGCCGGCTATTGGGCCTGTCGACTGTGGTTCGCCACCCGGCGCTCGCCGATCCCGGCACGGGAAGACCCTTGGCGCAATCAGGCACGCATCGACCGTATAGATTCCGCCGGCCGGCCGTTGGCGCGCTATCAATGGGGCGCCGCCGAAGCGCCGGGAATTTTGTTGGTTCATGGCTGGAACGGCCGTGGACTGCAACTGGGTGCCTTCGCCGCGCCGCTGGTCGACGCCGGCTTCCGGGTCGTTGCCTTCGATGCCCCCGGCCATGGCGACAGCCCCGGTAACAGCACCCATATCTTCGACTATGCCCAGGCCATTCAGCGCGTCGCCGAGCACAGTGGCCCGCTGGCGGGCGCCATCGCGCATTCCTTCGGCGTTCCCGCCGTCGCGCGTGCGCTGCTTCAAGGCTTGAGCCTGCCGCGGCTGATTGCGATCGCCGCGCCGGCCGACGCCGAATTTCTGGTACAGCGTTTCGCCCAGCATCTGGACATCCCCGAGAGCGTCATCGCGGCGATGCGGGCACGCATCGAACGCCGCTTCGGCATGGACATCTTCGTCCGCCTATCCACCGAGGCCATGCTGGCGGGACAACGGATTCCCGGCTTGATTATTCACGACCGCGACGACCGCGACGTGCCCGCCACGCACGCCGAACGGTTGCGGCATACATGGCGGGATGCGCACGTCATCTATACGGAAGGCCTGGGGCACAACCGCATCCTGCGCGACCCCACGGTAATTGCCGCCGCCACCGCCTTTCTGCAAGCTTGAACGAAGCCTGCACTCAAGCGATATCGCGTTCGTCCCGATGCTGTCTCACCCGATTACGCACATGCTCCTGTGCGCGGCTGTCGAGCGTGAACCCGGAGATCAACCGGCAGGCCGGCTCGACATAGCGTTTATCCAGCGTCATCGCGTGTTCGAGTATTTTCACGCCGCGGGCGTCGCGGCACGCCAGCAGAAACTTGCCCACGCCGAAGTTGATGCGCGCATCGCCCGGGTTCATATCCAGAATCTTGTCGTAGGCCTCGATAGCCTCCTGTTCGGTGCCATAGCGTTTGACCAAGGCGGCATAACGCATGGCTTCTTCGCCGGACAACTTGTGCTGTCGCAGGGCCGTACGCAACTGCTCCAACTGCCCGAATTGCTGCTGTGACTTGGCATGCTGCGCGGACCATTCCTCGCGATGCTCTTCCGCCCAACGCGCATCGCAGCGGTCGACGATCCATTGATGACTCGCCCCCAACAGCGTCTGCGCCGCACTGGCCTGTTCCGACTGCCGGTACTGCACATCGTTGTGCCCGATCTCTTGCAGCCGGAGCTTCAGCCCCACATCCTGCACATCGCTCCGCCATTTATCGACGAAGGCCTCGCGCAGCCATACCTGAATCAGTTCGGGGTCCACCCTGCGGCGGAAAATCGCTTCCAGATTGCGGAACACCTTGAAGCTCGGCGTCGCCGAATGCTCGGCCGCCGCATACACGGTGGGCCAGTAATGCGATGCCAGGAAGCGTTGCATCACCACCTCGCCGGCCATTGTCTCCGCCACCAGATCGTCGTCGGCAATCTCCAGGGCATAACGGTCGCGCCGTATCCGATGACCGGCTTCCAAGCGCGCGCTGAGTGCGTTCAATGCCGGCAGATAACCGGCCAGGAACACGCGATACAACAGTGCCGCCGGGGTCCACTGTCCGGCCACCGCCTGTTGGTACTGACACCAGGTCTGCGTGAGCTGACCGATCCAACCGGCAGCGTCGGCGCGTACCACCGACAACCCGCCCAACGCGGAGGCCAGCGCGCATTTGAATTGATCCGCCGTCAGGCATTGCAAAACCGGCAGTCCCGCCAGCAACACATAGCGGAACCCGACGGGATACCCGCTACGCGGAACGCGTTGCACGCCGACCCGCGCCGTGTCCGTGAGATGGATATCGCCGATCGGCGGCGCCTGGAACGTCGTGCGCACATCCTCCACCGCCGCGAACAAGGCCGGCGCCTGCGCCTGCATCAGCGGCTCGCCGCCGGGCTCGGCCACACGCAACCGCCACAGCGACACGCTCATGCTCGCGCAGAGCGTCATCCACCCGAGACTCCATGCAGTGCCGGCCAGGGCATCCCAACCGCCGGCGACAAGCGCATCGATCACCTGATAGCCCACTACGAGCGTTGCGACAGGAAACACCAACGGCACTGCATAACCCAGTAACACCAGCCCCATCCCGATACCCAACAGCACCCCCGGATGTTGCTCTACCAGACGCTCGGGCTCGACCCGCAAAAGCGCCCAACGGCCGGCGGGACGCGCGGCCAGCACTTCGTCGTTCATCTTCGATACCTCGATCAGTCTGCGTGCGCCCAACCGCACACAGCGACTTAGAGTGATTGTCGGCCATGCGCGACGAGACTATGCGACGCAGATCACGGCCTGTGTCGATACCGTGTCGGACATCCAGCGATTCCCCAACACCATCACACTTTACGTCAGGCTACCCGTTGGACGGGGCGAACAGCTACACTGAGTGCCATTGCATCGACCGACCCCACGTTCAACTCAGAATTCGATCCAGAGCCCGCATGCACGACGAACAACTCCTGCGCTACAGCCGCCAGATCCTGCTGCCGGAATTCGGCACCGAGGCGCAGGACCGCTTGCTCGCCGCGCGCGTACTGATCGTCGGTGCCGGCGGTTTGGGTTCGCCGGTGGCGATGTATCTCGCCGCAGCCGGCGTCGGCACGCTGGTCATCGCCGATCCCGATGCGGTGGACCTCTCCAATCTGCAACGCCAACTGCTGCACGGCCAAGCCGATATCGGCCGTGCCAAGGTCGCCTCGGCGCGCGACCGCCTGACCGCGCTCAATCCGGATACGCAGGTGATTGCGCTACAGGAACGTCTGGAAGGCGAGGCATTGTGCGCGCAAGTCACTGCGGTCGATCTCGTAATCGACGCCAGCGACAACTTCGCCACGCGCTATGCCGTGAACGAGGCCTGCGTCGCCGCGCGCACACCGCTGGTGTCCGGCGCCGCCATTCGCCTGGAAGGCCAAGTCGCCGTGTTCCGCCCCGACCTGCCCGACAGCCCGTGTTATCGCTGCCTGTATCGCGACGGCACCGAAGTCGAACAGACCTGCGCCGAGAACGGCGTGCTCGCACCCATCGTCGGCATTGTCGGCAGTATTCAGGCGATGGAGGCGCTCAAGGTGCTCACCGGCATCGGCGAAACGCTGTGCGGACGCTTGTTGCTCATCGATGCCAAACGCATGGACATCCGCACCCTGAAACTCAAACGCGATCCCGGCTGCCCGGTGTGCGCGGCCGTCACCTCAACCTGAACCCGACCCGGAGATATTTCACAATGGAACGCGCCGATATCTTGCTGCCACTGCTGACCGCCTTGCTCGCCGGCGGACTGATCGGCCTGGAACGCACCGTGCACGGCCGCCCCGCCGGCTTCCGCACCCATGCCCTGGTGTGCGTCGCCTCCAGCCTGTTGATGCTGGTCACCACGCATCAGATGGCCTTGATGCCGAACATCCCCGTCGAAGCCATCCGCATCGATCCCACACGCATGGCGCAGGGCATCATGACCGGCATCGGCTTTCTCGGTGCTGGCGTGGTGATGAAGGACGGCCTGAGTATCCGCGGCCTGACCACCGCCGCTTCGATCTGGATCACCGCCGCCATCGGCATCCTCACCGGCATCGCCTTCTACTTCCCCGCCATCGCCGCGACGATCATCACGCTATTGGTGCTGTCGCTGTTCCGCTGGATCGAAATCGCACTGCCGTCCACCCACTTCGGCAAAATCATCGTGCGCTTCGCCCACAACAGCATCATGCCGCAACGTGCGCTGATGGAGCTTATCGTTCAACACGGCATCACCGCGGCCAACCCGAGCTATGCCTCGCGCGACAAAGGCGAAGTCTACGAATACATCATGACCATCCGCACCCGCGACCACGAAAATTACCGCCGCCTCGCCGAAACGCTGTCCAGTATGCCGCAAGTGCGCGAATTCTCGATCACGCCGACCGGGGATTGAAGGAAGATTTTTTGAAGGAACGGCCTGAAGGTGAGGCGTTTGCGCCGAGAGGCTGCCCTGGAGCATCGGCCGCGAATGGTTTTCAAGCTACGCGGATGTTCGCGGGCAAAGCCCGCTCCTACAGCAACGTCAGTGTTTCCAAAATCGCATCCACCTCATCGTCCTCGCCGCCCTCGTCCGCCAACGGGCAATGGTAGGTGATATACAGCATCAGATTGTCCGCGCGCAGATACCACTCGCGCCAATAGTTGTCGTCGTCGCCACCGTAGCCGAACTCCAACCCCTCGAAGTCGCCGAACTCGACCTCCGACGGCTCCGCCCCCGCTTCGAGATGCTCCGCCGCCATGAACTCCAGAAACCCATCGTCGACCACTTCGTCGCGTTCCACCGCACTGATCTCCAGCGCCCCGCTGCCATGTGGATTGAACAGCGTCACGCCTTCATCGTCGTGTTCCTCGTCCCAATCGTCGGGGAGATTGATGGACCAGGTGTTGGATTCGAAGGTTTTCATAGGGCATAGCCTTTAAGCAATCATGCTCTGTTCAGAAATCGTAGCCTGGATTGAGCGGATGCGAAACCCGGGTTTCATTTCATTCAACCCAGGCTACAACAGAAATGATCTCCGCCCAACTCCCGTAGGCTTGCCCGCTGCGCGAAACAAAAGACCAAAGGCTGCTCTCCGCACCAGGAGATTGCTTTACCGAAGGGTATCCTTTAGGGCGCCACGCTCGCAATGACGGGATACGCTCAATGCCGCGTCCTCGGCACACTCGGCTGATGATCCGCCGCCGCGAACAGCTTCTCCACATCCACCGGGTCGAACACATAGTTCTGATTGCAGAACTCGCAATCGACACTGACGCGCCCCTGCTCGGCAATGATGCTTCGCACCTCGGCATAGCCCAGACTGCGCAACACGGTCTCGATGCGCTCGCGGGTGCAGGTGCAGCGAAAACTCACCGGCTCGGGCTCGAACACGCGCACGTCTTCTTCATGGAACAACCGACGCAGCACTTCGCGCTGCGGCAGCTCCAGCAATTCCTGATCGCTGAGCGTATCGGCGAGTTGCACGCTGCGATTCCAGGCGTCGGCGTCTTCGGTTTCGGCAGGCAATGCCTGCAACAGCATGCCGGCGGCACGGTCTTCGCCGACGGCAAGCCACAGTCGCGTGGCGAGCTGTTCGGAGCGGGCGAAATAATCCTCCAGCGCGTGGGCGAGATTTTCCTCGGTCTCCAACGCGACGATGCCTTGATAACGCTCGCGGTCGCCGCCCTGATCGAGGGTGATGGCGAGTCGCGCATTGCCGACCTGTTGCGCCAGCGGCCCGGGCAACACCGGATCGGTCCAGTGCGCCAACCCACGCAGGGTACGGTCGGATTTCGCCTGCACGACGATCAGCGACACCGGGCCCTCGCCCTGGATTTGCAGAATCAACGAGCCGTTGAACTTGATGGTGGTGATGAGCAGCGCGGCCGCGGCCATGGCCTGACCGAGCAGTTCGCGCACGGGTTCGGGATAATCGCGGCGTTCCAGGATGGCGCGCCAGGTTGCGTCGAGATGCACCAGTTCGCCGCGCACATGGGTGCGCTCGAAGACGAAGCGGCTGAGGACATCACTGTCGCGTTGGCTCATGACAGCACAGCGGATCGTCAACCCGCCAGCAGCTTCTTCAGCAGGTCGTTGAGCTGCGCCGGGTTGGCTTTGCCGCCCATGGCTTTCATGACCTGGCCGACGAAGAAGCCGAGCAGTTTATCCTGGCCGGCGCGATAGCCTTCGACCTGTTTCGGGTTCTTGTCCATGATGTCTTTGATTGCGGCTTCGATGGCACCGGTATCGGTAATCTGTTTCAGACCTTTCTTGTCGATGACGGCATCCGCATCGCCCTCACTGTTCCACATCGCCTCGAACACGTCCTTGGCGATCTTTCCGGAGATGGTGTTGTCGAGAATGCGCTGGATCATGCCGGCGAGCATCAGCGCGGACACGGGCGACTCGCCGATCTCCTTGTTGTCCTTGTTGAGGAACCCGGAGACATCGCCCATCACCCAGTTGGCGCAGAGCTTCGGTTCGCTGCCGACGGCCTTGACGACGGACTCATAGTAATCCGCCAGTTCACGCGATGCCGTCAACACACCCGCATCGTAGGCAGACAGGCCGTATTGCTCGACGAAGCGCTGTTTCTTCGCATCCGGCAGTTCCGGCAAAGTCGCGCGCACCTGCTCGATGAACGCATCGTCGAGTTCGACCGGCAACAGATCCGGGTCGGGGAAATAGCGGTAGTCGTTGGCCTCTTCCTTGGCACGCATGGAGCGCGTCTCATCCTTGTTGGCATCGTACAGACGCGTCTCCTGGACAATCTTGCCACCGTTCTCGATCACTTCGATCTGACGCTCGACTTCGAAATTGATCGCCTTCTCGACATAGCGGAACGAGTTGATGTTCTTGATCTCGGCGCGGGTGCCGAACTCTTTCTGGCCTTTCGGGCGCACCGATACATTGGCGTCGCAGCGGAACGAACCTTCCTGCATGTTGCCGTCGCAGATTTCCAGATAACGCACCAGCGAATGAATCTTTTTCATATACGCGACCGCTTCCTTCGCCGACCGCATATCCGGTTCGGAGACGATTTCCAGCAGCGGCGTGCCGGCGCGATTCAAATCGATGCCGGACTGACCGTGGAAATCCTAGTGCAACGACTTGCCGGCATCCTCTTCCAGATGCGCGCGGGTGACGCCAATGCGCTTGACGCTGCCGTCTTCCAGTTCGATATCCAACACACCGTGTTGCACGATGGGCAGTTCGTACTGGCTGATCTGATAGCCCTTGGGCAGATCGGGATAGAAATAATTCTTGCGCGCGAACACCGAACGCTTGGCCACCGTCGAGCCAGTGGCCAGGCCAAACTTCGCCGCCATGCGCACGGCTTCTTTGTTCAACACCGGCAACACGCCCGGCAGACCGAGATCGACCGCACAGGCCTGCGTATTCGGTTCCGCGCCGTAGGCCGTCGCCGCCGACGAGAAGATCTTGCTCTTCGTCGCGAGCTGCGCGTGAATCTCAAGTCCGATGACTGTTTCCCATTCCATATTCATCAACCTCAGTTGAAACCGTGCGGCGCGCGCCGATGCCAATCCGTCGCCTGCTGATATTGATGCGCGACATTGAGCAGGCGCGCTTCGTCGAAGTAATTGCCGATCAGTTGCAGTCCTACCGGTAAATCATGGACGAAACCGGCCGGGATGGACATGCCGGGCAGACCGGCCAGGTTCACGGCGATGGTGTAGATGTCGGACAGATACATCGTCACCGGGTCGTTGAACTTCTCGCCGAGCTTGAATGCCACCGTCGGCGAGGTCGGGCCAAGGATCACGTCGACCTTTTGGAACGCTTGCTTGAAGTCGTCGGCGATCAGATGGCGGACCTGCTGCGCCTTCAAGTAATAAGCATCGTAGTAGCCGGCCGACAGCGCATACGTGCCGATCATGATGCGACGCTTCACCTCGGGGCCGAAGCCTTCGCCACGCGAACGCTTGTACAGGTCTTCGAGATCTTTCGGATTCTCGCAGCGATAGCCGAAGCGCACGCCGTCGAAGCGCGACAGGTTCGACGAGCATTCGGCCGGCGCGACAACATAATAGGCGGGCACGGCGAGCGCGGTGTTCGGTAGAGTGATCTCCACCGGCTCGGCGCCGAGTTTCTTCAACGCGTCGATGGCGGTTTGAATCACGCTGCCGACGGCGGGATCGAGACCTTCGCCGAAATATTCCTTGGGCAGACCGACCTTCAGACCTTTGAGGCTGTTGCCCAAGGCCGCGCGGTAATCCTCGACGGGACGGTCGACGCAGGTGGAATCGCGCGGATCGAAACCGGCCATGGCGGTCAACATGATCGCCGCGTCCTCGGCAGTGCGCGTCATCGGGCCGGCCTGATCGAGGCTGGAGGCGAAGGCGATCATGCCGTAGCGCGATACGCGGCCGTAGGTCGGCTTGATACCGGTGAGGTTGCACAGCGCGGCCGGCTGACGGATGGAGCCGCCGGTGTCGGTGCCGGTCGCGGCCGGCGCCAGCCGCGCGGCCACCGCGGCGGCCGAACCGCCCGAGGAACCGCCCGGTACCACGTCCAGATTCCAGGGATTTTTCACCGGACCATAAAAACTGGTCTCGTTCGACGAGCCCATGGCGAACTCGTCCATGTTGGTCTTGCCGAGCATGACCGCGCCGGCGGTAGCGAGTTTGCCGGTGACGGCCGCATCGTAGGGCGCGATGAAGTTGTCGAGCATCTTCGAGCCGCAACTGGTGCGGACACCGTCGGTGCAGAAGATGTCCTTGTGCGCGTAAGGGATGCCCAGCAACGGGCCGCTCTCGCCGGCGGCAATGCGCGCATCGGCGGCACGCGCCTGGGTCAACGCAATGTCGGCGGTCACTGTGACGAAGCTGTTGAGCTGCGGATCGAGCCGGGCGATGCGGTCGAGGAGACTGCGCGTGAGTTCCTCGCTGGAGTAGGCCTTGGCCTTCAGATCGGCAGCCAGCTCGGCTAGGGTCTTGTTATGCATAATGATTAGCTACTCTTTGTGCGCGGTAAGCGCTGAACATTGCTGAACCGCTAAGACGCGGAGAAAGGCGTTTTCTTGAACCGCCAAGGCGCCAAGAAAATCCGTTTTGGGTAAAACCAGTAAGCCGCCGTAAGCACCGCGCTCCTCGTCGACCCACCACCGACCTCACACTAATCTCTCTTGGCGACTTGGCGGTTCCCAACCCAGAACTTCACTCGATGACTTTGGGCACCAAATACAGGCCCGCTTCGACCTTCGGGGCATGTGCCTGAAATTTGTCGCGCAGATTCGGCTCGGTCACCGCGTCCTCGCGCAGGCGCTGACGGGTGTCCAGCGGATGCGCCATCGGCAGCACGCCGCTGCAATCCACGGCGTTGAGCTGCTCGACGAAGGCAAGAATGTTGGACAGATTGCGCGCATACTCCGGCACGTCCTGGGGATCGACGCCCAGGCGCGCGAGGTGCGCAATCTTCTGCACTTCGGAAGAATCCAATGCCATGCAACTGCTCCTGTGGCTGGCCGCGAGCGCCGGCACCCGGCGCTGCGAAACGCGAAAATTAGCATACTTGGCGCCTTGCCCAAAGCCCCATGAGGTTGCTAAATTACGCCATCTTTTTTGCAGGGCCCGGTTCCAGGGCCCGCTGACCCCAAGGCACCCTTAGCATGTTTGGTTTCAAACGTATTCTTGGCATGTTCTCCAACGATCTGTCGATCGACCTGGGAACGGCCAACACCCTCATCTATGTGCGCGGTCGCGGCATCGTCCTCAACGAACCCTCGGTGGTCGCCATCCGCCAGGATCGCGGGCCGGGCGGCCCCAAGAGCATCGCCGCCGTCGGGCTGGAGGCGAAGGCCATGTTAGGCCGCACGCCCGGCAACATCACCGCCATCCGTCCGTTGAAGGACGGCGTGATCGCCGACTTCACCGTCACCGAAAAGATGCTCCAGCATTTCATCCACAAGGTGCACGAAGGCCGCGTGTTCCGCCCGAGTCCGCGCGTGCTGATCTGCGTGCCCTGCGGTTCGACGCAGGTCGAGCGTCGTGCGATCAAGGAATCCGCCGCCGGCGCCGGCGCGCGCGAGGTATCTCTGATCGAAGAACCGATGGCAGCGGCCATCGGCGCCGGCATGCCGGTCGACGAAGCGCGCGGCTCGATGGTGTTGGACATCGGCGGCGGCACCTCCGAAGTCGCGGTGATCTCGCTCAACGGCATCGTCTATTCCGCGTCGGTGCGCATCGGCGGCGATCGCTTCGACGACGCCATCGTGAATTATGTGCGCCGCAACTACGGCACGCTGATCGGCGAAGCGACCGCTGAACGCATCAAGCACGAAGTCGGTTCGGCCTTCCCCGGCAACGAGGTGAACGAGATCGAAGTGAAGGGCCGCAATCTCGCGCAGGGTATTCCGCGCAGCTTCACGCTCAACAGCAACGAGATTCTCGAAGCCTTGCAGGAACCGCTGGCCGGCATCGTCGGCGCGGTGAAAATCGCCCTGGAACAGACCCCGCCGGAACTCGGCTCGGACGTCGCCGAACGCGGTATCGTGCTCACCGGCGGCGGCGCGCTGCTCAAGGACATCGACCGGTTGCTGATGGAAGAGACCGGTCTGCCGGTAGTGGTCGCCGACGATCCGCTTACCTGCGTCGCCCGCGGCGGCGGTCGCGCGCTGGAAATGATGGACGAACGCGGCGGCGAAGTGTTCTGCGTCGAATAAGGGGATTCCGATCATATCCCGTCATTCCCGCGAATGCGGGAACCCAGGAATTCAAAGAACTGGATTCCGGATCTCCGCTACGCTACGTCCGGAATGACGATACATCATTCAGCATTGTTCGCACCGTCCACCACAGCTTGTATGTGACACCATCAGCGACACGGCAATAGGCAGAGGTTCCCCAAGATTAAACTGCTATTCACACAAGGCCCCTCCATCACCGCGCGGCTGGTGGTGTTCGTGCTCGCGTCGGTGGTCCTGATGACCGTCGATCATCGCCAACAGACCTTGGACACCGTGCGCACCGGTCTGTCGGTGCTCATGTACCCTCTCCAGTTTCTGATCGATCTCCCCTCCACCGCGGGCGGTTGGCTGCAAGAGTCCGTCTCCACTCGTCGCAACCTTCAAGAGGAGAACGCCCGCCTGCGCGCCCAGTACCTGTTGCAGCAGGCGCGCTTGCAGAAGCTCGATGCGTTGGAAGCGGAGAACCGGCGTCTGCGGGAACTGCTGGATTCCTCGTTCAAGGCCGGCGACCGGGTGTTGATCGCCGAATTGATGTCGGTGGATTTCGATCCGTACCGGCATCAGGTGCTGTTGAACAAGGGCGAACGCGACGGTGTCTTCGTCGGCCAACCGTTGCTGGATGCGTATGGCGTGATGGGCCAGATCGCGCAGGTCACGCCGTTCACGGCGACGGCCATTCTCATCACCGATCCCGCGCATGCCATTCCCGTGCAGGTCAACCGCAACGGTGTGCGCGGCATTCTGGTGGGCACCGGTTCGCTGGCGGAAGTCTCGCTGCCGAACATCACGAATTCCGCGGACATTCGCGTCGGCGATCTGCTGGTGACCTCGGGTCTCGGCGGTCGCTTTCCGCCCGGCTATCCCGTCGCGCAAGTAACGTCGGTGTCGGGCGATTCGGGACATGCCTTCGCCGAAATCGGCGCCCGCCCGCTATCGCATCTGGATCGCAGCCGCGAAGTGCTGTTGGTCTGGCCGCCTACACCCAGCGAACCGCCGGCACCGGTCACCACCGACGAACCGTTGCCCGAACCCGAACCCGGCGCGGCATCGGCTCCGGCATCGGCTCCGGCATCGACTCCAGCCACGACACCACCGCCCGCCGCAGCGCCCGAGACGTCGCCCCCGACAGCGCCGGCCGCGCCGATCACCGCGCCGCCCGCAATTCCGGAGGACGAGGAATGAACACGCTGGCCCAGCGCCACGGCGGCGGCGCGATTTATATCACCCTGCTGCTGGCCTTGTTGCTGGTCAACCTGCCGCTGCCCGAAGGCCTGCGCGCACTGCGTCCGGACTGGGTGTTGATGGTGCTGATCTATTGGGCGATGGCGCTGCCGCACCGGGTCGGCGTCGGTATCGCCTGGCTGCTGGGCCTGTTCACCGATGTGCTCACCGGCATGCTGCTCGGTCAGCACGCGTTGGCCTACAGCGTGGTGATCTTTCTGACCTTGAAGCTGCATCAACGCCTGCGCCTGCACCCGCTCTGGCAACAATCGCTGAGCATCCTGACCTTGCTCGCGCTGAGTCAATTACTGTTGCTGTGGATCAACGGCATGATCGGCCGGCCGGTCCACTCCTGGTTGTACTGGCTGCCGTCGCTGCTCGGCGCGTTGTTGTGGCCGCTCGTCTTCCTGCTGCTGCGCGGCGTGCGGCGGACCTTCCGCGTGCTATGAGCCGTCCGCTGAACACCATCAAGGACAATCTGCTGGAAAGCCGGTTGTTCATGGGCCGTATCCTGGTCGCGCTGCTGGTCTTCGGCGCGCTGATCGTCGCGCTGATCGTGCGCCTGAGTTTCCTGCAAGTGGTGGCGCACGAGCATTTCCGCACGCTGTCGGAAGACAATCGGGTGAAACTCAACCCGGTGCCGCCCAACCGCGGCCTGATCTACGATCGCAACGGCATCCTGCTGGCGGAGAATCTGCCGTCGTTCCGCCTGGAGATCATTCCGGAACAGATCGAGGACATGGACGCGACCTTGGCGGCGCTGGGCAAGCTGGTCGAGATCACCGCCTACGACCGCGAGCGCTTCGACAAACTGCGCCAGCGCATGAACCGCTTCGAGGGCGTGCCGCTGCGTTTCCATCTCAGCGAAGCGGAACTCGCGCGCTTCGCCATCGACCGCCACCGTTTCCCGGGCGTGGACATTCAGGCCGGCCTGTCGCGTTATTACCCGCTCGGCAGTCACGCGGCGCACGCGCTGGGCTATGTCGGGCGCATCAACGAAGAAGAATTGCAGGTCATCGATCCGGCCAATTATCGCGGCACCACACACATCGGCAAGGAAGGCATCGAGAAGGCCTACGAAGACACTCTGCACGGCAAGGTCGGTTACGAACAACTGGAAACCAACGCCGGCGGCCGCACCTTGCGCGTGCTGGCGCGCGAGGCGCCGGTGACGGGCAGCAGCCTGTATCTGAGTCTGGATGCGCGCTTGCAGCAAGTCATCGAACAAGCGTTCGGCGAATTCAACGGCTCGGCGGTGGCCATCGATCCGCGCAACGGCGAGGTGCTGGCCTTCGTCAGCGTGCCCGGCTACGACCCCAACCCGTTCGTCAACGGCATCGACGCCAAGGATTACAAGGCGCTCAACGACGACCCCAATCAACCGCTGTTCAACCGCGCACTGCGCGGCCAGTATCCGCCGGGCTCGACCATCAAACCGTTCGTCGCATTAGCCGGACTGGAACGCGGCGTCACCACCGCAAGCAGCCGCACCTTCTGTCCGGGGTTTTATCGATTGCCCGGCGGCGAACACAAATATCGCTGCTGGAAGCACGGCGGCCACGGCACGGTGGAACTCAATACTGCGATCGTCCAATCCTGCGACGTGTATTTCTACGACTTGGCGCGTTCGCTCGGCATCGACCGCTTGCACGACTATCTCGCGCAATTCGGTTTCGGCGCGCGCACCGGCATCGATCTGGTCGGCGAACGCAGCGGCATCCTCCCGTCCACCGACTGGAAGCGCGGCATGCGCAACGAGCCCTGGTATCCGGGCGAGACGCTGATTACCGGCATCGGCCAGGGCTACAATCTGATTACGCCGACCCAGTTGGCGGCCGCCATGGCCACGCTGGCGAACCACGGCGAATTCCGCCAACCGCATCTGGTGCATGCGTTGCGCGGCCCCGACGGCGTGCTCGCGCCGCTGAAGATCGCGCCCACCCGCACCATCCCTATCGTCAGCCACGAAAATTGGGATCGGGTGATCGCGGCCATGGTCGATGTCGTGCACAGCGCGCGCGGCACGGCCAAGCGTATCGGCGTCGGCATCGATTATAAAATCGGCGGCAAGACCGGCACCGCCCAGGTGTTCGGCCTCAAACAGGACCAGAAGTACGATGAAAAACGCCTCGACAAACGTTTGCAGGATCATGCGCTGTTCATCGCCTTCGCCCCCGCCGACGCACCGCGCATCGCCGTCGCCATCGTCGCCGAGAACGGCGGTCACGGCGGCGCCGTTGCCGCGCCGATCGCGCGCGTGATCCTGGATCAATACTTCAAGGACAATCCGCTGTGATGATCGCCGATATCAATCCCGGCTCGGGCACGCGCCACACGTGGTTGCAGCGCATCCATCTCGACTGCACGCTGCTGTTCGGACTGATCGCGGCCTGCGGCATCGGTACCGTGGTGTTGTTCAGCGCCTCGGGCGGAAGCATGGACGTCATGGAACGTCAGGCACTGCGCCTGGCCCTGGCGTTCGGCACCATGACCCTGATCGCGCAGATCCCGCCGCGGTATCTGGCGCGCTGGACACCTTGGCTGTTCGGCGCCGGCGTGTTGCTGCTGGCCGCCGTGCTGGCGGTCGGCGACATCGGCAAGGGTGCGCAACGTTGGCTGGATCTCGGCTTCATCCGTTTTCAGCCCTCGGAAATGATGAAGCTCACCGTACCGATGATGCTCGCCTGGTTCTTCGCCGATACGCGCCTGCCGCCCAGTGCGTTGCGCCTGCTGAGTGCCGGCGTGCTGGTGATCGTGCCCACCGCGCTGATCGCCAAGCAGCCGGACCTGGGCACCGCGCTGTTGATCGTCAGTTCGGGATTCTTCGTGCTGTTTCTGGCCGGCATCTACTGGCGGGTGTTGATCGGGCTGCTGCTGGCCGGTGCGGCCGGCGCGCCGGTAGCGTGGTATTTCATGCACGAATACCAGCGCCAGCGCGTCATCACCTTCCTCGATCCGGAACAGGACCCGCTCGGCACCGGTTATCACATCATCCAATCCAAGATCGCCATCGGCTCGGGCGGGCTGTACGGCAAGGGCTGGCTGAACGGCTCTCAAGCACACCTGGAATTTCTGCCGGAACGCTCCACCGATTTCATCTTCGCCGTGCTCGGCGAGGAATTCGGCCTGATCGGTATTCTCATCCTGCTCGCCACCTACGGCTTCATCATCCTGCGCAGCATCCATATCGCCACCCAGGCGCAGGACACCTTCACGCGCCTGCTCGCCGGCAGTCTGGCGCTGACCTTCGGCGTGTATGTGTTGGTCAACACCGGCATGGTCACCGGCCTGTTACCGGTGGTCGGCGTGCCGTTGCCGCTCATCAGTTACGGCGGCACGTCGATGGTGACCCTGATGGCCGGATTCGGTATCCTCATGTCCATTCACACCCACCGCAAATTGCTCACCTGAATCAATCTGGGTTGCCCATGCCTCTACTACGCACCTCCGCGATACACACTGTTTTGTTGCTGCTGCTCGGCGCCCTGTCGCACGGCTGCGCGAACGCGCCCAAGGCCATGCCGGCACCCGACACACTTGCCGCGGCACCCATTGCATCCCCCATTACGGCCCCGATCACATCGGGCACATCGGGCGCAGCGCCTGCCGCCTTCGCGCAGCGCAGTTACGCAACCCATCCGCAAGCCGCGCAATTCATCGCCGACATGGTGGCGCGTCATGGGTTGCCGCGCGCCGAAGTGACGGCATTACTCGCCGACGCCAAGCCTCAGCAGAGCATTCTCGACGCCATGTCGCGGCCGGCCGAGGCCAAACCCTGGCGCGACTACCGGCCGATCTTCCTGACCCGCGAACGCATCGACGGCGGCGTGAACTTCTGGAACGCCAACGCACAGATCCTCGCCGATGCGCAACAGCACTTCGGCGTTGACAGCCGCGTCGTCGTCGCCATCGTCGGCGTCGAAACCCGTTACGGCGGCAACACCGGCAAATACCGTGTGCTGGATGCGCTGAGTACGCTGGCCTTCGATTACCCGAAGCGCGGCGAATTCTTCCGCGGCGAACTGGAGCAGTTCCTGCTGCTGACCCGCGAGGAGCACGTCGATGCGCGCGCCGCCAAGGGCTCCTACGCCGGCGCCATGGGCCAAGGTCAGTTCATCCCCAGCAGCTACCGCGCCTACGCCGTGGATTTCGACGGCGACGGCAAACGCGATTTGTGGCACAGCGAACGCGACGCGCTCGGCAGCGTCGCCAATTACTTCAAGGCGCACGGCTGGCAGGCCGGCGCGCCGGTGGTGCAACGCGCTCACGTCAGCGGATCGGCCTACAAGGCGCTGCTCGACAAGGGTCTGAAGCCGCATATGCCGGCCGGCGATCTGGCCAAGTACGGCGTGCGCACCGACACTCCCATCGCGCCGAACACGCAAGTCGCCCTGGTCGAACTCGACGGCGCCGACGGTCTGGAGCAGTGGGTGGTGTTCAACAATTTCTATGTCATCACCCGCTACAACCGCAGCCCGTTATATGCGATGGCCGTGCATCAGTTGAGCAACGAGATCGCCGCGACGCGGTGAGCGAACACCTCAATACATCCGGTGCTGGCCGGCATGTGGCATGCTCCGACGGTGGCGTTAATCACTCCGCCTCCGAGCTGCGCTAGTCGGCTTCGCGATTAACGCCACCGTCGGAGCGTGGAGCGCCACGCAACGCGCGGGTATAGATGTAAGTCCACTCTTTCCGGCTGCCGGCGGGTCGATCCCTGAAGCCGACTAGCGCAGCTCGGAGGCGAAA
>JACREG010000021.1 GCA_016218375.1 Gammaproteobacteria bacterium
ATAAGGCGTTGCAAGAGGTCGATCAGGCCCGCGTGCATGCGGCGGCTGTCGAGGTCGAGGCGCCTTATCTCGCGGAAATGGTGCGCGCCGAAATGTTCAAGCGCTATGGCGAAGAGGCTTATGCCCAAGGCTTGCATGTATACACCACGTTGGATACCCGGCATCAGGCGGCGGCCAATATCGCGCTGCGCTCCGGGTTGTTGGAGTACGACCGGCGCCACGGTTACCGCGGTCCCGAACGCAAACTGACGCTGCCTGCGGGCGCGGATCATGCCGCGATTACCGCACTCATGCGTAATGAACGGACGCTGGGCGGGTTGTTGCCCGCGGTGGTGATTGCGGTGGAGGGGAAGTCCTGCCGCGTGGTGCTGCGCGATGGCAGCGAACAGACGCTCGATTGGGAAGCGTTGTCCTGGCGGCGTTATAAAGGCGTCAACCAGCGCGGCACAACGCCTAACACGGCAAGCGACGTGGTGGTCGTGGGCGATCTGGTGCGCATCGAACCGCACGGCGAGGGCTGGCGCCTGGCGCAATTGCCGGCCGTCGAAGGCGCATTGGTGGCGCTGGACCCGGCCGACGGTACGGTCTTGGCGCTGGTCGGGGGCTTCGATTTTTTCCGCAGCAAGTTCAACCGCGTCGTGCAGGCCTATCGGCAATCAGGGTCGAGCTTCAAACCGTTCATCTATTCGGCGGCGTTGGAAAAGGGCTTTACCCCGGCCAGCGTGATTAACGATGCGCCGATTGTGTTCGACGATCCGTCTTGGGATAAGGCGTGGCGACCGGAGAATTACACCGGCCGCTTCTATGGGCCCACGCGTCTGCGCGAGGCCTTGGTGCATTCGCGCAATGTCGTCTCCATTCGCGTGCTCGAAGCGATCGGCGTGCGTTATGCCATCGACTATGTGGAACGCTTCGGTTTTCGCAAGGATTCGTTCTATCCCAACCTGTCGCTGGCGTTGGGCACGGGCACGGTGACGCCGCTGGAACTCACACGCGCCTATGCCGTGTTCGCCAACGGCGGCTATTTGATCGAACCGTATTTCATCGACCGTATCGTCGATGTCACCGGTAACGTGCTGTTCCAGGCGCGGCCCAGGCGGGTCTGTTCCGAGTGCGGCGATGCCACCACGCTGCCGTTGCCGGACGCGCCCGGAATCTCATCCGGGGTCTCGTCCGGCATCTCATCGGGCGCCGTTTCCGCAGACGCTAACGCGACACCGCTGACGCCGGTATTAAATCCGCAGAATGTCTGGCTGATGACCTCGATGATGCAGGACGTGATGCGCCGCGGCACGGCACAGCGCTCGCGACAGATGGGTCGCGACGATCTCGCCGGCAAGACCGGCACGACCAACGATCAGCGCGATGCCTGGTTTTGCGGATTCAACCGCGGCTTGGTCGCCACCGCGTGGCTGGGCTTCGACGCGGTCGCGCCGTTGGGCAATGACGAAACCGGCGGCCATGCCGCGTTGCCGGTCTGGATGCGTTATATGGGGCCGATGTTGGAAGGCGTGCCGGAGACTCACCTGGAACCGCCGCCGGGATTGGTGACGGTGCGGATCGATCCAGAGACCGGTCTACTCGCGGGCAGCGATCGCCCCGACGCGATTTTCGAGACCTTCCGCGAAGGCCAAGTACCGGGCTCGTCCAGCACAGGAACAGGCACGCCGCCGGTGCTCGGTGATCCCGGTAGCCAGGCGCCGGGGAGTGGTGCGGGCTATCCCGAGCAGTTATTCTGAAACCGTCCGACGGTTTCGAGTTCAGCCATGAGCGTACGTAGCAGCACGCGTGATCGGCAGATGCGTCAGCGCATCGCGCAAGAGGCGGCGCGGATCATCGTCGGCGAAGGCATCCGCGATTATCTGGTCGCCAAGCGCAAGGCCGCGGAGCGACTGGGTGCGCCGGATACGCAGAATCTGCCGCGCAACATCGAAGTCGAGGCGGAGCTCGCCGCCTACCAGCGTCTTTTCCAGGAACAAGACCAACCGTTGCGCTTGCGCCAGTTGCGCGCCGCGGCGTTGGACGCCATGCGCTTCTTCGAACGGTTCGATCCGCGTCTGACCGGCTCGGTGCTGAGCGGCACGGCCAGCGAACACTCCGACGTCAATCTGCACTTGTTCGCCGACGCGCCGGAGGATGTCCACTTGTTCCTGTTCGAGGCTAATGTGCCGCATGAGCAAAGCCAGCGACGCCTGCGTGTGGATCGGGACGATTACGTGACGTATCCGTCCGTGCGCTTTCTGGCCGGGGATATTCCCATCGAGGCGGTGATCTTTCCCTTCAACGGCGTCCGCCAGGCGCCGCGCAGTCCGCTCGATGGCAAACCGATGGCGCGCGCCAATCTGCGGCGCGTCGAGGACTTGCTCGCCGCGCCTTGAGGTGTGTGCCTCAGGTTTTCGGTTGCGGGTAATGCGCCGGATACGGTGCGCGCGCCACGCCGGAATCCACCGCGGCCTTGGCGATGGCCGGCGGTACGAAGTCCATCAAGCGCGGGTCCAACGGCTTCGGGATGATGTAGTCGGGACCGAATTCCAGCGTGTTCAAGTTATACGCCTTTAACACCTCCGGATGTACGTCCTCGCGCGCCAGCAGGCGTAGCGCGTGTACCGCCGCGATCTGCATCGCCTGGTTGATGGTGCGCGCATGCACGTCCAGTGCGCCGCGGAAGATGAACGGGAAGCCGAGCACATTGTTGACTTGGTTCGGATAGTCGCTGCGGCCGGTGGCCATGATGAGATCGTTGCGCGCCTTCAAGGCGATTTCCGGGCGGATTTCCGGATCGGGGTTGGACAGCGCGAACACGATCGGCCTCGGTGCCATGCTCAGTAACATGTCGGCGGTCATGATGTCCGGTCCGGATACGCCGATGAACACGTCGGCGTCGCGCAGCGCGTCGGCCATGCTCACGCGGTCGGTGTCCACGGCGAACTCACGCTTGTACTGATTGAGATCGTCGCGGCCGCTGTGGATCACGCCCTTGCGGTCGACCAGCAGGATATTGCCCGGCGTCGCGCCCAGCGCGAGCAGCAGACGCATCGAGGCCAGTCCCGCTGCGCCGGCGCCGACGCAGGCGATGCGTGCGGCGGCCAGTGTCTTGCCTTGGAGTTCCAATGCGTTCAGCAGGCCGGCGGCGATGATGATGGCGGTGCCGTGCTGGTCGTCATGGAATACCGGGATATCCAGTTGTTCGGTCAAACGGCGCTCGATCTCGAAACAATGCGGCGCGGCGATGTCTTCCAGGTTGATGCCGCCGAAGGTCGGCGAGATGGCGACGACGGTCTCGATGAAGTCTTCCGGGTCTTGCGCATTCACTTCGATGTCGAACACATCGATGCCGGCGAAGCGTTTGAACAGCACGCCCTTGCCTTCCATCACCGGTTTGCCGGCCAGTGCGCCGACATTGCCCAGACCCAGCACCGCCGTACCGTCGGTGATGACGCCGACCAGATTACCCTTGGCAGTGTATTTATAGGCGTTGGCGGAATCCTCCGCGATAGCACGCACCGGTTCGGCGACGCCGGGGGTATAGGCCAGCGCCAGATCCTGCTGGGTATTGCAGGGCTTGGTGATTTCGATGGCGATTTTTCCCGGGCGCGGCAGGGCGTGGTAGTCGAGGGCGGCTTGTTTGCGATCTTGGGACATGGAGGATTCCGTGTGACAGGGTCAAGCGCGGGGTGTGCGCGGGGGCCGATGATACCAGGAAGCGATACCAGTAACCGACCTTGGGCGGCTGGGACGGTCAGCGGACGATTTTTACCGGATCTCCGGGCGC
>JACREG010000019.1 GCA_016218375.1 Gammaproteobacteria bacterium
ATGGCCGCGAATTCCACTTCGAAATTGCAGATCAGCCGGGTGATGATCTCGCGCCGGAGCAGATCGTCGGCATCCAACTCCACGCCGCGGAACACCGCCAGTTCGCCGGCATCGAGACGTGCCGCGTAGTCGTCCAGGGATTTCAGATTCTGACTGTAGCTGTTGCCGACTTTGCTGATCGCCGTCGCGCCCAGAGCCACCAGATCGCAATCGGCGTGCGTCGAATAACCCTGGAAGTTGCGATACAGCGTGCCCTCGCGCTGGGCGATGGCGAGTTCGTCGTCGGGTCGCGCGAAGTGATCCATGCCGATGTAGAGATAACCCGCCGCAGTGAGTTTCTCGATGGTCAGACCGAGGATCGCCAGCTTCTCCTCGGCGCTCGGCAATTGCGCGGCGTCGATCTGCCGTTGCGTCTTGAACAATTGCGGCATGTGCGCGTAATTGAACACCGACAGGCGGTCGGGACCGGCGGCAATCACCTTGTCGAGGGTCGTGGCAAAGCCATCCAGTGTCTGCAACGGCAGGCCATAAATCAGATCAACGCTGACGGATTTGAAACCTTCGCGCCGCGCCGCGTCCATCACCGCCCAGGTTTCCTGCTCGGATTGAATGCGGTTGACGGCTTTCTGCACCGCCGGATCGAAATCCTGCACACCCAGGCTCAGCCGATTGAAACCCAGATCACGCAACAGGCCTATAGTTTCGGCATCGGCCTCGCGTGGATCGACTTCGATGGAATACTCACCGCTGTCGTCGGTGCGCAGTTGGAAATGCTCGCCGGTCACGCGCATCAGCGCACGCATCTGTTCGTGACTGATGAAGGTCGGCGTGCCGCCACCCCAGTGCAGTTGATCTACTGGACGATTGCGATCGAACAACGCGCCCTGCAAGGCGATCTCGCGGAACAATTGTTCGAGATACGGAATGGCACGCTTGCGGTTCTTGGTGATGACTTTGTTGCAGGCGCAGTAGAAACACACGGTGTCGCAGAACGGGATGTGGAAATACAGCGACAGCGGCGCGGCGCCGGCATTGCTCGCGTGGGCCAGTTCGCGGTAACGCGCGGCGGTGAATGCCTCGGTGAATTGCACGGCGGTCGGATAGGAAGTGTAGCGCGGCCCGCTGGCGTCGTAGCGCCGGATCAGTTCCGGATCGAATTCGAGTGTCTGATACATGTGGGTCTCCCGCCAATCACGGGCTTATCCTACGCAGGCGGAGCGGCGCTGGCGTTGACGTATATCAAACGCCAATTACTCGGGGTCGACGTTCAATCCCATGCGATGCGTGGCGTTGATCATGCGCAACAGGTATTTGAAGGGCAACACCCGCTCGTCCTGACGCTCGACGATTTTCATGAACGGCAAGTCGCTGTCGCCGAAGTGGTAGCGCCCTTCCAGCATGGCCTGCTTGAGGCCGCGCACATCGGCCTCCAATTGCCCGAGAAATCCCGCGGCGCTGCCCATGGAATCCTCGTCGTATTCCACGGCGGCGCGCAGATCCTCGATCTCGAACAGCGCCTGATCGATCAGCTCGATATATTGCTCGGCGGTCTTGGGACGGGTATCCATCCGGTGTTCTCCTACGGTGTAGATAACGCGGCGACGATGGCGTCGCGATGTTCGATCAACTGTTCCGCGGTGAGCAGGCAGACGCCCTCGCCCCCGCGGGCGAATTCCAGCCAGACGAACGGCAGTTGCGGCAACCGTTCCGTCAAAGCGTGCGCGCTGTTGCCCACTTCGACGATCAGCACGCCGCGCGGATTCAAGTGCGCGATGGCGTCGGCGAGGATGCGCACGGCGAATTGCAAACCGTCCTCGCCCGCCGCCAGGCCGAGCGTCGGTTCATGCCGGTATTCGAGCGGCAGCGCGGCCATGTCCGCGGCATCCACATAGGGCGGATTGCTGACGATGATGTCGTAGCGGCGTTCGCCCAGCGCCGCGAACAGATCCGAACGGATCAGTTCGACCTGATCGTCGAGGTGATGACGCGCCACATTGCGCCGCGCCACGTCCAAGGCATCCGTGGAAATATCCACGGCATCGACCCGCGCGTCCGGGAAATAATGTGCACAGGCGATGGCGATACAACCGCTGCCGGTACACAGATCCAAAATACTGCCGACGTGCTCCGCGTCCACCCACGGCGAGAAATGCGCCTCGATCAGTTCCGCAATCGGCGAGCGCGGGATCAACACCCGGTCGTCGACATAAAACGGCAAGCCGGCGAACCAGGCCTCGCCGATCAGATACGCCGCAGGGATGCGCTCCTTGAAACGGGTGCGCAGCAGATCGACCACGGCGTGACGTTCCTCGGGCGTGAGCGTGGCATCCAGATAGGCCGACGGCAGGTCGGTTTGCAGATGCAGGGCGTGCATGACCAGGATGGCCGCTTCGTCCACGGCGTTGTCGGTGCCATGGCCGAACGCGAGTTTGTGCTCGTTGAAGCGGCTGGCGCCCCAACGGATGTAATCGCGTACCGTGCTCAACACCTGTAGTACGGAATCCGGATTGTCCATCGTCACTCATCCCCGCCTGGCCGTGGGCCGCCATGATAGCCGAATCGGCGCGGCGCGGCAGCGGCCCGATCGGATTGATAAGGATCGATGGGGATCGATAGGCGACCTCGCGGGGGTGTGGGATAATGCCGCGCCATGCGCACCTACCCAACACGTTATTCCGGCAAAGGCCTGCCCCTCTGGCTGCTGATTCTAGGCGCGGGACTGATCGTCGCCGGCGTCATGCTGTCGCAGCGGGGGTTCTTCAAGCCGCCGCCGGCACCCGAACTGAGTCCGGGCACCACGCGCCTGGTGCCGCCGCGCGTCTTGCAGGATTTCGCCGTGCTCGATCACCAGGGTCGCGCCTTCACGCTGGCTCAATTGCGCGATCGCTGGACGTTCATGTTCTTCGGCTACACCCATTGCCCGGATATCTGCCCGACGACCTTGAGCACCTTGAACGCCGTGGCACGCAAGATCGCCGCGCTGCCGAACACGCCGCCGCTAGCGTCGGCGCCGCAGTATGTCTTCGTCTCTATCGATCCCGAGCGCGACACGCCGGAGCAACTCGCCAAATTCGTGCCCTATTTCAATCCCGACTTCATCGGCGTCACCGGCACGACCGCCGCCATCGATGCGCTGACCCGACAACTGAGCGTGATCTACCTGAAAGTGGCATCGGATCGTCCCGACGGCTATCTGATGGATCACAGCGCGGCGTTGCTGCTGATCGATCCCCAGGGACGTTTGCACGCCTTGATGTCGCCGCCCTTCGATACGAACCTGATGGCGCAGGATTTCCAGAAACTGACCCAATACTACGAGGCTACCCAATGAACACGCACACACGCTTCGCCCTTGCAGCGAGTCTGCTCGGCGGTCTGTTGACTACCGCGGTCCACGCCGAAGACTTGAAGGTATCCAACGCCTGGGTACGCGAGGCACCGCCGACCAGCGCGGTGAATGCCGCGTATATGCACATCGCCAATCCGGGCGCTACAGATCGAACCCTTACCGGCGCGAGCAGCCCGCAGTTCGAGACGGTCGAAATCCACCGCACGGAAATCGTCGACGGTATGGCGCGCATGCTGCCGCAGAAACAACTGGTCGTGCCGGCGGGCGGCAGCGTTACGCTGGAACCCAATGGCTTGCACCTGATGCTCATCCAGGCCAAACAACCGCTGCATGCGGGCGATCATGTCGAGATCGATCTGCACGCCGACGGCGGCGCCGCGTTAAAGATCGACGCCGAAGTGCGCCCCGACAGGGAAGGGGATATGCCCGAAGGCATGGACCACAGCCAGCACATGCAACACATGCAGCACTGATACCGGCAGTATGACTTCAAACCCCGAGCAACCCGGTCTGGGCGATCCTCTGCGCGACTATGGGCGCGCCTGGCCGCAATATCTGCTGCCGCATCACGCCTTGTCGCGACTGGTACTCGCCGCCACGCGCTGCGAAACGCGCTGGTGGAAGCAGGCGCTGATCGATGCCTTCCGCCGCCGTTTCGATATCGGCCTGGACGAGGCGCAACAGCCCGACGCGCGTGCCTTCCCCAGCTTCAACGCCTTCTTCACCCGCGCGCTGCGTACAGAAACGCGGCCCGTGGTATCGACGGCGGACAGCATCGCCTGCCCCGTCGACGGCCGCGTCAGCCAAGCCGGCACGATCGAAGGCGATCGCATCTTCCAAGCCAAGGGGCGCGATTACAGCCTGCGGGAATTGCTCGGCGGCGATGTGGAGTTGGCCGCGCGCTTCGCGGGCGGGGAATTCGCCACGCTCTATCTATCGCCGCGCGACTACCACCGCATTCACATGCCGCTGACCGGCCGCCTCAGCGAAACGGTCTATGTGCCCGGCCGTTTGTTCAGTGTGGCGCCGCACACGGTGAACACCGTGCCGCGGGTCTTCGCGCGCAACGAGCGTCTGGTGACCGTGTTCGAGACCGAGGCCGGCCCGATGGCCATGGTGCTGGTCGGCGCGCTGTTCGTCGCCTGTATCGAGACGGTGTGGGCCGGCGTGGTCACGCCGCCGCACGGCTATCGCGTCCGCCGCACAGCCTTCACCGGCGCTCCGGCCGTCGAACTGGCGCGCGGCGCCGAGATGGGTCGTTTCAATATGGGTTCGACGGTGATTCTGTTGTTCGGTCCGCGGCGCATGCGCTGGGATGCGCGTCTGAGCGCCGGTCAGCCGCTGCGCATGGGCGAGGCCATCGGCCGACTGACCCCGTAGCCGGGCCGGTTTTCCCCGGCACGGGCCGGTAATCTCTGGTATCCTTCGCGGCCAGTTCAGCACCACCTTCCGGACCCGCCATGCATCCCATGCTCAACATAGCCACGCGCGCCGCCCGCGCCGCAGGCGACCTGATTGTCCGCCATGTCGACCGCCTGGATACCCTGACGGTCACCCACAAGGACCACAACGATTTCGTCTCCGAGGTCGACCGCCAGGCCGAGGATGTCATCATCCGCACCCTGCGCAAGGCCTACCCGCATCACAGCATCCTCGCCGAGGAATCCGGCGCGCACGACGGCAACGATTTCCAGTGGCTCATCGATCCGCTCGACGGCACCACCAACTTCCTGCACGGCTTCCCGCAGTTCGCCGTCTCCATCGCCCTGCTGCACAAAGGCCGGTTGGAACAAGGCGTGGTCTACGACCCTATGCGCCAGGAGTTGTTCACCGCCACCCGCGGCGCCGGCGCCATGCTCAACAACCGCCGCCTGCGCGTCAGCGCACGCCCCGGTCTGACCGGCGCGCTGCTCGGCACCGGCTTCCCCTACAACAACCACCAGCACCTCGACGCCTATCTGGCCATGCTCAAGGATCTGATCGTGGAGACCGCCGGCATCCGCCGTCCGGGCTCGGCGGCACTGGATCTGGCCTATGTGGCGGCCGGGCGTCTGGACGGATTCTGGGAAATTGGTTTGAAACCCTGGGATCTGGCCGCCGGCGCGCTGCTGATTCAAGAGGCCGGCGGCATCGTCGGCGACCTCACCGGCGGTCCGAGCTTCCTGAAGAACGGCAATATCGTCGCCGGTAACGCCAAGCTCTTCGCCGCACTCATCAAGGCCATCCGGCCACACCTGCCCGCCGAACTGGGCGGCCTGACCGACTCCCAGGCCGATTCAAGTTCGACCCCGTCCGACCCGACATAGAGGGTGTCAGGCAACCATGCCCGACACCCCCTGCGGGGCACTTCTCGGGAACGCGAACGCATGGCCATCTCGCACCGCTACCACACCGACCGCGCCAAACTCGCCCTGGAACTCGCCATGCGCGATGCCTTGGCCGGTCTGGAGGAGTTGGCGAATCTCGATGTGTATGGGTTCGACGCCGAATGTCTGGAAATCCTGAGTATCGAGCCGCCGCGACCGAAAACCCGCGTGACCGTGCCGACGCAATGCGCCGCGATCCTGAACTTCCCCGAGAAACGCCGCCGCACTGGCTAGCCCGGATGTTTTCTCCGCCCATCCTTATGTGATGCGCTGGGGGCTGGCGGCGGGTCGATCCCTTCTGCCTCCGAGCTGCGCTAGTCGGCTTCAGGGATCGACCCGCCGCCAGCCGGAAAGAGTGGACTTACACCTGAATACTCCGCGCTCCGC
>JACREG010000020.1 GCA_016218375.1 Gammaproteobacteria bacterium
CGCCTATCTGCTGAGCATCCCCGGCGCTCTGGAGGCGCGTGCCGGGTTTCATGAGTGGATCAAATTCGCGCTGCACACGCTGGCGTTCTATATCTCGCTGGTGGTGCTCGCGCGGCAACCCGAAGCCTTGCGGCGCCTCATTGCGGCGTTGGGCGTGGCCGGTTTGCTGCTGCTCGCGGCCTTGCTCGCGGTGTTGCCTTGGCAAATGCACAGCCATGATTTCCTGCCGACCACGCATATGATCGAAGACAATCTGCCGTTCCTGTTGCCGTTCTCGTTGTATTACCTCGTTGTCACGCGCAACCCTCGCGGTGGGCGTTGGATCGGCCTGGCCTTGATCGCCGTCGTGCTGACGTATGTCGCCCTGTCGCAAGGACGTGCCGCACTGGCCGGCTTGTTGGCGGCGCTGCTGGTGTATGGCGTGTTTGTGCTGCGTTGGCGCTTAGGTAAAGTGGCCGGGGTCGGCTTGGTGCTGCTCGCGATTGCGGTGGGTGTCAGTTATGACACGTTCTTTCGCCAGGCGGTCGATACGGATTGGATGGCCTGGTTGGATAAGTTCACCAGCTATCGCAGCCAGCTTTGGCGTCAGGCGTTGGAGAATCCACCGACGAATATACTGTTCGGTGTCGGCATGGCGAACGTCAGTCAATATACCGAGGTCGTGATCGTGGAACGGAATGTCCACCTCGGCCATCTGCACAATTTTCTGTTCGATGTTTGGTATGAAACCGGGCTGCTCGGTTTGACGGTGCTGCTGGCGTTTATCGCGGCACCGTTCGTGCGCGGCTGGCGCGTGGCGCGCGCCGGCGGTGAGCAAGGCGCCTGGGCCGGTCTCTTTCTCGCATCCGCGACGGCCTTGCTGGTGGCGGGGTTGTTGAGCTTCTCCTATGCCTCGCGGCAGTTCGCGCTGTATCTGCCGATGCTGCTCGCGGCCTTGTGGTCGATGTCCGCGTCGCGGCGCGTATCTGCTTAGAAACGTTCCGTGCCGTTGCGTTTACGGCAGTTCGTCGGCCAGCAGTTTTTCCAGGATGGCGCGAACCCGTGCTTGTGAAAAGTGCGTTTGGTAGCTGCGGTAGGCGGCCTCGCCTTGGGCGCGTCGTGCGTCGGCATCGGCAGCCAGATCGCGCACCGCCTGCGCCAAGGCCGCCGGATCGTTCGCGGCGATCCAGGTCAGTCCTGCGTCGCGGTTCTCGATAAGTTCGGTGGGGTAGGCCTCGCTGCGTTGCGTAATCACCGGTTTGCCGCAGGCCAACGCCTGATACACCTTGTTGGGAATGACGCGGCCGGCCTTGGGTGTGGCGCCGAACACGCCGAGCAGGATGTCCGCCCGATGAATGCGCGCGGGCAACTCGGCATACGGAATCCAATACTCGAACACGACATTGGCGAGTCCCGCGGCGAGCGTCTCGCAGACTTTGCGCAACGGCCCTGTGCCGACCAAATGCCAGCGGATCGGATCGTGCTGGGTCAGTCGTGCGGCCTCGACGATGGCCTGTGGACCTTGCAGCGGGATGAAGCTGCCGTAGAACAAGACATCGATGTACGGCTTTTCACTGTATGGCTGCGGGGCGGTTGTTGCGGGCGCGGGATGGAACAGGCTTTCCTCGGCGCCGACCGGAACGACATGGATATGTGCCTCGGCTACCTGCAACACATCGCGGAAGAACTCGGCGTGCAGTTGCGTATCGGCGAGCAGGATGTCCGCCTGCGCGCAGCGGCGTCGTTCCCAGGCCAGCAACTGCCATGCCGCTGTACTGTCCGGTGCCAGCTTGCCGCGCTCGAAGACTTGCTTGTCGTAGGCGCTGATGAGCGGATCGAACAGCAGAGGAATGCGCCGCCGCCACGCCCAGCGCGAGGCGGCCAGCACATCGCGCTGGCGGAAACAGGGCACCCAGACCAGGCGCGGTGTCGCCTTTAAACGCCAGCGCGCTTCGAGATCGCCAAGCGGGGAGAAGTGCGGATGAAAATCGAGCAAGGTCCAGCCGAGTTCGCGCAACGCCTGGCGGACGATACGGTTACGGGAATAATCCGGATCGAAGCGGCCCCACCAGAGTATGCTCTTGTCGTTCACGGCGCGATTATGCAGAGCGGCTGCGTATAATGTAAACGCCGGTGGGGCAGACAGGATTTCGTGTGAACGACCGAACGCTGATTATCAAAGTGGGTGCGCTGGGCGATGTGGTGCTGTGTACGCCGCAGATCGAGCGCATTCTCGAGAACCATGCGGGCGAAGTCTGGTTGCTGACCTCGCCGCCGTTTGCGCCGCTGTTCGCCGGGCACCCGCGTCTGCGCGTCATCGCGTTTCCGCGCCAGGGCGCGCGCGCCATGTGGGCCGCGCTGAGCTGGGTGCGCGCGCAACGCTTCTCCACGGTCTACGATCTGCAAGGTTCCGATCGTACGCGGGCGTTGACGCTGTTGTCGGGTGCGGGTCAACGCGTCGGCATCGCGCCGCGCTGGATCTATACTCACAGCCCGGCCAGCGACGATATCCGCGAACATGTTTTTCCACGGCTGAATCGTTTGATCGAGAGTGCGGGCCTGCCCGCCGCCGAACCGCGTCCGCGGTTGTGGCCGGCGCCGGCCGAACAACAGGCGGTGGTCAGGCGGCTCACGGCGGACGGATTGACCGGTCGTGCCTTCGCGCTGTTGCACGCGGGTTCCAGCGCGCGCTGGCCGTCCAAGCGCTGGGAGGCCGAACATTTCGTCGCGCTCGCGCGCGGCATCGAAGCGGCCGGCATCACGGTGCTGTGGATCGGTGGGCCGGACGAAGCGGAACTCAACCGCACGCTGGCCGCGCAGGTCGGACGCGACATGACCGGCGCGTTTTCGATCCCCGGCCTGAGCGAACTCGCGCGTCACGCGCGTTTCGCTGTGGTCAACGATTCCGGACCGATGCATTTGCTCTCCGCCGCTGGCATTCCCGTCTACGCCTTCTTCGGCCCGACCGATTGGCGCCGGCATCACGCCATCGGCCAGGGCGAGCGCGTGTTCGTGCACCCGGTCGAGTGCAGTCCGTGCTATCTCGGCGAGTGCCCGCCCGCGCGCAGGCATGCGTGTCTGGCGGAGATTGCGCCGGAGACGGTGGTGGAAAGGCTGCGGACAGATAGACTGTTATCGTAGGGCGCCATGCGCGTAGCGAATCGCGCCGGATGTGTCGACCGCCAAAACATTCGACGCATTACGACCTTCGGTCTAATGCGTCCTACGAGGTTCTTCTGACGTCCGCCGCAACATCCGCCGCGCTCAGGTGCTGCAAATCGTTCTCCACACTCGTCAACCAACGCGCGTGTTCGCCCCACGGGCGATAGCGTTCCGGTTGTCCGGGGCCGAACAACGTGAGTGTCGGCGTGCCCACGGCACTGGCGAGGTGACCAAGGCCGGAGTCGTTGCCGACGAATACGGTCGCGCGGGCGAGTACGGCGGCGGCGTCGAGCAGGCCGGTCTGGCCGGCGAGATTCACACAGGGCAGCGGACAATCTTGTGCGACCCGTGCGCAGCGTTCCGCATCGCCGGGCCCGCCGAGCAGGATAATGCCGTCGAAGGTATCGGCCAGTTGCGCGATCAAGTCCCGAAAAGACGCTGCCGGCCAGATCTTCGGTTCCCAATTGGCGCCGGGGCCGAGCGCCAGCCAGCGTGTGCCGGGCAAGGTTTGCAGATGTTGCGCCGCGGCGTGTTCGAGTTGTTGTGTCAGCCAGATGTGCGTCGGTGGAATCTCGGTATCGCCGAGCGCGGCGATCACGCCCATGTGCTGCTCGACGGCATGCGGGCCGTGCGCTTGGCGGTGTCGTTTGGTCAGGCGCCGGCGCGCGCGAAGCAGATAAGCCAAGCCATCGGTGCGCAGGTCGACGATCAGGTCGTAGCGCGTGCGCCGCAGGGCGCGCACGAGTTGCAGCGTGCCACGCCAGCCGGCGCGTTTTTCCTTGAAGACGATGCGGCCGCGATACGGGCAATGGGTGAATACCTCGCTGGAGCGGCGGTCGGCGACGAGGTCGATCAGCGCCTCCGGATAACGCCGGTGCAGCACCTCCAGCACCGGCGTGGTCATGACGGCGTCGCCGATGTTGCTCAGGGTGATGAGCAGAATGCTGTGCGCCATGTTCGGATTCCGGGCGGCGTTCACAGCTGCTCCTTGTAGACGGGCGCCTCACCCGGCGGCCGCGTCTTGAAGCGCCGGTGCGCCCACAGATACTGCGCCGGCGTTTTGCGGATTTCGGTTTCGATGAGCGTGTTGACGCGCTGCGTGTCGGCGGCTTCGTCGTCGGTCGGAAAATTCTCCAGTGCCGGATAGAGTTTCAGCCGGTAGCCGCCTGTGCCCGGCAGGCGTTCCTGAAAGAACGGCACGACCCGCGCGCCGCTGATGCGCGCCAGCCGCGCGGTGGCGGTGATGGTCGAGGCGGGGATGCCGAAGAACGAGACGAAGATGCTGTGCTCGGCGCCGTAGTTCTGATCGGGCGCGTACCACACCGGGATGTTGGCCTTGAGACTCTTAAGCATGCCGCGCATATCGTCGCGCGCAATGGCCTTCTCGAAGTGACGTTCGCGGGCGCGTTGCATGACGGCCTCGAAGGCGGCGTTCTTGTGGCGACGGTAGAGCACATGAAAAGGCGCGTGCAGCGACAGCAAGCGACCGCCGATCTCCAAAGTGGTGAAGTGCGCCGACAACAGGATCACGCCCCGCCCCGCATCCAGCGCGGCATGTAAATGTTCGAGCCCTTCGATGCGCGCCAGGCCGCGCAGCCGTGCGGTCGGTGTCCACCAGCTCATGGCAGTCTCGATCACACCCAGGCCCAGCGAGCGAAAGTGTTCGCGCAGCAGCGTCCGGCGTGCTTCGGTGTCGAGTTCGGGGAAACACAGGCCGAGGTTGGTACGGGCGACGCGCCGCCGCTCGCGCATCAGGTAATAGGCGCAGTCGCCCAGAATTCGGCCCAGCCCCATCTGCACACCAAACGGCAAGTGCGCCGTCAGCCACCCCAGCGTCATGCCGACATGCACCGGCCAGTAGCGGGGCGACCACAAGGAAAGTTGGGCATTGAGGGTGTCGTTCACGGGCGGGGTTCCGGGTTCGGCAGCACAGTGTACCGATTGGGGTGTGACGGGGACAGATTTGAAATCTGTCCCCGGGGTGGGCCATGGTATGATTTGCCCCGAATTTCCCGAGGCCGCACGCCGCATGAAACTACAGATACCCGCCTTCGAGAAGGCCCATGTCCTGGTGGTCGGCGATGTGATGCTGGACCGCTACTGGCATGGGGCGACTTCGCGCATTTCGCCCGAGGCGCCGGTGCCGGTGGTGCATGTACGCCACAACGAAGAACGCCCCGGCGGCGCCGGTAACGTCGCGCTCAACATCGCCGCTTTGCAGGCTCACAGCACGGTCGTCGGTCTGACCGGCGACGACGAGGCCGCCGACAGTTTGAGTCGCAGCCTCGCATCCGCCGGCGTGCAGTGCCGCTTCCAGCGCATCGCCGGTATCCCGACCATCACCAAACTGCGCGTCATCAGCCGCCATCAGCAACTCATCCGCCTGGATTTCGAGGACGGCTTCGAGGACTTCGACACGGAAGCGCTGCTGCGCATTTATCAAGCGGCACTCGCCGACTGCGGCGCGGTGGTGATTTCCGATTATGGCAAGGGCACGCTCAAGCCGCTGCGCGCACTCATCGACGCCGCGCGCGCGGCCGGCAAGCCGGTGTTGGTTGATCCCAAGCGCACCGATTTCGCGCCCTATGCCGGCGCCAGTCTGATTACGCCGAATCTGAATGAGTTTGAAGCTGTGGTCGGTCCGTGCCGCAGCGAGGCCGAGCTGGTCGAGAAGGGGCTGGAGCTCATCCGCCGTCACGACCTCGGCGCGTTGTTGGTCACGCGCGGCGAGCATGGCATGACGCTGTTGCGCGCCAACCAACCGGAGCTGCATCTGCCGGCGCAGGCGCGCGAAGTGTTCGACGTTACCGGCGCGGGCGATACCGTGATCGCGGTGCTCGCCGCCGCGCTTGCCGCCGGCGAAGGTCTGGCCGAGGCGACTGCGTTCGCCAACATCGCCGCCGGCATTGTCGTTGCCAAGCTCGGCACCGCGACCGCTTCGGTTCCGGAGATCCGCCGCGCACTCGCCGGCCGTCGTGAGGCCGGCTATGGTGTGATGAGTGAAGAGCAACTGTTGATCGCAGTCGACGAGGCGCGCGCACAGGGCGAACGCATTGTCATGACCAACGGCTGCTTCGACATCCTGCACGCCGGACATGTGGGGTATCTCGCCGAAGCCAAGCGCTTAGGCGATCGGTTGATTATCGCGGTGAACGACGACGATTCGGTGCGCCGTCTCAAAGGCGAGGGCCGGCCCATCAATCCCGTCGACCGGCGCATGACCGTGCTCGCCGCGCTGGAAAGCGTCGACTGGGTGGTGCCGTTCGCCGAAGACACGCCCGAACGCGTCATCTGTGCGGTGAAACCGAATGTGCTGGTGAAGGGCGGCGACTACACGCCGGAACAGATCGCCGGGCACGATTGCGTGAAGGCTGCGGGCGGCGACGTGAAAGTGCTCGGCTTCGAAACAGGCGTATCGACCACGCGTATCATCGAGGCGATCCGTCAGCAGGACGAGGAAAAAAGATGATCATAGTCACCGGCGGGGCCGGCTTCATTGGGTCGAACATCGTCAAGGCGCTGAACGCGCGCGGGCGTATGGATATCCTGGTCGTCGACAATCTTAGCAGCGGCGTGAAGTTCAAGAATCTCGCCGACTGCGAGATCGCCGATTACATGGACAAGGAAGACTTCATCGCGCGCGTGCAGGCCGGCGATGATTTCGCGACGAAAGTCGAAGCGGTGTTCCACGAAGGCGCCTGTTCGTCCACCACCGAGTGGGACGGGCGCTACATGATGCGCAACAACTACGAGTACTCGAAGGCGTTGTTGCACTGGTGTCTGGCGCGCAAGGCCGCCTACATCTATGCTTCCTCGGCCTCGGTGTACGGTGCCGGGCGCGTGTTCAAGGAAATCCGCGAACATGAGGAGCCGCTGAACGTCTACGGCTATTCCAAATTCCTGTTCGATCAGTATGTGCGGCGCCTCCTGCCGAGCGCGCAAAGTCAGATCGTCGGCTTCCGCTATTTCAACGTCTACGGGCCGCGCGAACAGCACAAGGGCAGTATGGCCAGCGTCGCGTTTCATCTGAACAATCAGGTGCAGGACACCGGCAAGGTGCGTTTGTTCGAGGGTTGCGACGGTTACGGCAACGGCGAGCAGCGCCGCGACTTCATTTATGTCGGCGATGCCGTGGACGTGAACCTGTGGTTCCTCGATCATCCGGACAAGTCCGGCATTTTCAACGTCGGCACCGGTCGCAGTCAGCCGTTCAACGATATCGCCCGCGCGGTCATTGCCTGGCACGGTCGCGGCGAGCTGGAATACATTCCCTTCCCCGATCATCTGCGCGGCCGCTATCAGAGTTTCACCGAGGCGGATATCTCCGCGCTGCGTGCCGTCGGTTACGACCAGCCGTTCAAGACCGTCGAACAGGGCGTGGAGTTGTATCTGGATATGCTCAACGACGGGGCGGGGGAGATCTGAGGAATTCATTGCGGTCCGTCATTGCGAGCGGAGCGCCCTAAAGGATACCCTCCGGTAAAGCAATCTCTCAGACACCAGCTTATCTGCTTGGAGATTGCTTCGTCGCTACGCTCCTCGCAATGACGGATAAAACAGGGATTCCCAGGCTAACGTGCGTATCCTCTACACCCTCATCCTCTATCTGCTGACGCCGTTTGCGCTGCTGCGTCTGATGTGGCGCGGGCTGCGCGCGCCGGGCTACTGGCAGCGTTGGGGCGAGCGTTTCGGTTTCATTCCTTGTGTTGAAGGTGTCGCGCCGATCTGGGTGCATGCCGTGTCCGTCGGCGAGGTGCAGGCGGCGGCACCGTTGCTGCGCGCCTTGCTCAAGCAATATCCGGACGTGCCCTTGCTCGTCACCACCACGACGCCCACCGGTTCCGAACAGGTGCGCAGTCTGTTCGAGTCGCGCGTGGCACATGTCTATATGCCTTATGACCTCCCGGATGCGGTGACGCGCTTCCTGAGGCGTGCGCGCCCGCGCCTGGCGCTGATTATGGAGACGGAGATCTGGCCGAATCTGTATCGTGCCTGCGCCCGCCGCGGTGTTCCGGTGCTGCTGGTGAATGCGCGATTGTCGGCGCGCTCGGCGGCGGGCTACGGGCGTGTGCATGCGCTCACGGCGGCGACGCTGAATACGCTGCACAGGATTGCCGCGCAGAGTCGTGCCGATGCCGAACGGTTGATCGCATTGGGTGCGCCCGCGGAGCGCGTGCACGTCACCGGCAGTATCAAGTTCGACATGAAGATTCCGGCGAGCCTCACCGAGCAGGCCGCCGTATTGCGCCGCGATTGGGACATGCAGCGCCCGGTGTGGGTCGCGGCGAGCACTCACGAAGGCGAGGACGAAATGATCCTCGATGCGCACCGCCGCGTGCGTGCGCGTTATCCGCAGGCCTTGCTGGTGTTGGTGCCGCGCCATCCGGAGCGCTTCGCGCGCGTCGCAGCCTTATGTCGCGAACAGGGTTGGAAGACGGTGTTGCGCAGCGAACAGGTGGCGACGCCGGCAGACGCGGCGGTGTTCGTCGGCGATAGCATGGGCGAGTTGCTGTTGTTCTTCGGCGCCTGCGATATCGCCTTCATCGGCGGCAGTCTGATTCCGCACGGCGGTCATAATCCGCTGGAGGCCTCCGCGCAACGCATCCCGGTGCTGTTCGGGCCGCATATGTTCAACTTCGAACAGATCGCGCAGTTGTTGTTGGAGGCTGGTGCCGCACGCGAGGTCGGCGACAGCGGCATGTTGGCCGACAGCGTTATACATTGGCTGGCCGATCCGGCCGCGCGCATCGCCGCCGGCGAATGCGGCGCCGCCGTCGTCGAGGCCAACAAAGGCGCGCGCGACGCAGTGTTAGCGATGGTGGCCGAGGCGTTGGAATAAATGGGGGTTAGAGGTGAATTCCACCGCCCAGAATTAGTCATCCACGAAGACGGTTACTATTGAGACTTACATAATCGCCTGATATTACCGCCCTGATGTGGCGAGATACTCTCCATGGATGTCGGCCGCAGGGATGCGGCCGTCAAGCCTACAGGGATGTATTCACGGCGTTCCATGGAGAGTATCTCGCCACATCAGGGCCTACCGCATCACCTGTCACCTGATATGTAAGTCTCAATAATTCGTCTCTGACCCCCATTTATTTCTTCAACCAGTCTTTACTCAGGGCTTCCAAATCCGTCGGCGCCAGCGTGCCGGCGGCCTGTTTGATACGCAGAGTGTTGAGCAGGTAGGTATAACGCGCCTGGGAAAGATTCAATTCCGCCAGCGACAAGGCGCGTTGCGCATCCAGCACGTCGACGATGGTGCGGGTGCCGACTTCGTAACCGGTCTGCGCGGCTTCCAGCGCGGTGGTGCTGGAGGTGCGTGCCTGGGTCGCGGCGCGCACCTCGCTCATGCCCGAGATCACGCCGCGATAGGCGTCGCGGGTCTGGCGTTCGGTGGCGCGCTGGCTGGCATCCAGACGTTCGCGCGCTTCGTCGAAACGGTAACGCGCCTCGCGGGCTTTCGAATTCACATAACCGCCCTGATACAGCGGTACGTTCAGTTGCACGCCGACCGCGCCGTCGTTGCGTTCCAGCGTGCGGATGCCGCTCAGGTTGCTGTCCAGATAGCTGTAGCTGGCGTTCGCATCCACGGTCGGATAGTGACCGGCGCGGGCGATCTGGATTTGCTGGCGCGCGGCCTCGGAGCCGGCGCGCGCGGCGGCCAGTCCCGGATTCTGTTTGAGCGCGGTGTCGACCCAGGTCTGTTGATCCTGCGGTTCGGGCGAGACCAGTTTGAAATCGCTGTCGCGTACGACATCGAGCTGGTCGGCCGGTTGGCCTGTGATTTCGCGCATTTGCTCGCGGGTGGATTCGAGCAGATCCTGGGCGCGGATCTCGGTGGCGAGCGTGGTGTCGTAACGCGCCTGCGCCTCTTGCACGTCGGTGATCGCCGACAGGCCGACTTCGAAGCGTTGTTGCGCCTGTTCCAACTGGCGGCCGATAGACTCCTTCTCGGCGCGCGCCAGGCGTAAGGCATCGTCGGCCGCCAACACCGCGAAATAGCGTTCGGCGACCCGCACCATCAGTTCCTGTTCGGCGGCGGTGTATTCGGCCTGCGCCTGCGCGACCAGATTGTCCGCCTGTCCCAGCGCGACCCAGCGGTCCCAGCGGAACAGCGGTTGGGTCAGGTTCAGACTATAGGTTTGGTTGGTGGAGTAGGTGGGATTGCTGGTACCCGCCGCCGCAGCACGATCGTCATAGCTGTTGCGCGATACGTCGCCGCCCAGGCCGAGCGTCGGCAGCACACCGGCGCGACTCTGCGGCTTCGTTTCCAGCGTGGCGTCGCGCGCCGCGGCCGCCGCACGCAGTGCCGGGTCGTATTCCTGCGCGCGCTGATAGACCGCGTAGAGCGATTCGGCGTGGGCCGTACCACCGAGGACGAGGGCCGCGATCAGGGTGGCGAGGGAGCTGCGCGAGGTTTTCATGTTGTCACCGTCGTTGATTAACGTGCATTCAATATGTCGGCATGTCCCGATCGACCTCGCGGGCCCAGGCGGCGACGCCACCGGTGAGGTTGATCACATTGGTAAAGCCGAGTTCGTTTTCCAGAAACCGAGCCACGGAAAAGCTGCGGATGCCGTGATGGCAGATCACTACGATCTCGCGGTCGGGGTCGAGTTCGGGAGCTTCGCTGCGCACATTGCCCATGGGCATGAGTTGCGAGCCCTCGATGCGGCAGTGCTGGAATTCCCAGGGTTCGCGCACGTCCAGCAGCAGGGGCGGGTGGGATGCCTTGTCCAGGTAATGCTTGAGTTCGCTCGCGGAGATCTGGCGCATGGTTCAGAACTTGAACACCGCCGGCGCCGCCGCGTTGAGCAGCGGCGGGATCACGGTGTCGAACAGGCTTTCCTGGGCCCACTGGTCGGGGCCGACGCGGGTAATCAGCAGTGCCTCCATCATCGGCGGTTGGCCGACGATCGCGAACAGCCGTCCGCCGATGCGCAGGCTGCGATGGAAACCCCGGTGCAGCAGCGGCAGCGAGCCGGTCACGGCGATGGCATCGAACTGAGCTTCGCCACCCCAGCCGGCGGCGGCGTCCGCGACGTTCAGCTCGACATTGGCAATGCCCTGGCCGGCCAACTTGCGTTCGGTGGCGTATTTGAAATCGGCGAAGATATCCACGCTGACCACCTGCGCGGCCAACCGTGCCAGACAGGCGGTGAGATAGCCGCTGCCGGTGCCGATCTCCAGCGCGGTGTCGGTGGGACGCAGATTCAGCGATTGCAGCAGCCGGCCTTCGAGCTTGGGCGGCATCATATATTGGTCGTGATCGAGCGGGATGCTGATGTCGGAGAAGGCCAGCGTCGAGCAGTATTTCTCCGGGACGAAGGCCTCGCGCGGGGTGGCGGCGATCACGTCCAGCACGCGCTGATCCAGCACGTCCCAGGGACGGATCTGCTGTTCGATCATGTTGTAACGCGCGTGTTCGAAATCGATTGCCGTGGCTGTGCCCGTCATTACTGTGTCCTCCGCCGTCGGCGCGTGGGCCAATAGGCTCATCTTGTTGGGGTTCTTGCCGGACCCCGGGCAGTGCCCCGGGTAGATCATTGGCGCTGTGCGGCTAGGGTACGGAGTTTACGCACCCCGGGCAAGTCCGGAACCGGCCGCGCCATTGTGCCGAATCCCTCAGCCGATCAAAGGCTTCTGATTCCTATGACGGGGCCGTCGGCTTGCATTGCCCGGGGCCTTCCTTTACCGTTGCGGCATCGGCTAGGGGTGCCTCCTCTAACGGTGACGTGAAGGAGGCTGAGAGGAAACCCTTCGAACCTGATCTTGGTTAATACCAGCGCAGGGAAGCCTGTCCAGCCATCAGCCTTCCCCGCTATTTTTTCATATCCGCTCCGCGAACGGGGCAAGGGGCTTAGGCCATGAGTGCGATACCCGAAGAGTTCATCCGCAAGACCGCCAAATTATCCGAGGAGGTCACGCGCCCCTTCGCCCACTCGAAGAAAATCTACGTGCAGGGCTCGCGCCCGGATATCCGCGTGGGCATGCGCGAGGTCGAGCAGTCGCCGACTCACACAAATGCCACGCCGGAAGAAAATCCGCCGATCGTCATTTACGACACCTCCGGTCCGTACACCGACCCGAGCGCGCACATCGACCTGTTGCAGGGTCTGCCCGCGTTGCGCGAGCACTGGATTCTGGAGCGCAACGATACCGAACAGCTCGCCGGCCCGACCTCCGAGTTCGGCCGTGCCCGCCACGGCGATCCCAAGCTCGCGCACCTGCGCTTCGAGCATTTGCGCAAACCGCGCCGTGCC
>JACREG010000022.1 GCA_016218375.1 Gammaproteobacteria bacterium
CCACGTCATCGTCGGCACCCCGGGGCGCGTCATTGACCACATGCGCCGCGGCACACTGAAGCTCGACTCGCTCAAGGCGCTGGTGCTGGATGAGGCCGACGAGATGCTGCGCATGGGCTTCATCGACGATGTCGAACAGATCCTCGAACACACGCCGGTGAATAAGCAGGTTGCGTTGTTTTCCGCGACCATGCCGCCGGCCATCCAGAAGATCGCCCAACGCTTCCTACGCGATCCGGTGGAAATCAAAATCGCCAACAAGACCGCCACGGTCGCGGCCATCACCCAGCGTTACTGGCAGGTCACCGGCACGCACAAACTCGACGCGTTGACGCGCATCCTCGAAGCGGAAGACTTCGATGCCATGATCGTGTTCGTGCGCACCAAGACCGCGACGGTGGAACTCGCCGAAAAACTCGAAGCACGCGGCTTCTCCGCCGCGCCGTTGAACGGCGACATGAACCAGGCCCTGCGCGAACGCACCGTCGATCGCTTGAAGAAAGGCGCGTTGGATATCGTCGTCGCCACCGACGTCGCCGCGCGTGGTCTCGATGTGGAACGCATCAGCCATGTGCTCAACTACGACATCCCCAACGACGTCGAGCCCTATGTACACCGTATCGGCCGCACCGGCCGCGCCGGTCGCAAGGGTACCGCCATCCTGTTCGTGTCGCCGCGCGAGAAGCGCATGCTGCGCGCCATCGAACAGGCCACGCGCCAACCCATCGAACCGATGAATTTGCCCACCCACGAAGACATCGCCGACCGGCGCGTGGCGCAGTTCAAGCAGACCTTGAGCGAAACCCTCGAAGCGCAGGATCTGGGCTTCTTCACGGAAGTCATCGAAAGCTATCAGCAGGAACACAACGTGGCGCTCAGCGAAATCGCCGCCGCGCTCGCCTATCTGTTGCAGAAAGAACGTCCCCTGCTGCCGGCGCCGATGCCGGTGGAACGCCCTGTACACGCGTCCGCACGCGAATCGGGGCGCGAACGCAGTGATCGTGGGGAGCGCAAAGACCGCGGCGAACGTCCGCCACGGCGTGCCGATCGCGAACCGCGCGGCGAGGAATCCCGCCCGCCCAGACGCGTGCGCGATACCGCGCCGGGCATGGAACGCTTCCGCCTCGAAGTCGGCCGTGCGCAGAACATTCAGCCCAAGCACATCGTCGGCGCCATCGCCAACGAGGCCGGTATCGACAGTCAGTACATCGACAACATCAGCATCCAGGACGACTACAGCACCGTCGATCTGCCGGAAGGCATGCCCAAGGATGTGATGAGACATTTGCAGAAGACCTGGATCTGCGGCCAGCCGATGCGCATTCACCGCGAAGGCGAACCCGCGCCTGTCGATAGTAGAGGCGCCGACAAACCCCGCCCTCCGCGTTCCGACAAGCCAGCCACCAGCGAACGTCCGACCCGCAGCGGCAAACTCAACTTGGGCGAGCGTACCGCGCGCAGCAGCAAACCGGCACCCGGCGACAAACCGCCGCGCAGTGGCAAACCCCATTTCGGCGATAAGCCGCTGCGCTCCGGCAAACCAGGCAAGCCCGCGCACGGTAAAGCCGACAAGGCGCGTAAGCCGCGCAAGCCGTAAGGAACCGACGCTTCGCAACACGACGTGTAGGAGCGGGCTTCGCCCGCGAACAGTCCGCACAATTCGCGGGCGAAGCCCGCTCCTACAAGCGCACGATCTGGATCAGACGCCACCACACCGCATGGCCCTCAAAGCAACCATCTTCAAAGCCGAACTACAGATCGCTGACATGGACCGCAATTACTATGCGACCCATGCGTTGACGCTGGCACAGCATCCCTCGGAGACCGACGAGCGTCTGCTGGTGCGCGCGCTGGCGTTCGCCCAGCATGCGAGCGAATCGCTGATGTTCACCAAAGGCATCAGCACCGACGATGAACCGGATCTGTGGCAGAAGGATCTGACCGGCGCCATCGAACTGTGGATCGATATCGGACAGCCCGACGAGAAACGCATCCGCAAGGCCTGCGGCCGCGCCCAACACGTGGTCATCTATTGTCACAGCGGTCACAGCGCGGAACTGTGGTGGCAGAAGTGTCGCGACAAGCTGGAACGCTTCGATAATCTGACGGTGATCAATCTGCCGGCAGACGCCACACAGGCATTGGCCAACCTTGCGCAACGCACCATGCAGTTGCAATGCACACTTCAGGACGGTCAGATGTGGCTGGCGAATGCCGTGGACAGCGTCACGGTCGAGCCGATTGTCTGGAAACAGGTTTCCTAGCGTAAATCCATCAACACCAACGACACCCGTCGATTGCGCGCCCGTCCTTCGACGGTGGCGTTGTCTCCGCGCGGATGGGTGTCCGCGAAACCGACGGCGCGCACGCGGGCCGGTGCGATGCCGCGTTCGATGAGGCGGCGGGTGACTTCGGTGGCGCGTGTCGACGACAACTCCCAGTTGGAGGGGAAGCGCGCGGTCTGGATCGGTACATTGTCGGTGTGACCTTCCACTGACAGCGTGTACGGGTGGGCCTTCAGCGTGGCGGCGAGTTCGTCCAACAGTCGACCGCCGCTCTCGGTCAAGGATGCGCTCGCCGGCGCGAACAGAATGCTGTCGCTGATTTCCAAGGACACACTGTCGGGCTGCACGTTGACCTCGACACGCCCCTGCAAGGCGCTGTCTTTAATGTCCGCGAGTAATTCGTCGACGCCCATTTGTATATGGGTTTGCAGCGGGACGAGCATCGGGCCGGCCGCGTGCGGGTCTGCCGGGGCCGGTATCTCGACCGAAGCTTCCATCACCGTTTCCTGAGGCGGCAAACCAAACATGCCCGGCATGCCCGCAATTTCCGTCATGCCCACGGTTTTCGCGATAGGTATACGCGGCGATGCGTGCGTGCCGGCCTCCGGTATGGCGTCGGGCAACAGCGGCGGTTGTTGTTCGTGTGTGGGCTTTCGATCCGCTGGAATGGTCTGCTGTGTCTGTATCGGCTGGGCGATCTGAGTGGGTTGCAGTGTCGGCATTAACGGTTGCGGCTGCGGCAACACCGTCGCTTCGATCTGTGCAACGCTGACGGGTGCGGGCAGTGTGGGCACGACCGTTACCTGTTCGGTTGTGGCTGCACGCGCTGCCGCACTGAGATGGCGAGTTTGCTCGCTATCGCCTTTCTGATAGGCCAACAGCAACACGAACAGCGTCAGCAACAGCATCAGGATATCGACGAAGCTCACCAGCCAGGTGTCCTGATCGACACTGCCATGACCGAGTTCCTGTTCCCAGGGCCAGGCCACGTCGACCGTGTGCGCGGCGGCCGCGGTGTGCGTGCGCGTCGAGCGCCAGAATTCGCGTGTGTCGTGGCTCTGCATACGTCCTGTCCAGATTCCGTCAGGCCCTGACCAGCGTCAGATAGCCCGGCATCGTCGGCGTTGTGTCGTTATGTAGCTCGAAGGCATCCAGTGCCTCTTTGATGAGCATCGGGTGGCGCTTCTCGTACGCAAGCAAGATGCCTTCCATGAGCATGCTCATGCGCAGCAGGCGCTGATGGGTGCGGCGTTCGAGTTTGATCGCCAGCGGCTTGAAGAACAGATTGGAAGCCACCAGACCGTAGAGCGTGGTAATCATCGCGAAGGCCATGCTGCTGCCGATCTCGGCCAGGCCGCTGTCGCCCAGCGCGGACAACATCTGCATCAGCCCGAACAGCGTACCGAGCATGCCGAAGGCCGGCGCGAACACCGCCATGGTGCGCAGGATATGCGCCTGCCCCTGCTCGCGGGCGCGCAGCCCGGCCATCCGCCATTGCAGCGCCTTGCTCAAATCCTGCGGTTGGCAACCGTCGATCACCATGCGCAGTCCCGCGTGCAGAAATGGTTCCTCGATGCCGGCCAGATCGCGCTCGGCGGTGCGCAGATTGCCCATGCGGAAATTTTCGGCGAAGCGCAGCAGTTGGTTCACCTCGGTGCCGCTCGGCACGGGCTCGTCGTGCAGCAGCTCGGGGATGAGGTGCACGACCGCCTGCACATCGCGGATCGGTCGGCTGACGATGGTCGCCGCGAATGTCCCGCCGATCACCATCAGCAGGCCCGGAATATTGAAGAAGATACCGATATGCTCCGGCGACATGACCATCATGCCGACCAGCAACAGCAGGCCGCCCGCCAGACCGATGACCGTGGATTGCCGAATGGCCGTCATACGCGCTATCTCCCTGTGACATTTCGCCCCACCGCGCGGGGTTGGGGATAGTACAGGCAAGATTCGTTCCCGTTGTCCTCTCCAGATCGCCCCAGCATCATCCCGGCGTCATCCCGGCCTCTCCACAACTGTACCCAAGGGTTTCGGGCACAGGTCCGACCGCGCGGAGGTTCCCACAACGATGGGATGCGGCAACCCCTTGCCGCCCGGATGCCCAGGACATGACGTGGATCGCCGCCTGGATAGCTAACCGGGATCGCGCCCTGGCGCGCACATCGGCGCGCCGTTTTGGTAGGATGTGCCCGCAGACCCGCCACAAAAACCGAGATGTGCTCCCCGTCATCCCATGTCCGACATCGTCCTCGCCACGCTCAACGCCAAATTTATCCATGCCTCGCTCGGGCTGCGCTATCTCTATGCCAATCTCGGCGCACTGCGCGCACGCGCGGATATCGCCGAATTCACCCTCGATCAGCGCGCGACCGATATCGCCGAGAAACTGCTGGCGCGCAAGCCGCGCATCCTCGGGCTGGGCGTGTATATCTGGAATGTGGACGAGACCGCGCGGCTGGTCGCCGTACTCAAACGTATCGCGCCCGAACTGACGATCGTGCTTGGCGGCCCCGAAGTGAGTTACGAGCAGACCGATCAGCCGCTGGTGGCGCTCGCCGATTACGTCGTCGCCGGTCAGGGCGATTTCGCCTTCCGCGATTTGTGCGCGGCGTTGCTCGCAGACGAACGTCCGGCGCAGACGCTCATCGAGGCTACACCGCCGCGACTCGACGATCTGGAACTGCCGTATGCCTATTACACCGATGCCGATATCGCCCACCGGTTGATTTACGTCGAGGCTTCGCGCGGCTGTCCGTTCAAATGCGAATTCTGTCTGTCGGCGCTGGACAAGACCGCCCTGCCCTTCGATCTGGATCGGTTTCTGGCGGCGATGGATGGCTTGTACCAACGCGGCGCGCGGCATTTCAAATTCGTCGACCGCACCTTCAATCTGAACGTCGCCAGCAGCCGGCGCATCCTGCAATTTTTCCTCGACCGACTCGGCGACCGGATGATCGACAGTTCGGGCGACGATCTGTTTCTGCACTTCGAAGTGATTCCGGATCGCCTGCCGGATGGGCTTAAAGAACTGTTGGTGCAATTCCCCGCCGGCTCGCTGCAACTCGAAGTCGGCGTGCAGACCTTTAACCCCGAAGTGCAAGCGCTCATCAGCCGCAAGCAGGACAACGACCGCACCGAAGACAATCTGCGCTGGCTGCGCGAACACAGCCACGCGCATATCCATGCCGATCTCATCGTCGGTCTGCCCGGCGAGGATAGCGAAAGTTTCGGCGCGGGCTTCGACCGTCTGTATGCGCTGCGCCCGCACGAGATTCAGGTGGGCATACTCAAGCGTCTGCGCGGCGCGCCTATCAGCCGGCACACGCAAACACACGGCCTGCGATTCACACCGCAACCGCCCTACACGGTCCTGGCCACTGATCGCATCGCCTTTGGCGACATGCAGCGTCTGAACCGCTTCGCCCGCTATTGGGATCTGATCGGCAATTCCGGACGCTTCGCCGCAACGCTGCCGCTGCTGCTGGGCGAGCACCCGTTCGCGCGGTTCCTGACATTCTCCGATTGGCTGTACGCGCAGACAGGCCAAACGCACAAACTCGCCCTGCCGCGCCTGTTCGAACTCTTGCAGCGCGCCCTGATCGGCGTGTTCGCGCTCGACGCGGACGCGGTGTTGGACGCCCTCGCGCACGACTGCGCCGTACACGGCACCAAAGGCTGTCCAGGATTTCTGCACGAACGACTGCGGACCCAGGGCAAAGGGACGGAATCGACTGCCGTTCCCGCAACGCCGCAACGGCAGGCACGTCACCTGCGCGGATGAACCCGTAGGTTGGGGAATAAAATCGTTGTCCGCTGCGTCGCGGTCGGCGCCGCTGTTCATGTGCGCGCGGCGCATGTTATGTTCGCACGACTTTTGGTATTCGCCGGGTGACACAGTGCATTTTCTCGCGCGCATGGCGCTGTCTCTGCTGTTGGGCTTCCTGCCTGGTCTGGCGCCGGCCGCGGACGCAGCGCCGTTGCGCTTCGGCGTGTTTCCGCGCTGGAATGCGCAGATCATGGTCGCGGATTTCACGCCGCTGGCGCAGGCGCTGGGCAAGGCCTTGGAGCGTAAAGTACAGATCGAGACCGACAAGGATTTCGCCTCGTTCATGCAACGTGTTTACGCGCGCGAGTTCGATCTTATCCACGTCAACCAACTGCAATACCTTCAAGCCCACGACCAGGCCGGCTACCAGGTCATCGCCAAACTCTGCGAGACCGCCGACTGCACCATCCGCGCGGTGATCGTCGCCCGTACCGACACTGCCGTACACAGCGTCGCCGACCTGCGTGGCAAGACCGTCGCCTTCGGCGGGCGCGATGCGATGGTCAGCCATATACTCGCGCGCGAGCTGTTGCGCCAACACGGTCTTCCGCCGACGGATTACCGCGCGGTGTTCGCGAAGAATCCACCCAACGCCTTGTTCACCGTGTACAACGGCGCCGCGGCGGCGGCCGGCGTCGGTTCGCCAGTCTTCGAGCGTCCAGAAATAAAACGCCGCGTGGATGTGAACCAATTGCGGATTCTGGTCGAGAGCGATCCCATCCCGCCGTTGCCCATCGCGGTGCGCGGCGATCTCGACAGCGGCCTGCTGAAACGTCTGCGTGCCGCTTTGTTGGACCTCAATCGTGGCAGCGAAGGAACGGCATTGCTGACACGCCTCGGCGCCACCCATCTGGCCGCGGCCGAACACGCCGACTATGCGCGCCTCGCTCGTCTGGTCGATACGCAAACCCATGCCGCGCCTTGAAGCGACACCGCGTCGTCCGCACAGCATCCAGCGGCGTTTTCTTCTGGCGCTGGCGGTATTCCTGGTGCTGTCCATGACCCTGCTCGGCACAGCCATGCTGGCGAATCAACGTGCCCTCATGCAGCAACGCCTGACGCGCGACACCGAAGACCTCACGCAATCCCTACAGGACAAGGGCACGGCGGCGTCGAACTTTCTCGCACGCATCGCGCCGCAAGGTCTGCTTGCCTACGACTATCTTCTGCTCGAAGGCTATGTCGAGGAACTCTCCGCCGATCCGGACATCGTCTACGCCGTTATTTTCGACACCGCCGGCAAGCCGGTCACGCATTACCTCAACGCCCAGGAACCCTACTTCGCCGGCCAGCCGATCCGGCCGGACAATTATTCGGCGGTACTCGACCGCGCCCGCACGGACAACACCCTGCTAAAAGTGCAGCGCGACATCGATTACGACGGCGCGCGCCTCGGCCGTGTCGAAGTCGCGCTGTCGCGTGCCAAGATTCTTCAGCGCGCCCAGGAACTGCAAACGCATCTGCACGCGGAATTGACCCGCATCGCACTCATCACCGGCGGCTTGCTGCTAGTGTCGCTGGTCGCGCTGATCCTGCTCATCGAATGGACCTTCCGTCGGCTGGTGGTGAAACCCGTGCAGGCGCTGGCCGCGAGCATGGCGCGCGTACAGGCGGGCGATCTGGATGCGCGCGCCGAAGTCGCACGCGACGACGAAATCGGCTATCTGACGCAACGCTTCAACCGCATGACCGACGACTTACAAGACCAACTCGCCGAAATCGCCGAACACGCGCGCACCGTGCAGGCGACGCGCGACTATCTGGCCAGCATCCTCGATCACTCCGCCGACATGATCGCCACCACCGCCATCGACGGCACGGTGGTCGAATTCAACCGCGCCGCCGAACACATCCTCGGCTATCCCCGCGACGCCGTGGTCGGCAACCAGGCCGATGCCATCTACTGCGATCTGGCACTGCGCGACCGCTTGTATGCCACGGTGCACGCCGGCCAACCGGTGCAGGCCGCCGAAACCCAATTGCAACGCCAGGACGGCAGCCGCGTGGATGTCGAACTGACGATGTCGCCGCTGCGCGATACTCAAGGCGAACTCATCGGCGCTGTGTGCATCGGCCGCGACGTCACCCACGCAAAGGCACTGCGCCGCGAACTGATCCAAGCGGAAAAACTCGCCTCGGTCGGCCAAGTCGCCGCGTGGATCACTCACCAGATCCGCAACTACCTCGGCCGCATGCTCATGAGCGTCGGCACCCTGCGTCCGAACGAACACGCCGATAGCGCGCAACAGAAAGCGCACGCCGACCTCACCCGCAGCATTGCCGACCTCGACCGCCTGGTCACCGATCTGCTCGACTACAGCCGCTCGCTCACTCTGCATCCCACGCCGATGAGACTCAACGCCGCGTTGAACGATCTGCTCAAGCAACTAGAGGCCGAACTGCCGTCGAGCGCGACCCGCATCGAACGCGAGTTCTTGCCCGACCTGCCGCCGATCAACGTCGACGTATTCAAAATCGAACAGGCCTTGAGCAACGTACTGCGCAACGCCGTGCAGGCCATGCCACAGGGCGGCGTGCTGCGCGTGAGCACGCGCGTGGAGCATGGCAACGTCATAGCCCGCATCCAGGACAGCGGCCCCGGCATCCAGGGCGACGATCTCGACGCAGTGTTCCGCCCCTTCTACACCACCAAACCCAGTGGCACAGGTCTCGGCCTTGCGCTGGCGCAGCGCATCGTCGAGGCGCATGGGGGGCGGATCACAGCGGCGAACGCACTTAATGGCGGGGCGGTATTTGAGATTGTCTTGCCATGCGTTGAAGCAGTGGGTTCGTCTTAACCACCGGAGTCCCTCCCGCAGCAGGAATCCTGTCATTAAGGCTGCTGCCACAAGCACGGCAGATCAGGAGGCGCAGCGCATTTATTAAGCTGGTTGGGCAGGTTCCGAGGGGCGCAGTGCCCAACGCCATGACAAATCGGGCGGTGATGGGATGTTCGGGTGGCAATGCCGCCTGATCATGTCGTCTCTGCATGCTCTACAGTTTCCATCCCGCATCAACGAGTTCGACAATTCCCTGGCAATTCATCGCGCTCGCTGGTTGAGCCAGGACGGAAGCGGCATCCGACTGCTTTTGGCATGACCATTGCTGTATGCACCTACAGACCGTGCGGTTACAACGCATCTGTCCGGTTGCTAATGAGTCATGACCTAAGCCGCTTGCCACCACGCCCATCAACTCCGGACGAAGGTGATAAGTAATAAATAGAATATCGCCTGTCCCCGGAGGAGAGCATCATGAATAACGTGTATGCGTCGATTAAACGCATTTCGAAGGGTGTCGACTCGAAAAAGATAATTTTCGTGACTGCGCTATTGCTGAGTAGCGCGGCCGTCGCTAGGCCCCACACTGAAAAAGTGCCGAATGTGCCCCCAGGAGCCCACAACCAGGGTATCGATATCCCCGAGGATGCCCAGGCACCGCTTCCAGACGGCACACCGGTGCAGATACTGTGGACCAATGACACGCACGGTTTTTTCCTGCCCACGTACCACGCTGAATACAGTGAGATCGATTCCTATGCCGAAACAGCCGCGACCGAGGGCAAAATAGGCGGATACGCGCAAATTGCCGGGTTGGTGAAGGTGTTACGACAAGGAATCTGGGAACAGAACACAATACTCGTGGATACCGGCGATACCTTCGATGGCTCCCCCGTCGCGCAAATGACCCGGGGCCAGGCCGTTGTTCCGGTGCTGAACGCCATGGGCTATGACGCGTGGACACCCGGGAACAGGGATTTTGCCTGGCCCAAGGCCGATTTCCTGGCGGTCACCAGTCAGCTCAACTTCCCCATGGTGTGTGCGAACCTGCAGGACGCCACGACCGGTGAGTACGTCTTCCCCCGCTACATTATCAAGCAGATCGGCGGACTGAAAGTCGCCATCATCGGCCTGACCAGTCTTGCCGGGGGCGGTCAAGGATTCCAGGTTCTCGGAGGCAATATTCCTGGGACTGTCCTTGAAAACAGCATCTCGGCCCTGACGGCCGATATCCGCGCCAGTGAAAATCCCGATCTCGTCGTCGCGCTTTCACACATGGGCTTCTACCAGGATCAAAAGATCGCCGCGCGCACAACCGGCATCGACGTCATCGTCGGCTCCCATACGCATCATAATGTGTACACGGCCCCGACCGTCGCGAATGCCGACGGCAGTCGGAACGTGATCGTGGTCCAGGCCGGTTCCCACGGGAAATTTCTTGGCCAGCTGCAACTGTGGGTGCAGGATCGTCAGGTAACCAGTTACAGCAATGCCCTGGTTCGTGTCACGACCCAGAATCTCAATGATCTTCATGCAACCCCGGATTCCACAGTCGCGGCGCTGGCGGAACAGGCCTATGACCCGTTTGCGGACTATCTGGATGAAGTGGTCGGTCAATCCACCACGGTGCTCGAACGGCGCGGTGATACCCAGAGCACCATGACGAACTTCCTGACCGACGCACTCGCCGAGCGGTATGGCGTTGACGGGGCCAGATTTCCGGGCATCCGGTATGGTTCGTCCATCATCCCCGGATCGGTCACAGTGGGCGACGTATGGAACATCGTTTCGCCGAATTTCGGCGATAACAAGGTGTACACATTCACGCAGACGGGAGCGCAGATCCTGGGTGCACTCAACAGCGGCCTGAACGCGGAATACGGCACCGATCCTTATCAGTGGAACGGCGGCGACGTGTTCCGCTTCAACGACCGCGTGCAGTACACCTTCAAGGTGAATGCGCCCAATAATCAGCACGTGAGGAGTTTATCGGTCACGAAGACGAACGGACAAATCGTGAACCTGGTGACGAACGGTGTACCGGTGGCGGCAAATCTCACAACGGTATTCACGTTTGCATCCACCCTGCCAGGGGGCACACCGGTGCCCGGTGTCACGGCCGTCGATGAAATCGTCTCCTACATACAAAGCAAGGAGTCGATAGGCCCCACGATCGACCAGCGGACGGTGCAAACTGACTCCGCGCCCACCAACATTGCGGACATATATTAGTTTTCCGCTTTAGGTTGCATGCAGAGCCCCGGACAGTTCATGTCCGGGGACTCTGCTCGGCCAGTCTGTATCCACGGATACCGCAAACCCGCCATGGCAGTGTCATCCGAGAAGTCCCGAAATATGCATAACCACCTGGCTCGCCTGTTTGCTGCGTCTGTCTGTGTTTTCTTTCTGATTGCCAGTCCCTCGGCAGCAGCCCACGAGCGTATCGGCTCATTCAGTCATGCGGTCGTGACAGTGACGGGCGATACGGTCAACTATTATCTGAATCTGCCACCCCCTGTTGTTTCCCTGCTTCACACCAACGTGGGTGACAATGTCGGCGACTTGACCGACTTCCTCGGATCGGAGATCCGGGTGGCCACGTCGGACAGAGAGTGCCCGCTCGCGCATGTGGTGCAGGCGCCGCCCCTGAAATCCGGGAACATGATCGTTGAACTGCTCTTTCGGTGTCCCGGTGATTTCACGGATCTGACCATCACGTCATCGCTCTTTCTGGATCTTGACGAATCCCATACGCAGTTTTTGCGTCTCGCGCCACCGGACGACCCTGGACAAGTTCTACACGAGGCTGTCCTGACAGAGTCGAACAGGGTGTTTCATGTAGCGGACGTCCAATCGGGCGGCTCGGCCTCGGTTGATCGCGCCAGCGCGTTCGCCAAACTCGGCATCGAGCATCTTCTTAGCGGATACGATCACATCCTGTTTCTGCTCACGGTGATCGTCGGCATCTCATTCATCGAATCATTAAAGGCGGTCACATCGTTCACGCTGGCCCACAGCCTTACCATGGCCTTGGCATTCCTGGGCGAGATCTCGCTGCCATCAAGCATTGTCGAGCCGCTGATCGCCGCGACCGTGATCTTCGTGGCATTCGAGAACGTTACATCAAAAAATATTCGAAAACGGTGGATATGGACATTCTTTTTCGGTCTTGTTCATGGCCTTGGATTCGTCGGCGCACTGAAGGTGATGACCATTTCCAGATCCGAACTGGTTCTGTCCCTGGTCTCGTTCAATATCGGAATAGAGCTTGCACAGTTGCTGGTTGTGGCAATCGCCATGGCCGCGCTTAGGCACGCAAAACGATACTCCTGGCATGAAATATTTAATCGCGGCTTCTCGGCCTGTGTCGGATTGCTGGGTTGTGCCTGGCTGGTTCAGAGAGTGATGGTTGCTTGAACGCGTTCAGTGAACAGCAGTTTGGAGCGCGAGTGCCGGCAAGGTCAAAGCATATTCCGGTCTCTGTGGTATCGCTGTTGGGGCTATCGCTGTGGGGGCTATTCCTGGTTCCCCATGATGCGCATGCAATGAGCTTCGATCAGATGAAAATGCTTGCCGGCACCGCCTTGCTCGATGCGCGTGTCGACGCGGTGTTAAGGGATTGCGGACTTCCATCCGTCATTGCGGATATGGCGGAGGTTTCACGGCAACGACAGACGATGCGCTGGAAGGATGTCGAGATGAAACTGTCTTCGATGCAATGGGACATGGTTTATTCCCGCCAACGGGAAGCCGCCAGTCACGGAACCGGGTGGATCAATCCAGGCTTAGGAAGTCGTGCGTGTCTATCGGGCTTGTCTGGGCTCGTCGTTCACACAAAGGGCGAAGCCGGCATTCTCTCTGTCAAGAAAAGGGCGGACAACCAGGGTTATGTCACGTCTTACCTTGTCCCCGATAACCTGTACGCCGCCCACCAGGTGATTGGCCTGACGGGGCGCTGGAAACAAGGCATGCCCGCTTCAAGGCTACAGGAACAGTACGGCAAGCCGGATGAGATACTCGACGAAGGCGATGGAATAAAGAACTACCGCTACTGGGTCGTCGCCAAACAAAAAGAGATGCCCATTTCAGTTCATGCGGTCGATTTTGAGGTGATGCAGGCGGAAAATATGTGCGCCGAATACACCATTTACACAAGTGGTTTCGAGTTCGTGCAGGAGAAGCTTGATGCATTACAGCGCCAATGGGAAAGGGACTACGTATTGGATTAATCCTCGTCATACCACGGAGGTCCAGACATCCCATCCGATGCGCACATGCCGATCATCCAGCATCGGGTGTCATGCTCATTTCCGTCGGCACAAACTACGTTCTACCCTACCGGGCTCAAACCAGCACCTGCCGCGTCGCTGAGAAATAGCGGTCAATCTGCTGCTCGATGTGCGGGTCGATCATCACCTCGGGACGTCTGCCATTCGGGCAGGTGAGTCGTGGCGTGGTACCGAACAACCGGCAAATCAACGGGCGCCCCGCATAGACCTGGCAGCCCGTGTCACCCAGGTGTGGGCAGCTTAATTCGGCCAGCGCCGCCGCATGTACCGCAGCGCTTTTGACCGGGAGCCGGGCCATTTCTTCGCTAGATGCTGTCACCGGACCGCAGCAGTCGTGGCAGCCGGGCACACACTCGAACGACGGGATATGCCGACGGAGAAAACGGAGGGCCTGGCTGTTGGATGTCATGAATGACTCGATCTCGGCTTACTCACCCTACGGGCCGGTCAGACTAAATCAACGCCACGGCACTGTCACGCCTAAAGTATCCAATCTCGAGCGTCACCACGGAATCGCCTGCCGATCCCGAAAGAACCCACCACTCGGTCCATCGTCCGGCAGCGTTGCCAGCCAGACGATGGTGTCGGCGCCCTCTTCCACCGGGCGGTTGGCGTTGGGGCCGCCCATGTCGGTGCGCACCCAGCCGGGACACACCGAGTTGACTTTGATGCGCGTGGCTTGCAGTTCGTCGGCGAGCATGCGGGTGAGTGCGTTGAGCGCGACTTTGGAAAAGCGGTAGCCAGGGCAGCAGCCGTTCATGTCGCTCAACTGGCCCATGCCCGAGGATAAATTGACGATGCGGCCGCGGCCCTGCATCAGCGGCACCAGCGCTTGGCACAGCAGCAACGGACCGTAGACGTTGGTGTCCATGCTGCGGCGCACGGTCTCGAGATCGGCGCGGAACACGCTGGCGGCATCGGCATCGGGTGCATCTAGCGGATCGAGAAACACGCCGGCGTTGTTGACCAGCACGTCGAGCCGGCCGAATTCGGCCTCGACGTGGTTTGCGAGGCGGCGGATACTCTGCGGGTCGGTGACGTCGAGCGGGTGATAACGCACGTCGAGTCCGGCATCGCGTAAGCTCGCGGCAGCGGTTTCGCCTTTGTGCGGATCGCGGCTGGTGAGGACGACAGTGAGGCCCAGCCGCGCCAGTTGCCGGCAGGTTTCCAGGCCGAGGCCGCGGTTGGCGCCGGTGACGACGGCGATTTTCGGCGTATCGGGAATAGAATTCATAGGGAAGTAATCCTTATCATCAGGGCATATTAACTTGGATGCCGTCATGCCCGTGAAAACGGGCATCCAGGTTTTCCAAAGTCTCCTGGATTCCCGCTTGCGCGGGAATGACAGTTACTTGGGGATTGCCTGAGTATAGGCAAGTACCCAGACCAATAAAGCAGGCCGAGATCACTAGATGAACCACATCACCATCCTCGTCGTCGACGACCAGGAAGCGCATTGCGAGCTGATGCGCTCGGCCTTGGTGGCCGCGGGCTATCCGGTGTTGACCGCAGCCAGTGGCGAGCAGGCGTTGGAGCGCGTGCTCGCCGACAGTATCGGGCTGGTGCTCACCGATCAGCAGATGCCGGGCATGTCCGGGCTGGCATTGTTGCACGCGCTGCACGAGCTGCGGCCGCAGCTGCCGGTGGTCATGGTCACTGCCCACGGTACGGTGGCGACGGCGGTGGATGCGATGCGCGCCGGTGCGGTGGATTTCATCCAGAAGCCGTTCACACCCGAGGAACTGCTGCTGGTGGTGCGCCGCGTGCTGGAACGCCAGGAGCTGGTCGAAGAGGTGCGCAGCCTGCGCGAGCGTGCCGGCGATCCCTACCGTTTCGAGAACATCCTCAGCAAGAGTCCGCGCATGCGCGAAATCTTCGAGATGATCCGCAATCTCGCCGATCTCGACACCACCGTGCTCATCACCGGCGAGACCGGCACCGGAAAAGAATGCGTCGCGCACGCCATTCATCATCACAGCTGCCGTCGCGAGCAGCGCTTCGTGCGCATCAACTGCGGCGCGCTCACCGAGTCGCTGTTGGAAAGCGAGTTGTTCGGCCACGAACGCGGTGCGTTTTCCGGTGCGACCCAGGCGCGGCGCGGCAAGTTCGAATACGCTGCCGGCGGCACGCTGCTGCTCGACGAGATCGGCGACATCTCGCCGGTGATGCAGGTGAAGCTGCTGCGTGTGTTGCAGGAAAAGGAAATCCAGCGCGTCGGCGGTAACGACACCATTCACGTCGATGTGCGCATCCTCGCCACCACCAACAAGGATCTGGAACGCGCCGTGGCCGACGGCAGTTTCCGCGCCGATCTGTTCTACCGGCTGAATGTGGTGCGAATCACCCTGCCGCCTCTGCGCGAACGCATGGAGGACGTGCCGTTGCTGGCCGAACATTTCCTGAAAACCTTCGCTGAGAAGTCCGGTCGGAGGGTGTTGCAACTGGCGCCCGCGGCGATGGATCAGTTGCTCGCCTATCACTGGCCCGGCAATGTGCGCGAACTCGGCAATATGATCGAGCGCGCCGCGGCGCTGAGTCAGGGCGAAGCTATCAACACGGTGGAAATTCCGCGGCCGGTGGCGGGACTCCAAGGCGATGCGCACAGTACCTATCCGCTCGATCTGCCATTCAAGGATGGCCGCGCGCAGGTCGTCGCCGACTTCGAGCGCGCCTATCTCAGCGAATGCCTCAAGCGCTTTCAGGGCAACGTCGCCCAGTGCGCGCAGTATTGCGGCGTGGATAACAAGACCTTCTACCGCAAGATGCAGGACTACGGGTTGGACAAGCGGGATTTCAAAGCCCGCGACGCATAGTTCGTAGCCTGTACCGGGAGTCCTCCCGGATTTCGCTGCGCTGCATCCGGGCTACATTTTCATCGGGCAACGCCGCCCGGATCGGGCATGGATTCCCTGTAAATCGCGCCCCACCGCGCATCTCAGCCATACTCACTTCCGACTAAGTCTCCGCCACCAGAAGCATTTTTCACCAACCCACTCCACTGGCACAACGCTTGCGATAGCGATTTGTCGTCCGCCGCGCGCACGCGGCAGACGGACAACACACACATCGAAGTGTTCGGAGGATAGACAGATGAAAAAACTCACGACCCTGAGCGCGGCCATGTTGGCGGCGACATTACTTCCGGCCGCGGCGGCCTATGCCGGCAGCGGCGAACTCACGCTGATCCACATCGGCGACATCCACGGCCATCTGGTGCCGCGCGCGAATGTGCGTAGCGATACGACCGGCCGCATGGAAGGCGGTCTGGCGCGCATGTACACCGAGGTCAGAAAGATCCGCGAAGACAGCGACGGCCGTAGCCTGACCATCAACACCGGCGACACAGTGCAGGGTTCCGGCGAGGCGCTGTTCACGCGCGGGCAGGCCATGCTCGATGTGCTCAACCTGTTCGACTTCGATGCCTACACGCCCGGCAATTGGGATTTCCTCTACGGTCCGACCCGCTTCCTGGAAAGTTTCGTCGGCGTCAATGGCAACGCGCCGCTGGCACCGTGGAATATCCAGGCCGCCAATCTCTATTACACCAACCAGTTCGATGCCAGCACCCAGTGTGGCCGCGCCGATGCCAACGGCAACAAGTACAAACGCATTGCATCGCCCTACACGATCAAGACGGTCGGCAAGCTGAAGGTCGGAATTCTCGGCTTTACCACGGCGCGCGCTATCGCGGCGGTCGGCACCAGCGTCACGGCCAACTTCCAGTTCACCGACGGCAAGACCGAATTGCCCTGCTACATCGACGTGCTGCGCAATCAGGAGCAGGTCGATCTGGTGGTGATGATTTCGGAAATGGAAATGGCCCGCGATATCGCACTCACCGAAACTTATCCGGGTGTCGACGTGGTCCTCAACTCCGACATGCACGAGCGAACCATGGAACCCATCGTCACCCCGACCGGCACCATCATCGTCGAGGAAGGTCAGGACGGCACCATGATCGGCGAACTCAAGTTACAAGTTGAAAAGGGAACGCTCAAGGAATGGGAGTGGAAGCCGCATGTCATCACCGACAAGATCAAGGAGAATCCGATCATCGCGGCCAAGGTCGCCGAAGTGCGCCGTCCGTTCCTGGCCGAGAGTTTCGTGCCCGGCCAGCAAGTCACGGTCGGCGGCAACACCACCACGCTGCTGCGTCCGGTGGACGAGGTCGTCGCCTATACCAACATCGATCTGCACCGTTCCAATTTCGTGGACGAGGACATGCCCGGTGTGGTCGAAGGCACCTCGCATGACTTGATCGCCGACGCCATGGCCGCCATTGGCCAGTCCCAGTCGTCGTCCATCCGCGGTTTCCGCTACGGCACGCACATCCCCGCCGGCGGTGCGATCACCATGGAGGACATCTTCCATTACATCCCCATCGTCGCGAAGCTGGGCCGGACCAACAAGGCTTGCGGCGCCGACCTGAAGTTCGCCATCGAGAACTCGATCGGTGGCACCTTCCATCCCGATCCTGCTCAGTGGGTCGGTGGCTGGATGTTCGGCTACAACGGCTTGACCTACGACGTAGACGGTTGCGATGGCTTCATGGGCGCGACGCCGGTGAATCCGTCGCCGCTGACCTTTGCCAACCGTTACCGGCCGTGGAGCACCAACCGCGGCAGTAACATCAAGGTCAACGGTAATCCCGTCGACGTCCTCGATCTTTACGACAACCGCGCCACCGTCAACGGTGTGGCCAACCCGACCTTCCAGAAGTGCCTGGCCGGCGATGGCAACAACACGCCCCACGACGGCTACACGGTGACCGGCTATTGGTTCGCGGACGATCCGACCACCATCAACAACTGCAATCCCTGCCGTGGCCGCACGGTGCAGGTGGTGAAAACGGATGGCAGCATCGTTCAGGTCGCCGGCCCCGGCAGCAATACGCCGGTCAACTCCGCGGACGTGATGGATATCACCGAGGCCGTGGTCAAGTATCTGCGTGAGGATCTCGGCGGCCTGGTCACCGACACCAACACGCCGAACCATCGCTTGACGGTGAAGCGTCTGCCGACCATCAATCCGTATAACTTCAAGGTCGTCCAACCGCTGCGCGGTGCCTCGACGGCAACCTGTCCGGCGTTGTAAGCGGCGTTGAGTTTTCCTCCACGGCTCGGCCATCGTCACCGAGCCACTCTTCCCGCGATCTGCGGTGGGCGCCTTCGGGCGCCCTTTTTTCTGGGCGATGCGCCTGTCCTGCGAGATCACGCAGTAACCTTCCGGTTGAGCACATGCTAATCTCACCGTAGGGTGTAGTGAGTTGTTCATTCACTGGGCGGGGGGACACATGACCGACTGGCTGCAAGGCACCGTCATCGAGCGCCGGCAATGGGCCGACGGTTTGTTCTCGCTGCGTTTCGACGCGCCGCTGGCGGAGTTCAAGGCCGGTCAGTTCGTGCGTATCGCGCTGGACATCGACGGCGAGCGCGTCGGTCGTCCCTACTCGCTGGTCAACGCGCCCCACGAGCCGCTGTTGGAAATCTATTTCAACGTCGTCGAGGGCGGGCCGTTGTCGCCACATCTGGCTGCGCTCGAACCCGGCGATACGCTGTGGCTCGGCAGCACGGCCAACGGATTTATGACCCTCGACGAATTACCCGAGGCGCGGCATCTGTGGATGCTGGCGACCGGCACCGGCATCGGTCCCTTTCTGTCCATTCTCAAGACCGACGCGCCGTGGACGCGCTTCGAACGCATCGTGCTCGGCCATTCGGTGAAGCACGCCAGCGAACTGGCCTATCGCGAACTCATCGAAAGTTTGCGCACAGCGCATGGCGATCAGTTGCGTTACGTGCCGCTGGTGACGCGCGAAACCGTGCCCGGCACCTTGGGTCAGCGCATCCCGGCGACCCTCGCCTCCGGCGCGCTCGAAGCGCAGGCCGGCATCCCGCTGACCCCCGAATCGGCGCATGTGATGTTGTGCGGCAACTCGACCATGATTACCGATGTCACCGAGGAACTCGCCAAGCGTGCCCTGCGCCGCCACCGCCGCCGCGAACCGGGGCATATCACGACCGAGAAGTATCATTGAGCGGACCCTGCGCTAAATCAACGCCGGCCGTATGCGCGTAATGCTAGAGTTACCCTGTGAGCTTGCCACAGGTGCCGTGCGCGACCATGTCCCAACCCGATTCAGATAATGTTTCCCATGCCGACGCCGACGTCGTCTTCCACGTTCACGGCGTCACCAAGATCTACCCCATGGGCGAGGTCGAGGTGCAGGCGTTGCGCGGGGTGGACATGGATTTGTATCGCGGCGAACTGGTGGTGCTGCTCGGCCCCTCGGGTAGCGGCAAATCGACGCTGCTGAATATCCTCGGCGGCCTGGACACGCCGACCGCCGGGCATGTGCTCTACCAGGGTCGCGATCTCACCCGCGCCGGTGAGCGCGAGTTGACCGACTACCGGCGTTATCACGTCGGCTTCGTTTTTCAGTTCTACAACCTCATCCCCAGTCTCACCGCGCGCGAGAACGTTGCCGTCGTGACCGAAATCGCGCGTAAGCCGATGCGCCCGGAAGCTGCGTTGGAACTGGTCGGACTCGGCAATCGGCTGGATCACTTTCCCGCCCAGCTTTCCGGCGGCGAGCAACAGCGCGTGGCCATTGCACGCGCCATTGCCAAAAATCCGGAGGTGTTGTTGTGCGACGAGCCGACCGGCGCGTTGGATTCGGCGACGGGCATCGTCGTGCTGGAGGCCATCGAACGCGTCAACCGCGAGCTGGGCACCGCGACGGCGGTAATCACCCACAATGCCAGTATCGCGCAGATGGCCGACCGGGTGATCTACATGGGCGATGGTTTGATTACCCACGTCGACACCAATGCCGTGCGCAAGGCGCCGCGCGAGTTGAGCTGGTAGATGCGCGCCCTCGACCGCAAGCTGCTTCGCGATCTCTGGCATCTGCGCGGCCAGGCGCTGGCCATCGCGCTGGTGATCGGCGCTGGTCTCGCCGCGGTGTTGATGTCCATCGGCACCCTCGACTCGCTGCAAACCACCCGCGCGATTTATTACCGCGATTACGATTTCGCGCAGGTCTTCGCCGCGCTCAAACGCGCACCCGAGTCCTTGGGCGAACGCATCGCGGCCCTGCCCGGCGTGGACCGGATTGCCACGCGCGTGTGGGCGCCGGTCACCCTCGAAATCGCCGGGTTCACCGAGCCGGTGTCCGGGGTGTTGGTGTCCGCGCCGCGCGCGGGCCGCGCCGATCTCAACCGTTTGTACCTGCGCGCGGGTCGGTTGCTGGACCCGGACCGCAGCGACGAAGTGATTATCGGCGACGCCTTCGCCGAGGCGCACCGCTTCAAACCCGGCGACCGCCTGGGCGTGATCGTCAACGGCAAACGCAAACAACTCACCATCGTCGGCATCGCGCTGTCGCCGGAGTTCATTTATCAGATCGCCCCGCACGCGATCTTCCCTGACTTCGCGCGCTTCGGCGTGCTGTGGATGGCACACGACGCGTTGGCGACCGCCTTCGACATGGACGGCGCCTTCAACAACGTCACCCTCACGCTGGCGCGCGGAACACGCGAAGACGATGTGATCGAACGGCTCGATGCCCTGCTGGAGCGTTATGGCGGACTCGGCGCCTACGGGCGCGAGGATCAGCTCTCGCATCGCTTTCTGTCGCAGGAATTCAAACAACTGGAACAGATGGGCCGTACCTTCTCGGTGATCTTCCTCGGCGTGGCGGTGTTTCTGTTGAATATGGTGGTGACGCGGCTGGTCGGCACGCAACGCGAGGAGATCGCCACGCTCAAGGCCTTCGGCTACAGCAACGCCGATATCGGCGCGCATTACGCCAAGCTGGTGGTGGCCATTGTGTTGCTCGGCATCGTCGCCGGGGTGATCGCCGGCGTCTGGTTGGGCCGGGGGCTGTCGCATGTGTATATGGAGTATTACCGCTTTCCCTATCTGCACTACCAACTGCGTTCGAGTATCGTGCTGGGCGCGACCTTGATTACGGCACTGGCGGCGTTGATCGGTACCGCGTTCGCCGTGCGTCGCGCGGTACGTCTGCCGCCGGCGCAGGCGATGCGCCCGGAACCGCCGCCGCTGTACCGCGCCACACTGGTGGAGCGGCTCGGCGTGCAACGCTGGTTAAGCCAGCCCAGCCGCATGATCCTGCGCCACATCGAACGTCGGCCGATCAAATCCGCGTTGTCGGTGCTGGGCATCAGCCTCGCCGGCGGCATCGTCATCTCCGGCACGTTCATGAACGATGCGGTCGACTTCATGGTCGAGGCGGAATTTCGCATGGCGAAGCGCGAGGATATCGCCGTGATGTTCACCGAGCCGACATCGTATCGCGCCCTGCACGAACTGGCCGCGTTGCCGGGCGTGACGCGCGTCGAACCGCTGCGCACAGTGCCGGTGCGGCTGCGGCATGGCCCTCGCGACTACCGCACCACGATCCAGGGCCTCGCGGCCGAGTCCGATCTGCACCGCACGCTGGATACCCGTCTGCAACCCGTGAGTTTTCCACCGGACGGCCTCGTGCTGACCGATTATCTGGGTGACTACTTCGATCTGAAACCCGGCGATAGGCTGACGGTAGAGGTGCTCGACGGCAGCCGACCGGTGCGCGAGGTGCCGGTGGTCGGGTTCGTGCAGCAGTACATCGGCACCGGCGGCTATATGGATCTCGCCGCGCTCAACCGCATGCTGCGCGAGGACCGGGCGATTACCGGCGCCTTTCTTGCCGTCGATGCGGAACATCGCGAGGACGTTTATGCGCGGCTCAAGAAGATACCGCGCGTGGCGGGCGTGCAGGTCAACGAGCTCGCCATCCGCAATTATTATGCGAGCATCGGCGACCTGTTGCTGACCTTCATGAGTTTCATTTCCGGACTGGCCGGCGCGATCACCTTCGGCGTGGTCTACAACAGCGCGCGCATCACGCTCTCCGAACGCAGCCGCGAGCTGGCCAGTCTGCGCGTGCTCGGGTTTACCCGCGGCGAGATTGCCTACATCCTGCTCGGCGAGTTGGCGTTGCTGACGCTGACGGCGATTCCGTTGGGGTTCGTGGTCGGTCGCGCGTTGAGCGCGCATTTCATCTCGACCATTCAACAGGAACTGTTCCGCGTCCCGCTGGTCCTCAACCCCGACACCTATGCCCTGGCCGCGGCCGTCGTCATCGTCTCGGCCATCGTCTCGGGGTTGATCGTGCGCCGGCGCCTGGATAGATTGGATCTGATCGCTGTGTTAAAAACAAAAGAATGAAACGGGGTTTACGCATGGCCATGCCGCGACATATGGGATTGGGACTGAGCGCGCTAGCGCTGGCCGCTGCGTTGACGTGGGGCTTCATGCCGCGTCCGGTGCCGGTCGATATTGCGAGTGCGCAACGCGCGCCGTTGCGCGTGACCGTCGAAGAGGAAGGCCGCACACGGGTCATCGACCGCTATGTGGTGTCGGCACCGGTGGCGGGTTATGCGCGGCGCATCGAGTTGGATGTGGGCGATGCCGTCGAACAGGGACAGACGCTGGTGGAGTTGGAGCCGTTGCGCTCGGAGGTGCTCGATCCGCGCAGCCGCGCCACCGCCGAGGCACGTGTGGCGGCGGCGCAGGCCGGTTTTCAGGTCGCCGAACAGAATGCGCGTGCCGCGGCCACCGATGCGGAGATGGCCAAGAAAGAATTCGCCCGGCGCAAGACGCTGGCCGCCGACGGTCGCATCTCCCGCGAGGAACGCGACCGCGCCGAAGCGGCCATGCGACACACCGATGCGACGCGCCGTTCGGCCATGTTCGCCGTGGATGTCGCGCGGCATGAATTGGAAGCCGCGCAAACCGCGTTGCAACATTCCGCCGCGCGCGCGCACGGCGAGACGC
>JACREG010000026.1 GCA_016218375.1 Gammaproteobacteria bacterium
ACTCATCAAGGCGCAGCCTACGGGCTGCGCCTTTTTACTTTATGGGTCGCTCGTTACCAACCAACCCAGTTTATAGCCCACCCCGCCTAAACCCAGCCCCGCGATAACACCATATAAATGCGCATCCACCAGAACCGGGAGGCCAATGGCGGCAACAACTTCCGGCGAAGCCCCGGCGTATTGCTCATACAGCACTTTCAGCACGACAAGGGCGAGAGGGAGCAATGCAATGCGCCGCCCCCCCAGAAAGTCCGCTAGGCTCCATGCCGCAAACAGTCCGTGCAAAAGGGCAGACATCCCCAGATACCACGTCACATCGGGATTTAAGACAAGCAACGCCGCACTGATCAGAAGCATAATGCCGAGAGTGGCGAATAACGCCGAAATCTGTCGGAAATATCCCGGATAAACTGCCCAGATCAGCAGAAGCCCAGCCATATTGAGCAACCAATGCCACTGGGTTCCGTGAACGAGATGCCCCGTAAGAAGTCGCCAAACCTGCCCCCCCAAAATACCTTCACGGTCATACTGCCAAAGATCAGCTCCTCCGCCCAAGAATTCCGCCACCGAAGACACGAAAATCAGCGCCAGAGGAACCCAGGCACGCTTAATCATGAACGACACCCATCCGCCCCATATGGATTACCCCATGCATAACAACAAGATACTTATTCTCCGAACATTGTACCGTTGAGATATTCCAGCATTGCCGGCATCCTACCGCAAACCCAGACATGGGAAGCTTGCTGCACATGACTGCACGACCGAATTCATTCACGCCCCGAACCTGAATTTATGCCTCAAGCTCAAGCTGGGCTTGACGCAATGCTTAAGCACTACATAATCACGGAGCGCTGTCTCCTCACCTTTGTAAGGATGCAATCACTATGTTCATCAATCATGGTTTCACCTGCGCCGGTATTCTTGCCTTCTCCCTGTTGTCCACATCGGTATGGGCCGAAGCGCCCGCAGCCGACACCTACCTGATCCAGCCAGGCGATGTTCTCCAAATTTCGGTCTGGCGCGAAGAAGGTCTCGATAAAGAGGTTCTAGTCCGGCCTGATGGCGGCTTGAGCTTCCCTCTGGTGGGCAATGTCCAGGCCAGCGACAGATCCATCGTGCAACTGCAAACCGAGATCGGCGAGAAACTCAAGCGATTCATTCCGGACCCCTCGGTGACAGTGGCTATTAAGGAACTGGAAGGCAACAATGTATACGTCATCGGCAAAGTGGCGCGCCCAGGCATCTTCCCCATGCGCAGTCGCCTGGACGTGGTACAGGTATTGTCCATGGCGGGAGGAATGACCCCTTACGCCGCTGCCAACAAGGTAAAAATCCTGCGCCGCACAGGCGGCCGCCAGACTGCCATCGAGTTTGCCTATGGGGACATCGAAAAGGGCGAAAACCTGGAGCAGAACATTCTTCTTAGCGCGGGTGATGTGGTTGTTGTCCCCTAGACAACAACTGTCAAATCCCGGATCATCAGGCCCCACCTGCGAACGAGCCAATGCCAATCAACGCGCCGAATTCAAGAGCGCGGTCGCCGGCGGTGCCAACAGGCCAGAGCCGTCTGACCCCGTTCAACCAATCGAGATCACTGCAATGCTATACAGCCGCCTGCCACTCATGGCGCTGGCCGCCGCGTTAGCCGCCAGTCCGGGGGTCGACGCCGCCGAATGGGTGGCAGAACCCTCGGTCCGCTTGGACGGGAAATACAACGACAATATCCGCCTGACCCAGTTGGATCACAATAGCGTCTGGGGCACGGTACTCGATCCGCGTCTGAAACTCAGCCGCCGCAGCGAGTTGTGGGATGTAAACGCCAGCGGTCGTCTGCTCGCGTCCCGTTACACCGGCGAAGACGGCATGAACGCCGTCGATAGTTTCCTCGATATCGCTGCCAAACGGCGCCTGGAGCGCGGCTCCTGGGATATCAGCGCCTCGCAGGTAAATGACTCAACACTGCGAGATGAAATTCTGGATCCTGACATTGGCCTTACAACGGTTCAAGTGGATCGAACCAACCGCAGCCTGCGCATTGCAGGCCAATACTTGTTTGCCGAAGACACATGGCTCTTGGCATCAATCGACTACAACACGGCAAGCTACGACCAAGGCGAATATTTCGGACTGACCGACTATGACTACCTGACACCCAGTTTGCGTGTAGTCCATCAGCTTGATCCACAGTTGCAGCTCTTCGGCATCCTGAGCCATTCCCAGACCGACTACGATACCTTTAGCAACCAGACATCGAAGACCGACAACCTGCAACTTGGCGCGGCCTACGACATCACTGAAACCTGGAAAATCAGCGGCTCTGTGGGTAATCGGCGCACCACAACCAGCGACACGGTTGCAAATGCGGTGATACGGCCCGGCTTTGAAGACCTATACCCGCTCGTTTATGACCTCGTGTACTTGCCCCGCGACCGTGAATCCACCGGCCTGGTCTACGACACCAGCCTGACTCACAAATTGGAAACGGGCAGCCTCAACCTGAGTGGTACGCGATCGGTCACCCCCTCCAGCACCGGCACGGACACCGATTCGACCCGAGTCGCGTTCCTGGGTACACGCAACCTCAACGCTAAATTGTATGCCCGATTGGCCGTTAGCTATCATCAGTCGTCGGCCGTAGGCGGTACAACAACACGAGCAAATAACCGCCAGTATCGTATAACACCAGGGTTGACTTGGCGTCTGGACGAATATCTGGCGTTGAATGCAGGATACGCTTATACCCAAGTCAAACGCAGCGTCGATGGTAGCAATAACGCGGACAGCAATGCCGTATTCGTCGGCATTGAATACACCTGGCCGCAAATATCGGTATCGCGCTAAGTAGAAAGCTGGCAAAGACAACAAGAGCATCGACAAGGCAGCAGTATGAACGAAGAACAAAGCAAAGGGCTCCAGGACTATATCGGCGCATTCAAGCGGCGCCGTGCGCAGATCGCCGCCACCTTCGTGGTGATCTTCGGCATTGGCCTGATTGTGGCACTGGCTTGGCCGCCGACCTACCGTTCGGCCGCCACCATCCTGATCGAGGAACAACAGATTCCCGTGGAGCTGGTGCAATCCACCGTTACCAGTTATGCCTCGCAACGCATCCAAACCATCAGTCAGCGGGTGATGACCCGCAACAACTTGATGGATATCGTCACGAAGTTCGATCTCTACGCCTCCGAGCGTAAGCGCGAAACCACCGAGGAAATCCTCGAACGCATGCGCGAAGACATCAAGCTCGACATGATCAGCGCCGAGGTGGTCGATCCCCGCACCGGCCGCCCCATGGCGGCGACGATCGCGTTCTCGCTGGCCTTCCAGGGCGAAGACCCCAACCGCGTGCAGAAGGTCGCCAGCGAACTGACCACGCTGTACTTGCAGGAGAACCTCAAAACCCGCGCCTCGAAGGCCCAGGAAACCCTGACCTTCCTTTCCGACGAGGCTAATCGGTTACAGGATGAAATCACCACGCTGGATAAGCGCTTGGCCGAATTCAAAGCGAAACACGCCGCCAGCCTGCCCGAGCTGCAACCTCTGCTGCGCGAACAGACCGATCGCACGGAGCGCGAGCTGAGCGACACCGCAACGCAGATCCGCTCTCTGGAAGAACGCCGCTTCTACCTGCAAGGGCAATTGGGGCAACTCGATCCGTATGGCGAGGATGTCCAGCTCAGTCCGGGCGCGCGTCTCAAAGCCCTGCGCACGGACTACGCCACGCTGGTAGCACGCTATTCCGCGGATCACCCGGACGTCCTGCGTATGAAGCACGAGATCGAGAGCCTGGAACGCGAAACCGGCCAAGTCGACTCGCGGGAATCGCTGCAAGACAAGCTCGCCGCCCTGAAGATCGAACTGGCCACCGCGCGCGAGAAATATTCCGCCGAACATCCGGACGTGCAGCGCCTCAATCGCTCCATTGCCGCCACCGAAGAGGCCTTGACCAAAGCGCCGTCGGCCACTGACTCAGGTCAAAAGCGCACCCCGGACAATCCGGCCTACGTCAATCTGCAAGCGCAGCTCAATGCCACCGAAAACGAAATGCAGGCTCTGCGCAGCAAACACACCAATCTGGAAAAGAAGCGTGCCGAATACGAACAACGGCTCACGGAAATCCCGCAGGTGGAAGGCGAGTTCCGCAAACTGGCCCGCGACCTGGAAAACGCCTCGACCAAGTATCAGGAGATTAAATCCAAACAGATGCAGGCTCAGGTCGGCCAGCAGTTGGAAACCGAGAGCAAAGGCGAACGCTTCACCTTGATCGATCCACCGGTCATGCCCGAGCAACCGATCAAGCCGAACCGCACAACGATTGTCTTCCTGAGCTTGGTGTTGGCACTCGGCGCCGGTCTCGGCTATGCCGCCGTCGCGGAAAGCCTCGACAGCTCGGTGCGCGGTATCAAAGGCGTGATGGCCACGTTGCAAATCGCACCCTTGGCCATCATTCCCTATCTGGCGACCGACAAGGAAATCGCCCAGGGACGCCGTAAACGACGTCAGTTAGTGCTGATCGCCGTCGGCATTGTGGTTGCCGCGCTCATACTGGTGCATTTCTTCGTCTCGCCCTTGGATGTATTGTGGTACCGCGCCCTGCGCAAGGCCACCAAGGTCACGGGCATCGGTATCGAATAAGGCACCCATAGCGTAGGTTGGGGTAAGCGCAGCGAACTCCAACCTACAAACTCCGATTTTTGGTAGTAGGCAGGTAGCTTATGGAACGCATCAAAGAAGCGCTGGAACGGGCCCGCCAGGAGCGTGGCGACGCACCGCAGACCGCGCGCCCGACGACACCGGCACCCATGTCGCCCACGGAAATCAATTACACCCAGACGCGCACCACTCAGACCGCGTCCGGGGTGCTGCGCAGCCATCGCGTCATCGCGGGTATGCCGCACAGCGACTTCGCGGACTCGTATAAGCTCCTGCGCACCCAGGTTCTGCAACGGCTGACTGAAAACGACTGGAACGTGTTGGCCATCACCAGCCCCGGCGAAGACGAAGGCAAGACGCTGACCGCGATCAATCTCGCCATCAGCCTGGCCATGGAAGTCAGCTATACCGTACTGCTGGTCGATGCCAACCTGCGCCATCCGAGCATCCATGAACACCTGGGCATTGCCGCCAGCAAGGGCCTGAGCAATTACCTGCTGGACGATGTGCCGCTGCCGGAACTGCTGGTGCATCCGGACAACCTCGAACATGTGGTGATCCTGCCCGGCGGTCGCGCGGTGCAAAATTCGGCCGAACTGCTCAACTCGCCGAAGATGGCGCATCTGGTCGAGGAACTGAAGAACCGTTATCCCAGCCGCATTGTGATTTTCGATCTGCCGCCGGTACTGTCCGCCGCCGATGCACTGTCCTTCGCGCCCTATGTCGATGCCGCGTTGCTGGTGCTGGAGGAAGGCAAGACCTCGCAGGACGATGCGCGCCGCGCCGTGGAACTGTTGGATTGCACCAATGTCTTAGGTACGGTGTTGAACAAAGCGAATCGGGATTAAGACCATCACCTAGGGTCGGAGCCGAATTCCACCGCCACGGCTCGGCCGTTACCGTGCGAGTTCTTAATTCGGCTCTGACCCCATATCCAGGACCACGATGTATAAAGCCCATTTCGGATTACGCGAAAAGCCCTTCTCGCTGCTGCCGGACCCGTCGTTTCTTTACTTGAGCGACAAGCACCGCATGGCGCTGGCGCTGTTGCAGTACGGGCTGTCCAACCAAGCCGGTTTCACCGCCATCACCGGCGGCATCGGCACCGGCAAGACCACGCTGATCCGTCACCTGCTCAACAACATGGAGCAGGACGTTACCGTCGGCCTGATTTCCAACACCCACCGCTCCTTCGGCGAACTGCTGCAATGGATTCTGCTGGCATTCAACCTCGATCACGCCCACAAAACCAAGGTGGAGATGTATCGGACCTTCGTCGACTTCATGATCCGCGAATATGCGCGCAACCGGCGCACCGTGCTGATCGTCGACGAGGCGCAGAACATGGACGCCGACACGCTGGAAGAGCTGCGTATGCTCTCCAACATCAATGCCGACAAGGATCAGGTATTGCAGGTCGTGCTGGTCGGCCAACAACAGTTGCGCGACACCCTGCGCCGACCGGACCTCGTACAATTCGTCCAGCGCATCGCCGTCGACTATCACCTGACGCCGCTGACCGCCGAGGAGACCCAGGCGTATATCCGCCATCGCCTCAGCGTCGCCGGCGGCGATCCCGAATTGTTCACCGAAGCGGCCTGCGCCGCAGTGCATCAGTTCAGCCACGGCGTACCGCGGCTGGTCAATCTGCTGAGCGACCTCGCCCTGGTGTACGGCTACGCCGAACAGCGCACTCGGATCGACGCCGATCTGGTCATGGATGTCGCCCGCGAGAAAAAGGCCGGCGGACTGTTCCCGGACCCGGAGGCCGGTCAGGCACCGGCCAGCGCGGCGGCCAACCCGCCGGCCGCAGGCGCAAAAAAAAAACTGCGCCTAGCCATTGCCAGTGAATCCCCCGCCCTGCGCAGTCATCTGCGCCAACTGGTCGAGGCCCAGGGCCTGACCGTTGTCGACGAAATCCCGCTGAACGATACCACCACCTCACGCATCGATCCCGATACCATCGACATCCTGCTGGTCGATCTCGACGAGAACGCCGAGGACCGCGTCGGCAATCTCTGCGACATGCTGGCGCAATGGAACCTGCCGGTGCTGTTCAACGACAGCCAAGTCACCGAGGCCAGCCTGCGCGGACAAGACCCGCAGTTCGGCCCCAAGCTCACCTCCAAACTGATGTCGCTGTTACCCGCCGGCAGTGCGGATAACGGCAACGCCGCCTGATTTCCGCCGTATGCCGTTCCGCCGCCTAAGCACCCTGCTGGCCCTGGCCTGGATGGCGACGATTTTCTATCTGTCGTCCCATACCATGCCCGATGTCGATCTGGGTTTTTCCGGCCAGGATAAACTGCTGCACCTGGGCGCCTATGGCCTGTTGAGCATGCTGCTGCTTGGCGGCATGCTGCGCCGCCCCGACGGCTATCGTCCAACGCAAATCGCCCTGGCCGTGCTGCTGGCCGCGCTCTACGGTTGCAGCGACGAATGGCATCAGTCCTTCGTACCGAGCCGCATGCTGGACAGCCTGGATCTGGTCGCGGATGTTTTGGGTGCGCTGCTCGGCGCGCTGGCATTGCAGATACTCACGCAACGCAGCAAACCCGCGCCCTCACTGTAGCAGCGGCTTCACGGCGCCACCGGCAAGTAGAAAAACACAAAGCGCCCCTGCTCGATGTCGAGCATGAGCGTCGCGCCGTGATGGATACCGTAATCCACATAGCCGGGCACTGCGCTGCCCTGATGGCATTCGCTGGCATGCTGCGGCGATTCGAAATCGCGGTCGCGGTCGTACCACGACAACAGCATGGCCTCGCCCAAGCGCATCTTCGCCTCGCGTTCCGCGAGTTGTAACGCAGCGCGGTAATCCGCAAGCGGAGGACGCGGATTGAGCGCGACCACCGTCAGCCCCGACAAATCGGGGGCGCGTGGCAGCGCACAAACGGCCGGCACTACTTCATCAGCGGAGTTCCCGCTCACGGCACGATCTTCCAATCGCCCTCCGGCGCCTGCATGACCGGGTCCGGCACCGGCACATCACCGCCTTCATCGCCGCGTTGTTGCGACATGCCGATCAAGGCCCGGCGTATCTCGCGCAGCTTCTCCTTGATCTGCCCGGCGTTGGCGCTGCCCATGCGCAGCAGTATCTTCTGCCCGGCGGACAACCGCTCCAGCGCGGGGTCCGCGTATTCATAAAACACCTTCGGCTGCACTAGGCGAATTGGTTCCGCCACCGTCGGTGTAGCCAACAGATGATCGATCACCTCGACCAGCCTATCGTTGAAATAGGCATTCGGCGTGCCCAGCTCGGCGTAGGCCTCCTGGAACAGCGGATAGAAACGCACATACACACCGACCAACTGCTTGGCATCGATACGCATCGCCAATTGCACATACGGCGCATAGCGCGCGGCATTGTCGGGACCGATCACCCGCTGCCCGCCCTCGTCCGCGACAAGAAACGGCCCGGCGACGCGCTTTACCAACAGTTGCTGACGCGGCAATTTCTTGTTCGGCAGCGTGTCGATGGTCAGCACAAAGCGGCGGACGATCTCGTCCGGATTGAATAACGCACGCATTGCGTCCGCGCCGAGCAGGTCGGTGAACACTTCCGTCATCGCGGCCGCGCTGTCGTTCAGCGTCGGCAACGGTTCAACCGGGGTATCCGGTTGCTGTGCCAAGGGTTCCTGCGCCGGCGGTTCTTGTCGAGACGGTGCCGGCGATTCTTCCATAGATGGGGGTATAGACGGTGGCACCGATGACGGCGCAGCCGGCACCGGAATCGGATAGCGCGGTCCAAGTTCTGTGGGCGGTTCACTCGGCGCGCTCGGCGGTGGCGCTTCCACAACCGCGGGCGGTATTGCCGTCGCGTGCTGTTGCGCCCGCCATTGCAAATACACGGCGCTCAGCGCCACCACCAACACAACAAACAACAGCGAAAGAAAGAATCTTTTCATAAGGGCACCGTCCCGCCGCCGACCGAAGTGTCTGCACGGGGATCATAACGGGAAAGCCCGCAAAAGGCGCGCACAAGCCCCGACCTGCGCGTCATAATTCTTACGCCGCCTCTCCCTATACATCCCCACGACAGCGTCTACACTCTTTACTCTCTGCCTCAGGGAGCACAACCGTCCATTACCGAGTCGGTACATAACTTTATTTATGGAGGTCTGTCATGGAAGAACAATTCCAGCATCTGCATGTTGTCGAACAACCGCCCCGCCCGCCCGTTCAGTTCACACTGCCGAAGCGCCCCGACCAATACAGCGGTTTTATCATCGTGCGCCTCGCCAACCACATTACCGGCGGCGACACCGACGACCTGATGGCCGTTGCCAAAAAACAAAAACTCCCCGGACTCGCCGCGGTTCTCAACGAATACGATCTCAACACCACGCGACGGGTGGTACACAGCCAGAAAACCGCGCAGATCCTCGAACTCGAACGCCGCGCCATGCAGACGCATCTGCCACCGCTGCACAGCCTGACCTCGTACTGGCGCATCGACATCCGCGAAAAACCCGAGCGCCTGGAGGACGTCCTCAAGCGGCTGAACGGACTGTACGAAATCGAATACGCCTACCGCGAACTCGCCGTCACCGATCCGCTGGTCAACGCCGCCGACGACACCTATGCCACCGATCAGGATTATCTGGACGCGGCACCGACCGGCGTGGATGCGCGCTGGGCCTGGACGCAACCGGACAGCGAAGGCGTGGGTATCGGCATCATCGATCTGGAGCAGGGCTGGATGCCGAATCACGAAGACCTGATCGGCAAGGCACCCACCCTCATCTACGGCGACAACCGCGACGGTGTCGGCACCTACACGGGCAATCACGGCACCGCCGTGCTCGGCGAGATCGTCGCCACCGACAATGCGTTGGGCGTGGTCGGCATCTCGCCGGGCGTCAGCTCGGTGCGCATGGCCTCGCATTACGATGCTGCCACCAATACCGACTTGCACGTCGCCGATGCCATCGTCGCCGCCGTGCCCAGCATGGCGGCCGGCGATATTTTATTGTTGGAAGTGCAGCGCAGTTTCCGCCCGACGGAAACCGACGATGCCGATTTCGATGCCGTGCGCCTGGCCAGCGCATTGGGCATTATCGTCATCGAAGCGGCCGGCAACGGCGGCGAGGATCTCGACGCCTTCGTCAGCGCCGCCGGCGATGCGATCTTCAACCGCGCCAGCGCCGACTTCCGCGAATCCGGCGCTGTCATGGTCGGCGCCTGCGAATCGGCCTTGCCGCACGACCGCTGGACCTTCTCCAACTTCGGCACGCGTATCGACTGTTTCGGCTGGGGACAGAACGTCGTCACCTGCGGCTACGGCGATCTGGACGACGGCGGCGGCGACGACAACCGCGCCTACACCGACACCTTCCAAGGCACCAGCAGCGCCTCGCCGATGATCGTCGGCTGCGCCGCCATCCTGCAAGGCAAGTACGCAGCCAGCACCGGCGCGCGTCTGTCGCCGGGACAAATGCGCATGCTGTTATCCGACCCCGTCACCGGCACACCGCAAGGCGCGGGCCGCGCCGGCGACATCGGCGTCATGCCCAACCTGCGCGACATCATCGAGAACACGCTGGATCTCACACCGGATGTGTATCTGCGCGACAACCTCGGCGACACCGGCGTCGTTCCGTCCGCCGGCTCCATCAGCGCCAGCCCCGACATCATCGTGCGCCCGGTGATGGAAGCCGATCCCACCGCCGCCTTCGGCCAAGGCAGCGGCACCGAAAACTCCGCCACCCTCGGTTACGAAGTCGAAGCCGGACAGGACAACTATATCTACGTCCGCGCCAAGAACCGCGGCGCCAGCGACGCCAACGGCATGACCTGCGACGTCTACTGGAGCGAAGTCGCCACCCTGGTCACACCGGACATGTGGAACCTGATCGGCACCACGACACCGTTGAACTGCCCGCAAGGCGACACACTCGCCGTGTCCAACGCGCTGGCTTGGTCGCAGGCCGACATCCCCGCCGCCGGTCATTACTGCTTCGTCGGCGTGTTGGATCATCCCCAGGACGAAGCCCCGCCGTTGCCCGGCGGCACGCCCATCGATTGGGATAACTTCCGCAACTTCATCCGCAACAACAACAATGTCACCTGGCGCAACTTCAACGTCGTCGACGCGATTCCCGATCCCGCCGGCGATCCCGCCCTGCTGCCATTCCTGGTCACCGGCGCCCCCGACCGCGCGCGCGTCTTTGACCTGGAGATCATCCAACGCCTGCCGAAAGGCGCACAGGTGTGGATGGAACTGCCGCTCAACCTCGCGCAGAAACTCAACGGCCGCCTGTGGAAAATGGAACTCGACCGCAAACACCAAACCGCGCGCATCGCACTACCCAACCAACCCGTGCTCGATCTATACCGCATCAAACTGCCGGTCGCCGCGCGCTTCAAATGCCGCTTCATCGTCAAAGGCGCCAAAGGCATGGAAAAAGGCGGCCACAGCATCGCCATCCGCCAACTCTACGACTGCGAAGAAGTAGGACGCGTCACCTGGCAGTTCCATCGGCGGCGCAAAGAGGAACAGTGCAAAAAGCACTAGGAACTAGCCGACGACCGCACCACCGTTAATCAACGAACCCCTCTCCCCGCACGGGAGAGGGGCCATCGGTTACACAGCACCGCATCACTTCGACGACCAAAGCGCAGGACAACATCCCCGCGCATGTCCTTCGCGACATCGGCGAGGAACTCTTGCAGGCCGTGCGGCGCGCACGCACAAGGCGTAAACACCAGTTGCCGTCACCGCACGCGCCAAGACCGGCCTGACCCAGGCGCAGTTCGCGACGCTGCTCGGCGTGTTGGTGCGCACGCTTCAGGAATGGGAGCCGGGGCGACGTGAACCCAGCGGCTCCGCCAAGTCGCCACTGCTCATTGCGTTGCGATATCCGAAAGTGTTGCGGGAGTTGGCGGCGTAGGCGGGATAAATAAATGCGTCCCGGTTTCACCACACCCGGTTTCACCACTCACCCCGGTTTGCGTCCACGCGCGTAGAGAATCTCCACCTGCAGCGGTATGCCTTGCGCGCTCGCGAGCTTCCCGATCTCCGCCAGATGCTCCGTGCGGAAGCGCCGCAGTTCGTCGGCGGGCAACTTATCGAGCAGACCACGGAAGCCGGCATACCAGAGGATGTCCCACCATGCCTCCGCATCCGGTAGGTGATAGCTCAGATCGCGGCACTCGACGCTGACGCCTTCCAGACAGGCCTGCGCGAACAATTCCGCATTGAGCGCCTCGTCGCCCAGGCGCTTCCAGCTCAACGGCGGAACGGTCACGCCGTAGTCCTGGATACGCTCCAGGAACAGATCAACATTGGGCGCGAACGATGGCCCGGAAAATCCGCAGATCAGCATGCGTCCGCCCGGTTTCAGGCGCGCGACGATCCCGCGCAGACAGGCCGCCATGTCCTCGACGAAGAACAGCGCGAAAGCCGCCGTGGCGCAGTCGAACCGTGCCACGGGCAGTTCCAGCGCCGTCATGTCCATGGCCTGAAAAACGATATTGCCCAGACCCTGCGCGCGCGCCTTGACCTCGGCCTGCTGCAGCATGCCATCCGCCATGTCGATGCCAGTCACATGACCATGATCGAGACAGCGCGCAAGCCTCAGCGCCACCGCGCCGGTTCCGGTCGCGACATCCAACACCCGCTCGTCGCCCGCCAGCTCAAGCAGTTCGACAAGCTGCGCAGCGCTGTCGTGAAAGAACCGCAGCGCCGGCCGGTCATACCCGGAGGCGACGGTGTTGAAGGTCTGGCGGATGAATTCCTTGCGTTGCGTTTCGTCCATGCGTCGTTCCTGCGTGAGTTGGCCGAATCAAGGTTAGCACCTCGCTCCTGTCTCAATCATGCGGCAGATCCCGCCCGGGTCGGGTGCCGGCGATGCGGCGGGTATCGGTCGGCACACGACTGAAGAAGCCACGCAATCCGAGCCGGTACAACTGGAAGTAGATGAAACAGCCGATGCACCAACCTCCGAAGGAAACCGCCGTCAGCAGGATCAGGACGGCGACCAGAATCCAGCCTGCGGTCGCGTAGCCCAGATACAGCAACGCCGCAGCAGCCGCCGCGCTGACGGCCCCCACCGCCTGACCGAAACGGTGCGGCTGCAGATGATCGACACGCGGATCGGGCTGCACCAGTCCCAACGGGAGGAACAGCCAGCGGTACATCAGAATGAACGGACCTGCTTGAAAGGACAGCGCCGTGACCAGGAACACCATTGCCAATGCAGCAACAGGTTCCCAGCGCTGGGCAATGGCGCTGACCGCCAGGGTCGCGATCGTCAACAACTGCGCACTGCGGATCGCGTTGTGGTCTACGGTTGTGCTGTTCTGCATATCTCTCTCCCGGTCATCACGGCAACTGCGGTGACATGCTAGGCTATGTACGACCGAACCCATACAGGTCGCGCGCATAACCGCCATTCACACATGAATAACGCTAACTGGGACGATCTGCGCATTTTCCTCGCGGCCGCGCGCAGCGGCAGTCTCTCCGCCGCCAGCCGCGAACTGGACAGCAACCAGCCCACCGTCGGCCGGCGCATTGCTGCGCTGGAACAGGCATTGGGTATGCGCCTGATTCAACGGCACTCGCAGGGACTCACGCTCACCGAGGAAGGTCGACGCATTCTGGAAATCGTCGAAGACATGGATCGAGCGGCCACCACCCTGTCACGGCTGCCGCAAGGCGGTCACGGAACAGTCAGCGGCACCGTGCGCATCGCCGCTCCCGAAGGCTTGGCTGTGCGCGTGCTAGCGCCCGCCCTGAGCGGATTCGCGCGCAGCCATCCTGATATCGAAATAATTCTCGAACCATCGTCCGCCAGCGCCGATCTCACCCGTGGCGAAGCGGACATCGCCGTGCGTCTGTATCGCCCCGGCACACAGGATCTAGTCGTGCGCCGGATCCGTGATATGGAATTCGGTCTGTATGCCTCAGCGGACTATCTGCTGCATCACGGTGTTCCCGCCACGACCGCCGCTGTGCAGCAGCACCGTTTCATCGGCTACGGCGAAGGTCTACGCGACCACCCGGAGAACCGCTGGCTGGAAGCGCTGATCGGCACCGCGCGGTTCGCGCTGCGCAGCGACAATACGCTGACCCGATTGACGGCCGCCCGTGCCGGAATGGGCATAGCCGTACTGCCGCACCTGCTGACAACGGGTGCCACGCTGGAGAGAGTGCTTCCGGACATTACACCACCACCGCGCACCATCTGGCTGGTCGTGCATCGCGATCTGCAGCATGTAGCCCGCAATCGTCTGGTCATGGAATTTCTAGCGGAGACGCTCGCGGCTGCGTGAGGCGGCCCGGACTGTCCCCGCGATCTGCGGATTGTCCGGCAGATCAAATTCCGAAGACGACCGGGTGACGCCGCAAGGCTTCTATTGGGCGTTTTACCGTCATGGCCATGCGCAACACTTCCCGCACTACGGCGCTATGCGTTGGCACGACATCGACGCACGCGCCAAAGGCGTCTACGCGGTGCGCGTGGTCGGCCATCACGGCGATTTGTAGCGCGCATCGGCGGTAGCGACGCCGACTGGCAACCGCTCTTCTCCGACTACCATGTATCGCGAAGCGGCCCAGGTCAGCGTGCCGGATGGATGACTTGAGTAGCGTTTCTATTAAGATTGTCTTCCGTGAGTCTTTCCAGTTCGATCGACAGTTTTGTCAGCGCGACCGTCGTTGCAATCAGCGCGAATACGATGGTCCAGGTGTATCTTCGATTGGTGATTTCCAGACGCTCAAGCTCCAACCTCGCCTTCAGGGCGTCCGTCAAGTCACGGAAATTTCCGGTGATCGAGTTGAGTTTTGGGCCGTCGAGCGTCGACCTGTACATGTTCTCGGTAAGCATAGAGTAGATGTTCGCATAAGCATAAAATCCGAGTGTGCGCTGAATGACCTCGAATTTGGGCGCCTGTAAACGGTCGCCCAGGGTGATGAAGACACCGAAACCGCCGACGCTGGCGATGGCCAGCAAGGTCTTCCAGCCCATCTGGAACAGGACATACAGTCCGGCAGATAGTAAAACCATGACGAAGAGGCCGTAGATCATGGCTGGAACCAGTGAGTTCAGCCAGAGGCGGCGGCGATGATAGGCGATCAGACAACGTTCCTTCTTGCCGGCGAACAGGGCGCGCAGACGCAGGCAGGCTCGCTGCGCGAGACCGTCGCCGTTCGCATGGCGCACACGCAGTTGCGCCATACTTGCATCGCCATGATGGGGATCGGCCACTTCGCTCAGCGCAACGAAGTCCCTGCGCGTTTCCTGCCTGATACCTTCGGCAAACGGGTCTTCGATCTCGATCGGACGTATGTGCAAATCCACATCCAACTGATGGCGCAGGTAGGCGGCCGGATACAATCGCCGCACGATAGACCGGAAGCCGCGCGCGCACCATGAGCAGGTTTTGCGCCATAGGGCGGAAACCGCACCGCTGGAAACCACGCTGGCGGCAGGATAAGGGTAGTCGTGGAAATCGTGCTTATGGCCGGCAATAGCCTTGACGATATCGGATAACTCGTTCGGCAGCTCTTCCTGAGCAGAGGATAATGCACCAGGGAAAAGTCCGATGCGAAATACAAAAAGACCATCCAGGCGTAGGGCGTATTCGAAAAACACAAGTTCCGGATAACGGTCGAACAGCTCTTCCAGTTCGGGATTTTCGATGTCGCGCACGGAGCGTCCCGTCAGGGCATCGGCCTTCCATAGTCCGTTCTGTACCGGAAGCGTGCTGACAGGACACCAATCGAGAAAGTAGCGAAATTCCATTCGCTGCAATTCATCCATGAGATTATGCGCTCAGGAGAATCCAGTGATCGGGCTTCCGCTTCATCCGTGCAGTAACAACCCTTCGAGAAGACCATTGCCTTTGTATTTAATGCACAGGCGGTTACGTTTATCGCGATACACGATCGCCTCGCCCGATTGAGCCAGAATGCCGGCCGCATCCTGCTCCGCTCTGTCCAATCCGAAGACCTCGATCTCCTCACTATCGCGAGCGGCAGCTTTCAGCCGTCCCAGCAAGTGCTCCGCGGCATTGTCGAGGCTTAGATGCTTGAAGGTCCGATGCGAATACGCCTTATCCACCGCGTCGAGAAATTCCCTGTCCGCGGACGACAGCTTGATCTCGATGGAATCTTTCCAAGATTGCACGTTCTTCTCGCCCTTATCCGTAGGACTCATGATGGCACCCCATGGGCACGCTTGATGGCCCTGTAGATGTAGTCGACCGAGACAGGGTTGTCAAGTCGACGGGGCAAGACGTCCCTGCCCCTGTCCCTGTCCCTGTCGAGGACGCAGTAATACATGTCGTGCCTGCCACTCCGCTTTAGCAAAAAATTAAGAACCCCTGAGCCAAGATTTAGCAACGCCGTCCCGCACGCCCCGCTAGTCTTTCTCGCACACCACCAATGTGTCGAAGGAGACTGGCTATGAGACCGAACGGACTAATGCATTCCCTAACGTATTCCCTGTTGTTTTCGCTTGCTGCGATTTCCACCACGACCCCAGCCGCGGAACCGGCATCCAACAAACAGGCGCTGGAGCGCGGGCGGTATCTGTTGATCGCGGGCGGCTGCAACGACTGCCACACGCCCGGTTATATGCAGTCGGAGGGCAAGGTGCCGGAACCGGCGTGGCTGACCGGCAATTCGGTCGGGTTCCAGGGGCCGTGGGGCACGACCTATCCGACGAATCTGCGCCTGCATGTGCAAAAAATTTCCGAGGCGGAATGGCTCGCACGCGCGCGCAAGCCGATGCGCCCGCCCATGCCCTGGTTCAATCTGCGCGCCATGACCGACGCCGATCTGCGCGCCATGTACCGTTACATCCGCGAGCTCGGTCCGACGGGCACGCCGGCGCCGGCCGCGGTCGCGCCCGGTGTGGCGGTGACGACGCCGTACATCGAGTTCGTGCCGAAAAATCTGCCCAAGCAGGCGATGAAATAAACGCACATTCACGGAGCATTCACATGACCGCAACGACGATCCATACACGCCTGCACCAGCTCGAAACCATGCTGCTCATCCGCGCCTATGAGGAACAGCTTGTCGCGCTGCAACGCCAGGGCGCGCCCGGCACTTGCACCAGCGTCGGCCAGGAGGCCTGCGCGGTGGGCGTGGTCGACGCGCTGGAGGCGCGCGATCGCATCCTCACCAACCACCGCAGTGCCGCGCATTTGCTCGCGCGCGGCGCCGATCCGAAACGACTGATGGCCGAGGTGCTGGGCCGCGTCGACGGTTACTGCGGCGGGCATAGCGGCAGTCTGCATATATCGGCGCGTGAATTCGGCGTCCTGCTCACCTCCACCATCGTCGGCGCCGAATTGTCGATGGCGCCCGGCGTAGCGCTGGCGCAGAAACTGGGACAAGGCCAATTCGATAATGGGTCGGGAGGCATCACTGCCGTGTTCTTCGGTGACGGCGCCGCCTGCGAGGGCATTTTCCACGAGTCGTTGAATCTCGCCGTACATTGGCAGTTGCCGTTGCTGTTCGTCTGCGAGAACAACCAGTGGCAGGCCTTCGTGCATCGTCGCGAAACCATGGCCGACGAGGCTATCTCGGCGTGGGCGCGCGGGCATGGCATTGCCACACAGCGCGTCGACGGCAACGATGTCGAAGCCGTGCACGCCGCCGCCTCGCAGGCCGTCGCCGAGATTCGCGCGACCGGCCAACCGCAATTTCTGGAACTGGTGACGTACCGGTTGCGCGGCCACTTCGAGCCCGACGATCAGGCTTATGTCGACCCGAGCGAACTCAAGCATTGGCAGGCGCGCGATCCGATCCACACGCTGCGCGCGTGGTTGCTCGACAGTGGGCACGTCGACGTCGCGACGCTGGAGGCCATGGAACGGCGCGTCCGCACGCGCATCGCCGAGGCAATGCAGTTCGCACAGGCCAGCGCGTGGCCGGAACCGGAGACGCTGACAACCTATGTATACGCCTAAGAGGACACCACTATGATCCACATGACCGCCGCAGACGCCATGCATCTAGCCTTGCGTGAAGAAATGCAGCGCGATCCGCGCGTGCTGTTGATGGGTGAAGGCGTGGCAACCAAGCGCCCCGATCTTGTGCGCGATTTCGGCACCGCGCGCGTGCGCAACACGCCGCTGGCCGAGGCCATTATCGCCGGCACTGCGGTCGGCGCCGCCGCCAGCGGGTTGCGACCGGTGATCGATCTGCTGTTCGCGCCGTTCCTCACCTATGCAATGGACGCGCTGGTCAACAGCGCCGGCAAACTGCGTTATCTGTCGGGTGGGCAGTTCGAATTTCCGCTGGTGACGCTGGCCATGACCGGCAGCGGCTGTTGCGTGTGCGCACAGCACAATCACAATTTAGAGGCGATGTTCGTGCATGCGCCGGGGCTGCATGTGGTCATGCCGTCGACGCCCGCGGACTTCAAAGGCCTCTTGAAAACCGCCATCCGCGATGCCAATCCCACGCTGTTCTTCACCGATATGGCGCTGCTGTATCAGGAAGGCGAGGTGCCCGAGGATGCCGATTACAGCGTACCGCTCGGCAAGGCCGCGATGCGCCGCACGGGCACGGACGTAACGCTGGTGAGTTACGCTAAGACAGTGAATGTCTGCATGCAGGCGGCAGAGCAATTGCACGCGCAGGGCATCGCCGCCGAGGTCATCGACTTGCGCAGTCTCAAACCCTTGGATGAAGCGACGGTGTTGCAATCGCTGCGCAAAACCGGCCGTTTGATCGTCGTGCACGAGGCCAGCGGCCTGTGCGGCATCGCCGCCGAGATCGCCGCGCTCGCCGTGAGCCAAGCTTTCGATGCCCTGCGCGCGCCCGTCGTGCGCATCACCGGCCCGGATGCGCCGAGCGCATCGTCCTGGGCATTGGAACAAGCCGCCGTGCCGCAGACCGATGCCGTGGTGCGCGCCGCGTTCGATCTGATGCAGGATGCGCAGCACAGCGGTGTTGCAATGCGACACGAGCGGACCGCCGCAAATATCCCGGCATAACAACATTCGTCCATTCAATGCCCCGGCACATCGGCGAGCTGCAAGGGTCTTCCGACGTTCAGACGGAATCGCCCGCGACCGGTCTTTTCGATGGCGAGAAACGCGCAGCGTTCGGCGAGCCGGCGCTGCAAAAGAATCAACCGCGCTTCGAGGTTGTCGCTGATGTCCGGAAGTTTCAATGCGGGATCGAGGCGCAGTTCGCGGTTGGAGAATTCGCTGCGGCCGGCATCGATGTAATCGCGCACCAGCTTCCAGAAGATCGCGCCGGCCACGCCTTTGATGAGGTAATCGTTGTCGATAAACACGCTGTGGTCGGCGGCGAAGTGTTTGACTATAACCGGAGCGCCCTGCACGGCCGGAGGCGGCACCGCAGCGACGGCGCCGTCTTCGTGCTGTTCGGCGGAATGCGCCAGCAGTTCGATGGACAGCGCCAACTGCCCTGCCAACACCGCCAGTGCGTCTTCGTCTTCATACGTGAAGCGTCGCTCCTGCGGGCTTTCCACATAGAGCACGCCGAGCAGACGCGTGCCAAGCGTTATCGGCACCGCCAACTGACTGCCCGATTCCGCGAGACCCGGAAACGGAATTTCGGTTTCGAGCGCATCGCCGTCGGCACTCTTCTCGAAACCCTCGCGCACGGCGCGACTGTAGAGATATTCCTGCGCCGTATAGCCGATGCGGATAGGTGTGCGTTCGCGCGCGGCCACGCCGACGATGCCTTCACCGATACGGATTTCCGAGCCGACGCCGGATTGGGGATAGCCACGGCTGGCAACGGTGTACAAACGTTCGCGCACGGCGTCGTGCATGAGCAGCATCGCGTGGCGGACCTCGCAATGGCGTTCGAGACCTTGCAGCGTGGCATCGAACAAGGCCGCCAGATCCGTGCAGCCGGCGAGTCCGGCGAGACAGGCGCGCAATCCCGGCAGCAGCGGCTGACGCGGCGCGGCCTGGCCGGACGATTCGCCGAACACGCACTCGATGTCCAACACGCGGTACACATCAGAGCCCTGCAAGCGAAACACCTTGCTCATGCCGGTGTGCGAGGCGATGCCGGCGAGCTTGGCCTTCATATTTTCGAACAGCGGACCGTCGGTTTCGGTACGCAGGTATTCGAGTTGCAAGCGGTAATGCGCAGCCGACACCGGATCGATCACCTGAGCGACCGCGCGTGGATTGACCAGAATGTTCTTGCGCGTGGTGTTGAAGAACTGAAAGGTCAGCGCCACATGCGCGGCATCGACGTAATGCACTTGCGACAGATACGCGACATTCGGCGTGCCGTCGGGCGCGCAGGTCGCGACTACCGAGGGCACGGCGCCCTCGAAGCAGTGGCGGAGTTCGCTGAGCATCGGTGTCACGATTTAGGACTCAGGGGCTGACCGGCGGAAGGCCCGGGCGTCTGTTCGAAAGCGGCGGTTGGCATGAAGCTCACGGCGACGGCGTCTTCTTCGGTGCCGGACATGATCGTATTGTTGAAAGGATCGTGGAAACCGATCACGCCGATTTCCTCGCCGAAGCTTTGGCTGTAGGCCCGCATCGCTTCGCGATCGCCTTCCGCGAGCTGGGCGATGCGCGCCCGCACGCCCTTCAGTTGCAGAGTTCCATGCGTCGTCGGCCGGCTGAACACCACGGCGATGGCGCCGCCTGCGCGCAGATCGCGCAGCACCGCCTGCGATTGCGTAACCGAC
>JACREG010000024.1 GCA_016218375.1 Gammaproteobacteria bacterium
AAAGGGGAGAAATGGAGGCTAGGCCCGGAATCGAACCGAGGTACACGGCTTTGCAGGCCGCTGCATAACCACTCTGCCACCCAGCCAAAGACGATCTCGGCTTCGCACCTGCACGGACAAAAAAACCTCGGCTGGTGCGGGACCACGACCGAGGTTTCCTTGCGAAGCCTCAAAATTTGGAGCGGGAAACGAGACTCGAACTCGCGACCCCAACCTTGGCAAGGTTGTGCTCTACCAACTGAGCTATTCCCGCTTCGAAGAGCCCCGTATTCTAACGGCCGGCCTTAGTCTGTCAAGCTGAGAATGGACGATCCGGCGGAAAATCACGCCCGCGTCAGGATCGGCCAGGCCGCCCTCAGGTAGATAATCATCGACCAGAGGGTCAGCACCGCCGCCACGTACAGCGCCACCAGACCGAACATCACGGTGTCCAATCCACCGATCGGGTGCTGGTATAGCAAAAACAGCAGCGCGACCATCTGAGCGGTGGTCTTGATCTTACCGATCACCGAAACCGCCACCTGGGCGCGTTCGCCCAGTTCGGCCATCCATTCGCGCAGGGCCGAAATGGCAATCTCGCGACCGATGATGACCGCCGCAGGCATTGCCAGCACCGCGCCATGAAAATCGGTCGGATTGGCATCGATCAGCACCACCAGCGCCACTGCAACCATGAGCTTGTCGGCCACCGGGTCGAGGAAGGCGCCGAAGGCCGACATCTGCCCCAAGCGCCGCGCCAGATAACCATCCAGCCAGTCGGTCACTGCCGCCAGAGCGAAGATCGCCGCGGTCACGGCATGCACCCACGCATACGGCAGATAGAACACCAAGACAAACACCGGAATCAGTGCGATGCGCAACAAAGTCAGCAGATTGGGAATGTTGTAATTCATAGTCTCAGTCCGTGGTGTTTCGGGTTGCCGTCACTGCCCTTCGCCGTGAAAGGCATTGTATATCTCTTGCGCCAGTTCGCGACTGATGCCCTTCACCTTGAGCAGATCCTCGATGCCGGCGCGCGCCACTTCGCGCAGCCCGCCGAACTGCCGCAACAATTGCTGCCGGCGTTTGGGGCCGATACCCGGGATCGCTTCCAAGGGCGACTCGGTGCGACTGCGACCGCGCCGTTGCCGGTGGCCGGTGATGGCGAAACGGTGCGCCTCGTCGCGCACCTGCTGGATCAGATGCAGGCCTGGATTATCGGCCGGCAGCCGCAATTCGCTGCCATCGCGCCGGTGCAGCACTTCCCAGCCGGCTTTACGCTCCGGCCCCTTCGCCACGCCCACCACCGGCACGCCGCTCAATTGCAGTTCATCCAGCACACGACCAGCCGCGGCGAGTTGCCCCTTGCCGCCGTCGATCAGAATCAGATCCGGCATCACGCCTTCGCCCGCACTAATCCGTGTGTAGCGCCGCAACAGCGCCTGCGCCATCGCGCCGTAATCGTCGCCGGGCGCGATGCCTTCGATATTGAAACGCCGGTAATCGGATTTTACGGCGCCTTCCAATCCAAATACCACACACGATGCCACAGTCGCCTCGCCCTGCGTATGGCTGATATCGAAACATTCCACGCGGGCGATCGGCTCGTCGAGCGCCAGCGCCTGCTGCAAAGCCTCGAAGCGTTGATACAGACCGGCGCGACTGGATACGCGCACCTGCACGGCATGCTGGGCGTTGCGTTCGGCCATCTCCAGCCAGCGTGCGCGTTCGCCGCGCACCCGGCTGCGCACGGCAACGACATGCCCCGCCTGCTCGCCCAACACCTGGGTCAGCCATTCGGCATCGGGCAGATCGACATTCACCAACAGTTCGTTTGGCACCTCGCGGCCCAGATAGTATTGCGCGACGAAGGCAGACAGAATTTCATCGGGCGCGGCCTCTCCCGGAACGCGTGGGAAAAACGCCTTGTTGCCGAGATTGCGCCCGGCGCGGATGTAGAACACCTGCACGCAGGCCACACCGCCCGCAGTCACCACCGCGAGGATATCCAGATCGCCGCGCTCGCCGCTGACATACTGGCGTTCCTGAACGCGGCGCAGATTGACGATCTGATCGCGATAACGCGCCGCGTCTTCGTAGTCCAGCGCCGCCGCCGCGGCATCCATGCGCCGCGCCAGCTCGTCGATGATCTCGCTGTTACGCCCTTCGAGAAACTGCACAGTGTGGCGCACGTCCTCCGCGTAGGCCTCCGGCGAGATCAGCCCGACACACGGCCCCGTGCAGCGTTTGATCTGGTATTGCAGACAGGGCCGCGAGCGGTTCTCGAAAAAGCTGTCCTCGCATTGGCGAACGCGGAATACCTTCTGCAACAGATGCAGGCTCTCGCGCACGGCCGAGGCGTTCGGATACGGCCCGAAGTAGCGCCCTTTGGCCTTGCGCGCGCCACGGTGCAGCATCAGGCGCGGATAGGTCTGGGTGATGGACAGATAGATGTAGGGATAACTCTTATCGTCGCGCAGCAGCACGTTATAGCGCGGCTGCAAGGACTTGATGAGATTGTTTTCGAGCAGCAGCGCCTCGCTTTCGGTATGCGTGACGGTGACTTCGACATTGACGACTTGATGCATCAACGCCTGCGTCTTCGCGCTTAATCCGCCGCTGCGGAAATAACTGGAGACGCGGTTTTTCAGATTGCGCGCCTTGCCGACATACAGCACTTCGCCATCAACCGCCAGCATCCGATACACGCCGGGATGCGAGGTCAGATGACGGAGAAACTCGCGCGCATCGAAGCATGAACTGGTACCGCCCATGGCTTTATCCAGCGCCTAGCAGTGCCCGAGCGCGCGCGACAACGGCGCGGAACATGTCTTCGGTGAGACGCCGCGTCTGGGTGTTGTAGCGGCTGCAATGGTAGGAATCGAGCAAGGTCAGACCGTTGCCCAAGGCATGTTCGGCGGCATGGCCGAATACAAAATCCTTGCCGCGCTTGGCCAGCGCGCGCAGCACGGCATCGTGGGCGATGCGTCCCAGGGCCAGGATCACGGTGCCCGCGCGCAATTCTGAAAGTTCGACCTTGAGAAAATCGTTGCAACACTGAATCTCGCGCGGCAGCGGCTTGTTCTGCGGCGGCAGACATTTCACGGCGTTGGTGATGCGGCAGTCGCGCAACACCAATCCATCATCGCGCGCCACCGACTCCGGATGCGAGGCAAAGCCGAAATCGTACAGGGTGCGGTACAGGAGAATCCCGGCATGATCGCCAGTGAACGGTCGGCCGCTGGCATTCGCGCCATGCATGCCGGGCGCCAGCCCCACAATCAGCAAACGCGCGTCGCGATCGCCGAAGGGCGGGACTGGCCGCGCATAATAGGCCGGATAATCACGGCGGACGTCGTCGAGAAATTCCGCAAGACGTTCGCAGCGCCGGCACTCCGCATCGAAGCTTATGCTGTCGGATTGCACGGGGATCGCCTTCACTCCGGCGTGGGCTCGACGGAAATCACCCCATGGCGCATGGCGAGATGTGTCAGCTCGACATCGTTATCCACGCCGAGTTTTTCATACAGGCGATAGCGGTAGGTGCTCACCGTTTTCGGACTCAAACAGAGCCGATCCGAGATATCCTGGATGCTATGCCCTTGCGTCACCATCAACATGACCTGCATCTCGCGCTGCGAAAGCTTCTCGAACAGCGAACGCTTACCGCCGGGCAGCATCGACAGCGCAACCTGCCGGGCAATATCGGCGCCGACATAGCGTTCGCCTTTGGCCACGGTCTGAATCGCGGCGACGATCTCGTCGACGGCGCAGGACTTGGTCAGATAGCCAGCCGCGCCGGCTTCGAGCAAGCGCGTCGGATAGGGTTCTTCCACATGCACGGTCACGACGATGACTTTGATGTCGGGGTCGATCTGCATCAGCTTGCGGGTGGTTTCCAAGCCGCCGATGCCCGGCATGTTCACGTCCATGATGACCACGTCCGGCTTGCGCTGGCGAACCATCAAAATAGCGTCTTCGCCGGTACTGGCCTCGCCGATTACCTTGATGTTTTTGACGTCTTCGAGAATGCGCTTAAGCCCGGCCCGCACCAAATCGTGATCGTCGACTAGCAATATCTGTATCATCTCGCTCCCCATCGCATATCCATCAATTCCGTTTGTTACTGCCGTGTCGTTGTGCAATCTGGCAGCCATGTTTGGCGGAGAGGGTGGGATTCGAACCCACGGAGGGTTGCCCCTCAACGGTTTTCAAGACCGTCGCTTTCGGCCGCTCAGCCACCTCTCCGGCGCCGCCAACGATACCCGATTTCCCGGATTTTGTCCCCGGATTGCAGCGAGGATTCAATGGTTACGCGGGCTTGTCTCCCCGTCTCGGCATGCTATCCTGAACTCCACTCAAACTCCGCGGTCACTGTGGAGTGTCATACCCAACCGGAGGTTTTACGCATGAATGCTTTTGATCGTGTTCTGACTACGGGTCAGGATACCGCGCTGGCCAGTCACAAGGTCGTTCGTAACACCTATGCGCTGTTGTCCATGACGCTGTTGTTCAGCGCCCTGATGGCGGGCGTGGGCATGGCGATCGGTATGCCGCGGGGCATGTCGATGATCGCCTCGCTGGGCGCCATCGGCCTGATCTGGCTGGTGCTACCGCGCACGGAAAATTCCGCCGCGGGTATCGCGGTCGTGTTTGGCATTACCGGTCTGCTGGGCCTGGGCTTGGGACCGTTGTTGACCCAGTATCTGGCCATTCCCGGCGGCGGCAAACTGGTCGCCACGGCACTGGGCGGCACGGGTGCGATTTTCCTCGGACTGTCCGCCTACGCGCTGACCACGCGTCGCGATTTCAGTTTCATGGGCGGGTTCCTGTTCGCGGGCATGATCGTGGTGCTGCTGGCGATGATCGGCAACATGTTCCTGGCCATCCCCGCGCTGCACCTGACGATTTCGGCAGTGATGGTCATGCTGATGAGCGCCATGATCCTGTTCGACACCAGCCGCATCGTCAACGGCGGCGAGACCAATTACATCCGCGCCACCGTGTCGCTGTATCTCGATTTGTACAACCTGTTTGTCAGCCTGCTGCAATTGCTCACCGCGTTCGCAGGCGGCGACGACTGACGCGCCAACGTTGGCTAACGCCGAGGCAGGTCATGTTCCAAGACATGACCTGCCTTTTTCATTTCGGTAGAGAGAAAACCGGCTGATGGAATTGTGGATGAAAATCGCCTGGGCCGTGGTGCTGGGCATCCTCGCGTTCCGGCTCTGGCCGGTGGCCAAGCACTGGCTGGAACATGGGCCCAAGGGCAGCGCCGAGGATTGGCGCGGATTGCTGCTGCCCATTGCCGCGGTCGTGGGCTTTGTATTGCTGCTGATCTGGATGGTACGCGGTTAACAACCTGTTAACGGCTGCTGCCGCGCAGTACGGCCATCTCGGCCAACAACGGTGTGGTGATCGGTTCCAGTTTGCGGCGCATGACCGTGCCGATGGCATCGGTCCGCGCGAACACCGGTGCGACCAAGCGCTCGCCGACGGCGGATAAAATCAGCATGGCGCGTAGCATGGGTTTGACATCGGGAACCTGCGCCAGCAATTCCGCAAGCGGGGCATCGCCGCACGCCACGCTCTCGCAACGCGCCCGTGCCTGCGCCTCGACGTCATCGATCGATTGCAGACGCATATCCCCATCGGCCACATCCTGGAAGTAAGCCTGGATCGCCTCCAGCAGCGCCACCATGACATCCTGATTATTCGGTTTGCGCAGCACGAGTTCGGCCGTCGCGAGGAACGACTGCCCGGGCACATCGAGAACCCGGCACAGTTGCCGGGCATACGGATTCCCGATCGCGGTCAGCGACTGTAGTGCGCCGATGAGCTCGGGACCTGCGGGGTGAATGGGCGCCGGGTCCGGCAGGTCGTCCGGAATCGCCAATAGAAAGCCGACGAAGTAGGTGTTCTTGCTGCGTGCCTTGGTCCAGATGCGCAGACGTGTCTCGGCGTCGATCAAGCCCGGTTGCAGAATCAAGCGCACGCTTTCGATCATCGCCTGCGGGTCTTCCTCGAACGGCAGATAGTCGATGAGATAGTGCGCCAGCACCGGCCCCATCGCGCCGCGGGTCACGCATTCGCGCGTGAGCATCATGCGGGCATTGTCGGCGGTCGGCATGGCCCACCAGGCACGGCGCGCCAATTCGTCGGTCAACCCGGTGGCATGCACCACAGCCACCACCGCCTCGGGCTCGCCGAGCAGCAGCAGCTTTTCCAGGCTGTCGTCCCGCGCCTGCCCCATGCGCGTCCAACGCCGTAGATAGATGGGATAACCGCCCGGCGAACCCAACACATGGCTGGAGAGCATTTCACGCACGCGTTTGATGTACGCCTCGTCGCGGCAGGTGGGATTGAGCTTGATCTTGGATTCACCGCGCGCTGAAAAGCCGTACAACGCCATGGCCGATTCGTCGATGCGGACCGCATGCGGCTCGTTGGCCAGCAGGACATTCAGGCGCAACGCATCTTCAGCCGACAGTTCCATCCTGCAATACTCGTCTCGACGACCGTCTCAGCGGTCGAAGCCCGCCAGTTTATACAGGCGTTTGGCCTCTTCAATATCCTGCGCGACACCGTTGCCCTGCTCGTACATCATGGCCAGCGTGGTCAGCGATCCCGCCAGTCCTTGTTCGGCGGCGCGCTTGAACCAGAGCGCGGCCTGCTCGCCGTCTTTCGGCACACACTCGCCTTCCAGATACATGAAGCCCAGGCCGTGTTGCGCCAGGGCATGCCCCTGCTCGGCCGCGGCACGCATCCACTTCACCGCCGCCTCCGGATTGCGCGCCATACCGAGTCCGTTCTGAAACATGATCGCGACCCGGTGCTGGGCCTCGGCATTGCCCTGCTCGGCGAAGGGCGACAGCAATTGCATCGCGCGCGAGAAATGCTTGGCCTCGAACGCGGCCATGGCACTGGTGAAACTCATCTCGTCGTTGTCCAACATCGGCGTCTCCGGTTTTGGCTGCGCAGTGCGGCGTTACCGCACAGATGGAATGGTATTGCCTTTGATAACATCATGTTATCCGACTTACCTCAGAATACCCATATCCCAATAGGCAAGGCGTCTGTTCCCACGACGTAGGTGGACGTCGGGTGCGCCTATACCCATGCAGAGCACACCTCTATGGGGATATTCAGAGCACGACGAGCCGAACGGTATACTCCCCAGCCGTTTGACTACCGTACATGACTGAAGCGGGAAATCCGTGCTTATGCGGCCAACCCGTAACACCAAGTCGGTCCTCATGGTATCGGATATGAACGCAATCATCGACACTGAAGCTCCGATCACGCTGCGGTCGTGCATTCAGAAAGTCGCCACCGGCCCCGAGTACAGCAAGGATCTCTCGTTCGACGAGGCCCGGGCCGCCATGCGTTCGATTCTGTCCGGCGGCGACCCCGTGCAGGCCGCAGTGTTTTTCATCGGCTTGCGCATGAAACGCGAGACCGAGGCCGAGAACAAGGGCATCTTGCAGGGCATCATCGATACGATGATCCGCGTCGAAGCGCCCGTGGACGAGCTGGTCGATGTCGCCGATCCCTACGATGGTTTTGTGCACGGACTCCCCGCTTCCCCGTTTTTGCCGGCAGTTCTCGCCGCTTGCGGCATCCCGGCGATTTCGCACGGGCTTGAGACCGTCGGTCCGAAGTTTGGCGTAACTCACCGTAAAGTCTTGCGTTGTGCCGGCATCAATGTCGACCTGACACCGACCGAAGCCGCCTTGCGCCTGGGCATTCCCGAGATAGGCTGGGCCTATGTGGACCAACGCCAGTTCTGCGCCCCGCTGCACGATCTCGTCGGCCTGCGCCAGCGCATCGTGAAGCGCCAAGTGCTGACCACGGTCGAGACACTGGTGCATCCGGTGTGCGGGCGGATCAAGACCCACCTGCTGACCGGCTATGTACACAAGGCCTACCCGCCCGTGTACGCGGCGCTTGGCCGCTTCGCCGGCTTCGACTCCGCCCTGATCGTGCGCGGCGTCGAAGGCGGTGTAACGCCCTCGCTCCAGCAGCCGGGCAAGGTTTTCTATTATCACGCCAAGGGGGCGGAACAGTTCCTCGAAATCGCACCGGAAACGCTCGGTATTCGCCAGGGCAGTCGCGCCGTGCCGATTCCGAAGACCGGTATCGATGGCGATGCGATACCCGACACCGACACTTTGGCGCAACACGCGGCCGAGGCCGGTCTGGCCGCGCTCAAAGGGCAACAGGGGCCGACCTACGACAGTTTGGTTTATACTGCGGCGCTTACGCTCAACCACCTGCAACGTCATGCATCTTTGCAGGCTGCCGCGGACGCCGTTCGTGGCGTTTTGAACTCAGGTGCTGCCCTCGCCCATTTTCAGGCGGGCAGTTGAGGATTTGGCAATTGCGCGGCAACCGCCCCGGCGACTGACGCGTTCGATATCAACTTTGTGAAGCTGCTTAGAGAAGGAGATTAAACATGAATCCGTACTACGATGCGATCACCAAGATGGAAAAGGCCGGCGTGGACCCCGAATACATCAGCGGCTGGGCCTCCGCCTACTACCACAATCCGAAGCGCGAAGAGCAGCGCGTCAACGACGCCTACAACGCCGGCTACGAAAAAGGCCTGGAGAAGGACGGCGGCGGCTTCGAAAGCTGGGTCAAGAAGTAAGTCTTCGAACTTTCTTCGAGTATAAAAAAGGCGGGCATCCCCGCCTTTTTTATTGCCCGATTTCTACCACCCGATTTTTTATTGGCCGATGCTCAGGCGGCAGGCTGTTGCTTGGGCACCAAACTGGCGACGGCACGCTTGAGCGTCTTCATGGCCTGCGGCGCCTCGATGTCGATCACTTGCGTGCCGACCCATTTTTGTTGACGCTCGCCCAATACCTCCGTCATGCGGTCGCCGAAGTAACGCAATAACTGAAAGCTCGGTTCATCGTCGACCACGGAAAAATCCGCATACTCGTCCATGCGCCGATTCAGGCGTTCGAAGAACGGCGTGCGGTGATCGCCATTACCCAGGATATCGCGGGTATTGTCCTGCACGTAATCGGCGATTTTATGCGCCAACGCGGTGATGAACTCGGCACGTTCCTGGTCGTCCATGCGGTCATAGGCCATGCGATCCACCATGTGCACCAGAAAGGCCTCGAATTCCTGCATGACGTCCATACGCTGCAACTGAGTGTCCGTCTGGAAACCCTCGTTCTCAAGATTGAGCAACGCCCCCTGACCGATACGCCACAGGGAAAAACCCAAGGCACTGACGATGTCCTGAATGGAACGGGCCTTGTCCTTATTGTTCCAACGCGTTTTGATTCGCACAGCAGACTCCAACACGTTACCCCAACGGTTCGGGGGATATCTTAAACCTCGCCAACACGCCAATCAGCTTCGCGCGCTGGCGCACTGGAAGGCGATACTATACTATTTTTCTCGGGATTTACTCTAGCACTCGCTCCGGGAAAAACCGTTATCGCCTTGCCTATGGACACTACCTTCTCACCTCTGCTGGCCGCCGTGCAGAAGAACTGCAACATCGCCGACGCATTGCATGCCGGCGACTATACGCTGTGCGTCTACCTGCTCAAGATGCGCGAATATTTCCGCTGGGAAAAGGGCTACACCTTTTCCACGCCACTCCCGCGCGCGGATGTCGGGCTATGGCTGAAAGAGCGCGAACAACTGTGGGAAGGCCTGGAGCACGAAGCGTTTGCGCGTTTGCCGATCAACGGCGACGAGCACGATCCTTTCGACACGCATAGCCTGAACGACACGTTGAATCCACAAGGTCTCGTCTACAGCGCCGGACTCGGACAGTACGGTCGTCCGCATTTCTTCCTGGCACGCCTCGAACGCCGCCAGGTGGAACAGGATTTCACGGTGTTGATCGCCGCCGAGGAATTCGCCCGCGATCTCGCCGCGCCGCCGGCGATGACATTGGGCAATACCATTTTCGTGCGTCGCGAATCCCTGCGCCGGATGATCTGGGAAAAGATCGAGGAATGGCGCTGGAACCAGCTTGAAAATCCCATGGGCCGGGCGATTGCGTGTTACGACTTCGGCGCCGATGACGACCACGCGCTCGCGCGCAAGACCGATGCGCATATTCCGACACTCCTGCTGCACGAAGACGGTGAGGTGATGGCCGGCAAATTGCTGGGGACAGGCTGGGAAGAGATGCTGGCGGAGATGCCGCGGTCGCGGATTGAGCTGGCCTTGCGCGCCCTGCGCGACCACCTCGCCGACAGTGTGTCCACCCTCCCCGCGTTATTGGAAGCGGACCAGCCGGCCAACATCCATTTCTTTTTCGCCACGCTGACGCCGATGCGCAAAGCGCTCGCGCCGGAATTGCTGCGGGCTTACGACAACTGGCTCAAGACCCAACGCCTGGACGCCTTGGACGACTACCTCGCCCGTGCACCGGCGCATTGGCAGGCATTGGCCCAACGCGCACTGCAACTGCACACGGAGGGAGCGACGCCCGATGCCCTGCAAAGCTTGATCGACGCCAACCCGCTATAAGACAATCGGCGCACTCGTCGTCAACCTCACAGGACATCCCCATGCCGAATTCGCCAGCCGTATCTCCCCACGCATCTCCGCCCGCATCCCCAAGGCTGCAAACCATCCAAGAAATCAAACCGCACACGTTCATTTTCGAACAACGCAATGCTTTGCCCGATTTTCTCTGTCGAGACATGATCCAGCGCTTCGAGGCGCATGAGGACGAACACTATCAAGGCCGCATCGGCCAAACGGCGCAGACGGACCGCAGCATTAAGAAATCGACCGATCTCGTCGTCAGTGGCAAGCCGCATTGGAAGGATGTCGACAATAATCTGTTCCGCTCGCTGGGGCTGGCACTCAAGGAATTCCGCGAGGTCTATCCGTACTTCAAAGGGCCGTTCAAAGACATGGGTTATGCCATACAACGTACCCTGCCCGGCGAACATTATCACTGGCACATCGACGGCGGCAGTCACGAATTCAGCCAACGTCAATTGGTCGCAGTCTGGTATCTGAACAGCGTCGCCGGCCCCGGTGGGGAAACCGAATTTTTGTTCCAGGATGTGAAGGCAAAACCCGAGGAAGGGAAACTACTGCTGTTCCCGCCGTTCTGGACACACGAACACCGTGGCGTGACCTTGGAAGAAGGCGTGAAATACATCGCCACCACTTGGGTAGTGTTTGCCTGAGTGCGCAGATACGCATCCGCACCATGCATATCCTGACACCCGAAACCGCCGAGGACTTCGAACGCTACTTCGCGCTGCGCTGGCGTATTCTGCGTCAGCCCTGGGGACAACCCTTGGGCAGCGAACGCGATACGTTGGAAACTCAAAGCTGGCACCGCATGGCCTGCGTCGAAGAGCGTATCCCCGTGGGCGTGGCACGCCTGCATCTCAACAACCCGGAACAAGCCCAGATCCGTTATATGGCCGTGGAGCACGACCGGCAGCGGCAGGGGATCGGTGTCGCATTGGCACTGGAATTGGAGAAGGTGGCGCGCTTGCTCGGTGCAGATGAAATCGTGCTGCATGCCCGCGACGACAGCATCGGCTTTTATGAGCACTTGGGCTATCGGGTCACCGCGCCCGCGCACACGCTGTACGAGACTATCCGGCATAGCGAGATGCATAAACGGCTGCGTTGAGGATCACGAGCGTTTACGCACCCGTGACAAATTCATGCTCCAGCATATCGCCTTCGGTGCTGAGCCGAACACCGGTCACACCCGGCATGCGCGTCAGGATATACGCCGCCATCATGACTCCGAGCTGGTTATTCTCGCGGGAAATCGCATCCAGAATCCGGTCGGCCACGATCTGACAACGGTTCAGGCGGTCGGGCTTCTCCACCCAGGTGCGGCTCATCTGATAACCCCGATCCATGTCGCGATCAAGTTGGGCAAAAAATTCCTCGCCCTCGTCGATGACGAACTGCGGCACATCGAAGGGGTAAGTCTGGTCGTCGATCATCACGTTAAAGCGCATATAGGTCTCCGTGCGGAATGAATGACATCGACAGCGTCGATCGGTCCGGCTATTTTACCCACCATTCGCCACACAGCCATGGAAAATAAAACCTATGTTACTGACGATCTCTGGGGTTATACCGCCGCCACAACTCGAGCGTGCGCGTCAGCTTCTGCAACGCGGCCAATTCAAGGATGGAAAACTGTCCGCCGGTTTGGAAGCGCAACGCGTCAAGCATAACCAGGAGTTGATTCAAGAAGCCGACCTTTATGCGGCGCTGAACAATATCGTCATGGGATGTCTGGTACAGCACCCCCTATACCAGCGAGCTGTGCTGCCACGCCGTATCGCTGCGCCCTACTACGCGCGCTACAGCGCAGGTATGCAGTACGGCAATCATATCGACGACCCCATCATGGGCACCGGGGTCGATCAATACCGATCGGACGTTTCCACCACCGTGTTCCTGTGCGACCCCGCCGATTACGCAGGCGGTGAACTGGTGATATGCAGCACCTTCGGTGAACAGCAGATCAAACTCGCAGCGGGCGACGCCGTTGTCTACCCCTCGTCCAGCCTGCACCACATCAACACCGTGACGCGCGGTGAGCGGCTGGTGGCCGTTACCTGGGCGCAGAGTCTGATACGCGACCCCGGTCAGCGCGAATTGCTCTATCAACTCAGTCAGGCGCGGGAAAAGCTGCTCCAGGAACGGCCGGACGCCGAGGAAACCGGCTGGGTGAGCAACAGCTATGCGAATCTGGTGCGGATGTGGTCCGACGTGTAACGCTGCACGGCGGGGCACCACAACAAAAAAGGCCGCATTTGCGGCCTTTTTCGCGTCTCCCCTTGAACAGGATGCAGAACCCGATCGCCTCAGCGACGCGAGCCCTTCTCGGCATGCGCCAAGTCGACGACCTTCATGGCCATCTCTGCGTATTTCTGGCGATAGCCATCGAGGACATGGCCAGAGTTCGGGGCGAAGTATTCTTCCTGGGTCACGCCGTGACCGTGTTCGTACTCCATGAACTTCTTCTGCATTTCCAGCATTTCTTTGATCAAGTTAGTCTTTTCGCTCATGTTCTTTGCCTCCGGCACGCTCGTCGTGCCACTGGTTCAGTAAAATGCTACCGCACGGGCTGGGGGCACTATAGGGCCCGGCCCCGCCCCTTGCTATATCCCCAACGGGCGACCCCGTAAAAAGTCAGGAATCAATAGCCGCCCTTGCGCGCGATGTACGGTAACCCCGCAATCCGATTGCCCTGCTTACTGGGCGCGCCAGGAAACAGTTCATAGAGATCTTTACTGCTGAGTTTGGCGCCCCATATCTCGGACATACCCTTCAGAATAATGCGCTCCATGGGTTGTTCGCCGTTGTTATCAAAGTAACATGCACGCAGATAATTCAGGACGTCGAAGTGTTTTTCCGTCAGTTCGATGCCATCCTCGGCGGCGAGTGCCTTGGCGACATCCTCGTTCCACTCGGCCGGATCAATGAGATTGCCGTTATCGTCACACTCGATGGACTTGCCGTTTACTTCCAGTGCACCTGCCATTGCCATGCTCCCGATTCAAAGTTAGGAAAGAATTTGCGGCGCAGAATTGTATTGCAATGTAGCTAGTATCGGAAGAGGGCTGAGGCCCGCAGAAGCCGGAAAACGGCTCCGCATAGCGCGTCTGCTGATATTTGCCTGCGTGGCACAGGTTTCAGGAATGGGTCGTTTGCAGCTAGAATATCGACCATACTCCCCGACACCCTGATAATGACATGTTTTTCCAAGAATTAATTGTAGAAAATCCACACGCGCTCAATGCCGGTCTGTACGCCCGATTCATGGAACTGACCGGAACGGACCGGGTGCGGCAGACGCATTATTTCGCGGGCCGCTTCGAAAACAGCTACATCGGCGAGACTGACATACCCGATATCGCATCGATACTCGACCGGGTGAAACAACAGGCCGGGCGCCATCTAGGTTTGGCGGTAGAGGCGTTGAAGGCCGGGTTCTGGTTCAATGCCATGGGGCCGGGGCAGCGGACGCTTCCACATCACCATGACGAGAACGACGAGTTACTCTCCGCGGTCTATTACATTCGTGTACCCGAAAACTCCGGCGACCTGATCCTGCACACTGCGGGTAACCACATCAGCATTCGCCCGCAGGAAGGCAAGTTGGTATTATTTGCGCCCGCGATGGTGCATGAGGTGACGACCAATCTCAGCTCGGAGTTGCGGTTATCTGTCGCGATCAATATCGGGCCGGCGAATGGGTAAACCTTCTGCCCGGAGGTTGCCGTTCTAATGCGTTTCCTTCACAGCTTTAATCCCCCTGTGAGGTAGAAAGAGCCCACAACCCATTTTCCGGCCGGGACCGATGCCCTTCTGCTGCAACAGCACGGCGGATTCAGGTTCCAGATCGGCGATCATCACGCTCTGCGTATGGACCACGCCCTCGGGGGTATGCAGATCGTGGGCCTTGCCGCACAGGATTTTGTTCACGCGAATACCCAAGCCACGCATGTCCGCCACAACCTGTTCGAGAAAGGCCGCCTCGTTCATGTGCGGATCGGCCATCACCACATGCCGCGCGAACAAGGTCGACATGGCACTCAGCAGTTTGATTGTGCCCTCACTACTGATTTCCAGGCGGTTGCCGGCAACGTCCAGCACCGCGCCTTCCAGCGCGCGCGCATCGTCGACGCGGTGCTTGGGTACCCGCAACATCATCCGCGTGCGTCGCGACAAATGCAGCAGCGCGCCGGACGTATCCTGAGGACGATACCAGCCGTTACCCGACTCGGCGCCGTGAATGAGGTGGACGCCGGCGGCCTCTTCATCGGCGAGCCAGGGCAACGCGCCATGCAGCGCATGAGACAGCGCATAGGCATGATCGAGAGGCAACATTTTGCAGCGGATGGCAAAGCTCAGATCGACGATATCGTCGGGAATCCGATAGCCTTTGTCTTCCTGTTTGTCTTCGTTCCAGAACATGGTTCGAGAATCGCTCGTATAGGGGTTAGCGCGCCGCCGAGGAAAACGCCGCTTCGAGCCGATCTTCCCAATCGACCGGCGTATCCTTGAACGGTGGTTTCACATCGATACGGAAAAACATCTCGCCTTCGCCGGCACGCCGCTTCACGCTGACCAGCAGTTGATCGAAGGACACGAGTTCGTGTTCTTGCAAAAGAATTTCGCTCAACCACAACATGCGTTCTGTCTCTCCGGTTTCGTGCGCACCGCACAGATGTTTATCAGGGCAGGTTCGGCGCGCTGCATACGTCTGAAAAATTCGTGGCGGCGATACGATCGAAATATCGGGCACGATACATCAGCCGTTTTTTCCCGCTCGCCGGATCGTCGCGAAAGGCGGTCCGATTGTGCAAAACATTATTGCAGATAATGCCTTCGCCCGGCATTAGCCGATAGTGATAGACATAATCGCAACCCGCTTCCCACAGATTTTGCAGGAATTCGACCGCGGCCAGCGTCATGGGATCGTTCCGCCACTCGATGTTGCGCGTCCGCGCGCTGTAACGCATATGCAGGTTGCCGGTACCCGGTTCGATCGCGAACACCGGCCCCGTTTCCGCCGCACGGATTTCCACGCCTTGCTCGCAATTGGCCGGAATCGTCATGGCCTGCGGATGCATCAAGGCCTCGATGAAACGCGGTTCGGCATCCCGTAGCAGGATATAGGCGATTTCATGATCGAGCAGATGATTCTCGCCGCCCTCCAGCGCATCCCTCGCGCAGAACATCACCAGACCGCGGATCTGCCGATCGGGCGTGTTGTAATAACCGTCCGTGTGCCAATTCAGACGTTGGTTGGTGTAAGGAATGAAGTCCCGCTTGCGTTCGACGTCGGAAACCTGGAGCGCGGTGATACCGTCATCGTCGGCGTAAAGATTCGCATCCAAGCGCACCAACCCAAATGCCTGCCCAAACGCACGTATGGCGGATTTATCTCCAGCGCCGGCTGCGGAGCGAAAAATCGCCATATTGGCCCGGCGACAGACGGAGACAATAGCCGAGCGTTCCGCCGGCGTTGGATGTGCCAAATCGGCCACCTCGACGATCAGCTCCGCAATCGTCTTTGGATACGTATCCAGCTTGCGCGCACGCCATGCCCGATAGGCCTGAGGCTTATCTAGCAAAAAGGGATTTTCACGGAATTCTTGCACCATCGTCCTACCCTGTACGCCGCCCTTGCGGCGACCCTGCCCCTGGCGCTTGACTCGCTCGTAAGCATATAATCAAACGCTAATTATTATGCCGCATTCCAACACGGCTGCCACACCCAGACAAACCGGGGGATTCGGGCGGTTGCCCAACTACCCCATCTGGGATAGTCTACCCGGCGCGAAACACCCCATGGGTAGGGTATTCTCCCCGCGGCGACACCCCTAGACTTCCTCGCACGAGTAACTGGGGTATTCGGGTAGCAATCGACACACCCCGTTATTGGCTGCGCACGTAGTGTCGTAGTCGGGTATAGCTTTCGATTTGAAGCGGGCACTCCGATGTGGAGCGCTCAAGATGCACAACCTGCCAATCCAAAATCTTAGGAGACAGACATGGCCAACAAGCACCATGAAACTCCGATGCTCGACGAGCTGGAAAACGGCCCCTGGCCGAGCTTCATTTCGGGCATCAAGCGGTTACGTGATCAACATCCTGAACAACGCATCCGTGAAGTGACCAACTCCCTGCTTGGCCAGTTGGAACACTCCTACGAAACCCGCAAGGGTTACTGGAAAGGCGGCACGGTCTCCGTGTTCGGCTACGGCGGCGGCATCATTCCCCGCTTCTCCGAAGTCGGTAGCGCCTTCCCCGAGTCCAAAGAATTCCACACCATTCGCGTTCAGCCGCCCGCCGGCAACTTCTACACCACCGCCATGCTGCGTCAGCTCGGCGATAGCTGGGAGAAGTACGGTTCCGGTCTGGTGACCTTCCACGGTCAGACCGGCAACATCATGTTCATCGGCACCAACACCGAGGGCACCCAGCACTTCTTCGACGAGATCAACGAGTACGGTTGGGATCTGGGTGGTGCCGGTCCCTGCGTGCGTACCGGCATGTCCTGCGTCGGCGCGGCCCGTTGCGAACAGAGCTGCTGCTCCGAGCACAACATCCACCGCAAGCTGCTGAACCGGTTCACCGACGACGTGCACCGTCCGGCCCTGCCCTACAAGTTCAAGTTCAAGGTCTCCGGCTGCCCGAACGATTGCCAGAACGCCATCGAGCGTTCCGACTTCGCGGTCATCGGTACTTGGCGCGACGACATGAAGGTCGACCAGGCCGAAGTGAAGGCTTTCGTCGCCAAGAAAGGCCGTCAGTATGTGATCGACAACGTCACCACGCGTTGCCCGACCCAAGCGCTGACGCTGAACGCCGACGACACTCTGACCGTCGACAACCGCAACTGCGTACGCTGCATGCACTGCCTGAACGTCATGACCAAGGCCCTGAGCCCCGGCGACGACAAGGGCGTGACCATCCTCATCGGCGGCAAGCGCACCCTGAAGATCGGTGACCTGATGGGCACCGTCGTGATCCCCTTCATGAAGATGGAGTCCGAAGAGGATTACGACCGCATCGACGAGTTGGGCGAGACCATCATCGACTTCTGGGCCGAAAACGGTCTGGAGCATGAGCGTTGCGGCGAGATGGTCGAGCGTATCGGTCTGGTGAATTTCCTCGAAGGCATCGGCATCGACGTTGATCCGAACATGGTCAACAACCCGCGCCAGAGTTCCTACATCCGCATGGACGGTTGGGACGAGGAAGCCGAGAAGTGGTTTGCCCGCAAGCAGGAAGAGAAGCGCGCGCGCGCCTAAGCGGTTCAGCGCGGGTCGCT
>JACREG010000025.1 GCA_016218375.1 Gammaproteobacteria bacterium
CCTTGCACCCCATCGCCGGACAAGGATTCAACCTCGGCTTGCGCGATGTCGCCGCGCTTGCAGAGGTGTTGCTCGATGCGCGGCGCGCAGCGTGCGATATCGGCGATCTGGCGGTGCTTGCGCGTTATGCCGAGTGGCGCCAAGGCGATCATCGCCGCGTGATTGCCTTCACCGATGGCTTGACGCGCCTGTTCACCAATCCGCTGCCGCCGGTTGCCTGGGTGCGCGATCTCGGCATGCTGGCCTTGGATCTGTGTCCGCCGGCCAAACGCATCTTCGCCAAATTGACCATGGGCCGGGCCGGGCGACTGCCGCGTTTGGCGCGGGGGCTGGAATTGTGAACGCCGATACAACACAGGACATGTTTTACGATATCGCCATCGTCGGCGGCGGGTGCGTCGGCGGGACGCTGGCCTGCGCGCTGGCGCAGGCGGGGTTGCTGGTCGCGGTGATCGAGGCGCGCGAGCCGCAACGGGTGTGGCCGGCCGGCAGTGTCGATATTCGCGTGTTTGCCATCACCCGCGCCTCGGAACGCATCTTCCGCGCGATCGACTGTTGGGATGCCATCGAACGCGGCGGCGTGAGTCCATTCCGCGATATGCGCGTGTGGGACGCCAGCGGTCCCGGCACGATCCATTTCGATTGTGCCGAACTGGGCGAACCGACCTTGGGTTATATCGTCGAACAGCGCGTGATCCAGGCGGCGCTGAATGCACGCATGGACATGCTGCCGACGCTGACGCGGCTGTGCCCGGCGGAACTCGGCGCGTTTGAATTGGACAACGACGCCATGCGCATCACTCTGGTCGACGGACGCGTTGTGCATGCGCGGCTGCTGGTCGGGGCCGACGGCGCAGCCTCGCGGGTGCGCGGCATGGCCGATATCGCGGTCGCGGTGCGCGATTACCAGCAGGAGGCCGTGGTCGCCGTCGTGACGACCGAGCAACCGCACCAGGAAACCGCCTGGCAACGTTTCCTGCCCAGCGGGCCGCTGGCGTTTCTGCCGCTGCGCGACGGACGCAGTTCCATCGTCTGGTCGACCACGCCGCAACAGGCGGCCGAATTGTGCGCGCTCGATACGCCCGAATTTCTCGAACGACTCGGCGAGGCCTTCGAGCATCGCTTGGGTCGCATCACGGCCGTCGAGGAACGTGCGCGGTTCCCGTTGCGGCGCATGCACGCCACGCATTACATCGCCGAACGTCTGGCCCTGGTCGGCGATGCCGCGCATGTGATCCATCCGCTGGCCGGGCAAGGCGTCAATCTCGGCTTGCTGGACGCCGCGACGCTGGCCGAAGTGGTGTTGGATACGCGTGCGGCGGGGCGCGATTACGGGCTACCCGGCAATCTGCGCCGCTACGAGCGCTGGCGTCATGGCGACAACCACGCCATGCAACGGGCCATGGATGGATTCAAAGATCTGTTCGGTTCCCCAGCCCGGCCCGTGCAGTGGTTGCGGAATGCGGGATTGGGACTGGCGGATCGCGCGGGTCCGGTGAAACAGGTGCTGGCCCGGCATGCCATGGGCCTGGCGGGGGATCTGCCCAAGATGGCCCGACCTTCGGCGGCGTAGGGCGCGATGCGCGAAGCGAATTGCGCCGGATGGTCGGATGTGTGACTGCGAAAACAGCCGGCATAATTCATTACATTCATTGCGCCCTACATCGGTTTGGGTTCTAGCCCCTCACCCGCTTACTGGGGTATAGTCGGCACCCTCAACGCAAGCCGTCGTGGGAGAGAGCCCGGGTGCATAATCCCGGGCCGCCGAAGGCGCAACACGCCCGGAAACGCTCAGGCAAAAGGACCACGGCAGTACGTTGACTCTGGAGAGCGGTCGCGCCCTGGCAATCTGCCGTGTGCCGGCCCACCGAAGGGGCCAGAACGTCGGCGAGATTCTCACGCTGCCGGCGTCAATACTCTCAGGTTGGTGGACAGAGGGGCGGGGGGATTGGGAATTGGGGTCAGAGTCGAATTAGTCACTCGTGCGGATACAACTCAGCCGCGGTGTTTGAATTCGACTCTGACCCCAATTCCCAATCCCTCTCGTGCCGTTGTCCACACACCGAATTTTGGAGAGTCAGCACCATGGGCAATCACACCCCGCTGTACGACCAGCATGTCCGCATGGGCGGCAAGATCGTGGATTTTGCCGGCTGGGAAATGCCCATCAACTACGGTTCCCAGATCGAAGAACATCACGCCGTGCGCCGCGACGCCGGGATGTTCGATGTCTCGCACATGTGCGTCGTGGATCTCTCCGGCGCACACACCCGCGCGTTTCTGCGCAAACTGCTCGCCAACAACATCGACCGTCTGCAAGCGCCGGGCAAGGCGCTGTACAGTTGCATGCTCAACGAGCGCGGCGGCGTCATCGACGATCTGATCGTGTATTTCCTGCGCGAGGATTTCTTCCGCATGGTGGTCAATGCCGGGACGCGCGAAAAAGATCTGGCCTGGCTCAAGCAACAGGCGCAGCCGTTCGGCGTATCGGTGCGGGCGCGGCCGGATTTCGCCATGATCGCCGTGCAGGGTCCGGCGGCGCGCGACCATGTGCTGGATCTGCTGCAAGGCGATTTGCGCGACTGCGCCGCCGAGTTGCAGCCGTTCTTCGCCGTGACCAATATCGAAGACGGCGAATGGTTCGTCGCGCGTACCGGTTACACCGGCGAGGACGGCTTCGAAATCGTTTTGCCGGCGGCGGACGCCGAACGTTTCTGGTGCGCACTCGCCGAACGCGGCGTGCGTCCGATCGGGTTGGGCGCGCGCGATACCTTGCGTTTGGAAGCGGGCATGAATCTCTACGGTTCCGATATGACCGAGGACACCACGCCGCTGGAATCCGGTTTGGGCTGGACGCTCGGTTGGGAACCGGCCGAACGCGATTTCATCGGCCGCGCCGTGTTGGATAAACAACGCGCCGCGGGCGCGCCGAGCAAACTGGTGGCGCTGCTGTTGGAAGGCAAAGGCGTGCTGCGCAATCACCAAAAGGTGCTGACGGCGGCGGGCGAGGGCGAGATCACCAGCGGCAGTTTCGCGCCGAGCTTGGGTCGTTCGATCGCGCTGGCGCGCATCCCGGCGGCGGCGAACGGCGAGCGCTGCGAAGTCGACATTCGCGGCCGCCTCGAACCGGCGCGCATCGTCAAGCTGCCGTTCGTGCGCAATGGCGAAGTGAAGGTGGCTATCTAATCACTGGGGGACAGATCTTCAGCTCTGTCCCCCCAACCGACCTTCTTTTGAATTTTTGAATTCCAAGATCAGGATTAAGAGGAGCACACCATGAGCAACATCCCGGCGGATCTGAAATACACCAAGAGCCACGAATGGCTGAAACTCGCGGCCGACGGTACCGCGCTGGTCGGCATCACCGAACATGCGCAGGATCAGCTCGGCGACATGGTGTATGTGGAAGTGCCGGACGCCGGTCGCAGCGTCAAGGCCAACGAGGCCTGCGCGGTGGTCGAGTCGGTGAAGGCTGCGTCCGATGTGTATGCGCCGGTGGCCGGTGACGTTATCGAAGGCAACGCCGGGCTCGCCGATGCGCCGGAGAGCGTCAATCAAGACCCGTACGGCAGCGGCTGGTTGTTGAAGTTGAAGGTGGCCGACACGGCCGCGGTGGATGCGCTGATGGATGCCGCCGCGTATGCGGCGTTCGTGGCGGCGGAAGAACATTGAAGCGGTAGCCTGGATGCAGTGCAGCGCAATCCGGGGTGTCATTCGCTGAACGCCCCGGATTGCGCTGCACTGCATCCGGGCTACATGGAACATGCAACAGAGATAGATCGATGCCGTTTATCCCCCATACCGAACACTATGTCCGCGAGATGTTGGCCGCCATCGGCGCTAAGGACGTCGACGCGCTGTTCGACGAACTCCCCGCCGAACTGCGCGCGCGCGGTTTGCAGGCCATCCCCGCGGCATTGATCGAACAGGATATCGCTCGCGTGATGCACGAGCGCGCCGCGCGCGACGGTCAACCGTTGTGTTTCATCGGTGCCGGTGCCTACGAGCATCACATCCCGGCGGCGGTGTGGGAGATTGCCACGCGCGGCGAGTTCTACACGGCCTATACGCCGTATCAGGCCGAGGCCAGCCAGGGCACGCTGCAACTGCTGTACGAATACCAGACCATGATGGCGCGGCTGATGGCGATGGATGTGTCCAACGCCTCGCTCTACGACGGCGCCTCCGGGCTTGCCGAGGCGGTGCTGATGGCGGTGCGCGCCAACCGCAACGCCAAGAGCAAGCGCATTCTGATGCCGAGCACGGTGCATCCGCTGTATCGCAAGGTGGTGCGCAGCATTGTGTCGAACCAGGGCATCGAACTGGTGGAACTGCCGTATTGCACCGCGTGCGGCAATCTCGTCCCCGCGTCGCTGGAACGTTATAACGGCGAGGACATCGCCGCGTTGGTGATTCCGCAGCCGAATTTCTTCGGCGTGCTCGAAGAGGTCGACGCGTTGACCGACTGGGCGCATGCCAACAAGGCCTTGGTCATCGGCGTGGTCAATCCCGTCGCGATGGCGCTGTTGAAGCCGCCGGGCCAATGGGGATCGCCGGGGGGCGCGCAAGGCGCCGACATCGTCTGCGGCGAAGGTCAGCCCTTGGGCGCGCCGTTGTCCTCGGGCGGCCCGTACTTCGGCTTCATGTGCTGCCGCAAGGATTATGTGCGGCAAATGCCCGGTCGCATCGTTGGTCGTACCGTCGACCGCGACGGGCGCACCGGTTATACGCTCACCTTGCAAGCGCGCGAGCAACATATCCGCCGCTCCAAGGCGACCTCGAACATCTGCACCAATCAAGGCTTGTTGGTGACCGCGGCGACCATTCACATGGCGATCGTCGGCGGAACGGGTTTGCAGAAGGTGGCGCAGGCCTGTCACGCCAATACCCGCAGTCTGGTTGCCAAGCTCATCGCCAATCAGTATGTCGAGCCGGTGTTCACGGGCGCGTACTTCCACGAATGCGTCCTGCGTTTGCGGGTGCCGTTGAAGAACCTGCTGCGTCCGCTGGCCGCGCACAACCTGCTGCCGGGCTATGCATTGGAACAGGACTATCCGGAACTCGGCGATTGCCTGCTGGTGTGTGCCACCGAGACCAAGACCGAGGCCGATCTCAATCTGTTCGCCGATCATTTGCATAAACTGATCGAGCGCCAGACCACGGCGGGTTGTCCGGTGAAGCCGAAGATGTGATTCGCGTTGGGGTGAGCGCAGGCGAACCCCAACATGTTGCCGAGGGACGTACCCGCGTTGGGGTGCGCATATGCTCACCCCAACCTACGACTGACGAGGAGAATAGGACATGGCCAAAATCACTTTGAAGGGAACCCCCATCAACACCAACGGCGATCTGCCGGCTGTTGGCGGTCAGGCGCCGGATTTCAAACTGGTCGACAAGGATCTCGCCGACCGTTCGCTGGCCGACTATAAAGGCAAGAAGAAGCTGCTCAACATCGTACCGAGTCTGGATACGCCGGTGTGCGCGACTTCGACCGAGAAATTCAACGCCCATGCCAAGGGCCGCGACGATGTGGTCATGCTGGTGATCTCCGCCGACCTGCCGTTCGCCATGAGCCGGTTCTGCGCCAGCGCCAACGTGGACACAGTGGCCTCGCTATCGATGATGCGCAGTAAGAATTTCGCCAAGGACTACGGCGTGCTAATCACCGACGGCCCGCTGGCCGGTATCACCGCACGCGCTGTGGTCGTGATCGATGCCAACGATAAAGTGGTCTATACCGAGTTGGTGCCGGAGATTGCGCAGGAGCCGAATTACGATAAGGCTCTTGCTGCACTGTAGGTCAATAACCTGTCATTCCGGCGCATGCGGGAATGACGCAATGAATGGGCTTTGGTTAAGAGACATATATGCTGATCTTCGAACAATCCCGTCCCGGCCGCGCCGCCACCGCGCAATCCCCGCTGCACTCGCAGGACTGTGCCGACATTCCCACGAGCCAGTTGCGCACCGACGCGCCCAGTCTGCCGGAAGTCTCCGAACTCCAGGCGGTGCGTCACTACACGCGGCTGTCGCAGAAGAATTTCTCCATCGACACGAATTTTTATCCGCTCGGTTCCTGCACCATGAAATATAACCCGCGCGCCTGCAACACGTTGGCGATGCTGCCGGGTTTCCTGGCGCGGCATCCACTCGGCCCGGCGTCGGCGGGGCAGGGCTTCATGGCGTGCCTGTATGAGTTGCAGGAGATGTTGAAAGAAGTCACCGGCATGCAGGCGGTGTCGTTGACGCCGGCGGCGGGCGCGCAGGGTGAGTTCGCCGGTGTGGCGATGATTCGTGCCTATCACGTTGCGCGCAACGACACGGCACGTACCGAGATCCTGGTGCCGGACGCGGCGCACGGCACCAATCCGGCTACGGCGACCATGTGCGGTTACACGGTGCACGAGATCCCCACCGATAAACAGGGCGACGTCGATCTCGATGCGCTGAAGGCCGCGGTCGGTCCGCACACGGCCGGTATTATGCTCACCAATCCGTCCACGCTGGGTATATTCGAACGGCGCATCAAGGACATCGCCAAGATCGTGCACGATGCCGGCGGTCTGCTGTATTACGACGGTGCGAATCTCAATGCGATTCTCGGCAAGGTGCGGCCCGGCGACATGGGCTTTGACGTGATCCACATGAATCTGCACAAGACCTTCTCCACGCCGCACGGCGGCGGTGGTCCGGGCGCGGGTCCGGTGGGCGTGAGCGCGCGCCTGGAACCGTTCCTGCCGGTGCCGATGGTCGGTATCGACGGTGACGAATATGTCTGGATCACCGAAAAGGAAAAGCCGCAGTCCATCGGCCGGTTGTCCGCGTTCATGGGCAATGCCGGTGTGTTGCTGCGTGCGTATATCTATGCGCGCATGCTCGGTCACGAAGGCATGCATCGCGTGGCCGAGTACGCGACGCTGAATGCGAATTACCTGATGGCGAAACTGCGCGATGCCGGTTTCGACGTGGCTTTCCCGAATCGACGCGCCACGCACGAGTTCATCGTCACACTGAAGAAACAGGAAAAGGAACTCGGTACCTCGGCGATGGATTTCGCCAAACGTCTGCTCGATTTCGGTTATCACGCGCCGACGACGTATTTCCCCATGCTGGTGCCGGAGTGTTTGCTGATCGAGCCGAGCGAGACCGAAGCCAAGGAGGATCTGGACGGATTCGTCGCGGCGATGGTGCGGATTCTCGACGAGGCGCGCAGCACGCCGGAGGTGTTGAAAGAGGCGCCGCACACGCAACCGGTGCGCCGTCTCGACGACGTGCGCGCGGCGCGCGAGTTGGATCTGACCTGGAAGGCGCCGGCCGCCTGATGGGCAAACCGGCCAACAACACCGGACTGCGTCGGCTGATCAATGCCACGCGCTTCTCCTGGCTGGGCCTGTGCGCGGCGGCGCGCCATGAGGCGGCCTTCCGTCAGGAACTGGCGGCGACATTTGTAATCGTGCCGTTGGCGCTGTGGTTGGGGCACACCGGTTTCGAACGCGCCTTGCTGCTCGCGGTGTGGTTGTCGGTGCTGATCGTCGAGTTGCTCAATTCCGGTATCGAGGCGGTTGTGGACCGCTTCGGTGGCGAGCATCATGAATTGTCCGGTCGTGCCAAGGATATCGGCTCTGCCGCCGTGCTGGTCGCGCTGCTCAATGCCGCCGTGGTGTGGGCGTTGGTGTTATGGAATTGATCGTCCTGTAGGAGCGGCCTTCGGCCGCGAACGGTTTGCCATGAACGGTTCGCGGCCGGAGGCCGCTCCTAGCAGGAAGAAGATATTGTCGAATCTGATCCGATAGAGAGAACAACCATGCCCGCACTGATCTGTGGTTCCTTCGCTTACGACACCATCATGGTGTTCCACGACCGCTTCAAGAATCACATTCTGCCGGACAAGGTGCATATTCTGAATGTCGCCTTTCATGTGCCGGATATGCGCCGCGAGTTCGGCGGCTGCGCGGCCAACATCGCTTATAACCTCAAGCTGCTCGGCGGTGAACCGTTGCCGATGGGCACGGTCGGTACCGATTTCAGGCCCTATGCCGAGTGGCTGGAGAAGCAGGGCATCGCGCTCAAGCATGTGACCGTTGTTGAGGGTACTTATACCGCGCAGGCCTTCATTACCACCGATCTGGACGACAACCAGATCATCGCCTTCCATCCGGGCGCCATGGATCACGCACATCGCAACAAGGTCGAAGACGCCCAGGGCATTACGCTGGGCATCGTGTCGCCCGATGGTCGCACCGGCATGATCGAGCATGCGACGCAATTCGCCGAGGCAGGTATCCCGTTCATTTTCGATCCGGGTCAGGGATTGCCATTGTTCGGCGGCGAAGAGCTGGTCGACTTCATCGACAAGGCCAATTACGTTTGCGTCAACGACTATGAATCGCAATTGATCTGCGACCGCACCGGCCTGTCGCCGCATGAAATCGCCGAGCGCGTGGAAGCGTTGATCGTCACCCGTGGCGGCAAGGGTTCGGAAATCTATCTCTCTAGCAAACGTATCGACATTCCTGTCGCGCAGGCGCGCGAGGTCATCGACCCGACCGGTTGCGGCGATGCCTATCGCGGCGGTTTGCTCTATGGACTGATGAACGGTCTCGACTGGGAAGTAACCGGGCGTATCGCCGCGTTGATGGGCGCGCTCAAGATCGAACACCACGGCACCCAGAACCATCGTTTCAGCCGCGATGAATTTGCAGAGCGTTACCGCGAGAGTTTCGGTCACGCGCTCGGCTGGTGATGCCATGAGCTATTACACGTACCACGTCTTCTTCTGCACCAACCTGCGCGCGGACGGCAGTGCCTGTTGCCAGCGCTTCGATGCGCAGGCGATGCGCGATTACGCCAAGCAACGGACCAAGGAGTTAGGTATTGCCGGTCCCGGCAAGGTGCGTATCAACACCGCCGGCTGTCTGGATCGCTGCAGCGAGGGGCCGGTGCTGGTCGTGTATCCGGACGGTATCTGGTACAGCTATGTGGACCGCGCGGATATCGACGAGATCATCGAGGAGCACTTGGTCAATGGCCGGCCGGTGGAGCGCCTGAAAATCTGAGCCGGACCGCCCCTTTTGGGGAGGGTAGTCGGGGCCAGGCTGGGCCACGGAAAAATTTTTGCGGAGGGTGTTGACAGGCGTCTCAGAGTATTAGAGAATTCTCACATACTGAATCGCCGGCCCCCCTCAAAAACCGGCGGTTCAGTACTCCTCCATCCTCCTTTGGTGGTTTTTAGCGCGGCACCTCCTGCCGCGCTATTTTTTTGCCCGCGACCCGAGTTCAATCCCAGATCCTATCCGTATCGGCCCATATATATGGAAGGCTCGCTTGTGCGGGCGTGCCCCAGTCGGGGGCTGGCGAGCAAAACCCGTGTCACGGCGCCTTGAATCTTCTCCCTGACTTCTATACCATTCCGCCTCTTCTTCGATGTCGGTGTGTGGAGTTACGTTTTCATGAAGACCTACAGTGCCAAGCCGGAAACCGTCAAACGCGATTGGTATGTCATTGACGCGACGGGCAAAACCCTGGGACGTCTGGCGACCGAATTGGCCAGCCGTCTGCGCGGCAAGCATAAGCCGGAATATACCCCGCATGTGGATACCGGCGATTATTTGGTCGTCGTCAACGCCGAGAAGGTCGCTGTGACCGGTCGCAAAGAGCAGAACAAGCTCTATCATCATCACACCGGCTACATCGGCAGCCTGAAGACCACCAATCTCGCCAAGCTGCGTGCGCGTGCGCCGGAGCGGATCATCGAGATTGCCGTTAAGGGCATGCTGCCGAAGAATCCGCTGGGCCGCGCGATGTTCCGCAAGCTGAAAGTGTATGCCGGCGCGGAACATCAGCATGCCGCTCAACAGCCCCAACCGCTCGACATTTAATTTTTTAGGGAACGCGTAACATGGCGCAGCAACAGTTCTACAGCACCGGCCGTCGCAAGACTTCCACCGCGCGCGTTTTCCTGCGCAAGGGCACCGGCCAGATCACCATCAACCAGCGTCCGATCGATGTCTACTTCGGCCGCGAAACCGCCCGCATGATCGTGCGTCAGCCGCTGGAGAAGACCAGCCTGACCGACAAGTTCGACATCTACGTCACCGTGGCCGGCGGCGGTATCAGCGGCCAGGCCGGCGCGATCCGTCACGGCATCACCCGTGCCCTGATGCTGCACGACGAGCAACTGCGTTCGCCGCTGCGCAAAGCCGGTTTCGTGACCCGCGATGCCCGTGAAGTGGAACGTAAGAAAGTCGGTCTGCGCAAAGCCCGTCGCGGCGTCCAGTTCAGCAAGCGCTAATCGCGTTTGTGGTTGCGGGTGGCTCCACTGTTATAAATGGGGCCGCCCGCGCCCAGTCTCTCGCGGATCGCAATCGCGAGCAGCCGGGTAAGGATGTTCCTTGGGGGATCGTCTAACGGCAGGACGGTGGACTCTGACTCCTCTAATCTAGGTTCGAATCCTAGTCCCCCAGCCAATAAACAACCCCGCCTTCATGGCGGGGTTTTTTATTGGCTTGTGTTTATTTGGGTGAGGCGTTGTGGCAACGGCATCATTGTTTCTACTCCAATCCGCGGGTTGTCCGGGCCAAAAACACACGCCTATGCCACTGGCCCAAAAAATTCTTGTGACCAGATCCTCAAGATTTTGGGGCGCTTGCCGTTGCAGGCCCCAGGCGCCACCGCAGGATGTGTTGCTTGAAAGCTACAAAACAAAGGGATTGTAGTTTTTTTGCGAATAGGTGTTGCATTCATGTTCGAGGTGGGCTAGATTGACCACCGTTTCAAACCGTTCCTATCCTGGAAAAAGGGGTACATCAAATGGACAAGAAGATTCTTTCCGCTGCAATCATCGCTGTCATGGCCGCTCCCGTGGTTGCCCTGGCTGACGTTACCGTCTATGGCCAAGTTGACCTGTCGATCAATGCTCAGGACATCGATGGTGCCAGCGACGACATCAACATGGCATCCAACAACTCCCGCGTCGGCCTGAAAGGTTCCGAAGATCTGGGCAATGGCCTGAACGCCATCTTCCAGTTGGAATACACGGTTGACCCGAGTGGCAGCGACACTGCTGCCGGTGACATCGGTACTGGTCGCGACCAGTGGATCGGTCTGGACGGTGGCTTTGGTAAGGTTCGCTTCGGCACCATGTCCACCCTGTACAAGTCCACCGGTTCCTCGATTGACCCGCTGTGGGACAGCGCCCTGGATACCCGCGCCACGGGCATGCAGTCCGGTCTGCACTCGGGTGATGGTTCCAACGGCGAAGGCCGTGCCACCAACACCGTCGGTTACGATACCCCGGACTTCAATGGTTTCACCGCCGGCGCGACCTATTCGTTCGACGAGAACTGTACTGCGGCCAGCGCTCCGGGTTGCAGCCCTGACGACGATGCCTACAGCCTGGGCGGCAAGTATGCGAATGGCCCGATCCTGGCCTTCGTAGACTACGTGACCTCCGATCAGGGCGGCGATGACGATGCCTGGAAAATCGGTGGTAGCTACAGCTTCGGCGACGCGGCTGTTTATGGCCAGTTCGAATCCGACGGTGGTCTGATTGCCAACGGCGTGCCGGGTTCCGGTGCCGGTGTTTCCAACGACAGCGCCGACGTGTGGATGCTGGGTGGTTCCTACACCATGGGCAGCGCCATGCTGGTTGCCCAGTACGGTCAGGGCGATGATGACTCTGCCGCGGGTGCCGACACTGGGTATGACTCCTGGACTGTGGCGGGTGTGTACAGCTTCAGCAAGCGCACCCTGACCTACGCCGGCTTCAACCAGATCAGCGACGACTGCGCCGGTTGCGGCGAAACCGACACCTTCGGTGTTGGCTTGCGTCACAAGTTCTAATTCGTCGCAAGACGAAGTCGAACAGAGAACGGGGCCTTCGGGCCCCGTTTTTTTATTGGTCGCTGGGCGGGCGCATATTTCATAGCCCACCCGTAACCCGTAGGGCGCAATACCCAAAATCCATTTCACCCGTAGCACATCCATTCTACCGCCCAGTGCTAGAATGCCTGCAATTCCGTAGTCGCTGCCGGCCCCGACGCCAATGACCCAGAACCCCGCTCGCATCCGCGAGATCCCCTACAACTACACCTCGTTCTCCGACCGCGAGATCGTGATCCGTTATCTCGGTGCGGAGATGTGGAATGTGCTCAACGATCTGCGCGGTTCGCGCAAGACCGGACGTTCGGCGCGCATGTTGTTCGAGGTGTTGGGCGACATGTGGGTCATCGACCGCAACCCTTACATCCAGGACGATCTGCTCGACAATCAAAAACGTTGGGCCTCGTTGGCGCATGCGCTGCACCATCGCCTAGACCAGATCGTCTCTCGCGCCGAAGGCAATGACCGTGCCCTGCAACTGGTCGAACGCGCGCGCGCGGCGGTGCAACGTTTCGAGACGTGGTTCCCGCATACGCGCGAGTTACGGCGCAAGATTCGTCGTCGCCTCGGCAAAGTCACGCGCGCCGACAACATCGACTTCGGCGGGCTGGCGCGCGTCTCGCACGCGACCGACGCTACCGACTGGCGCGTCGAAATGCCCTGTGTGGTCGTCAGCCCCGATAGCGAAGAGGAAGTTTGCGCGGTGGTCGCGGCCTGTATCGAACTGGGACTCACCGTCATCCCGCGTGGCGGCGGCACCGGCTACACCGGCAGCGCCGTGCCGTTGTCCGGCGACAGCGCCGTCGTCAACACCGAAAAACTGGAAACGCTGGGCCACGTGGAGTTGCGCCGTCTCGAAGGCGTGGATCGCGAAGTCGCGACCGTGCGCGCGGGCGCAGGTGTCATCACCAGACGCGTCAGCGAACGCGCCGAGAGCGCGGGCTATGTGTTCGCCGTCGATCCGACTTCGCAGGATGCCTCGACCATCGGCGGTAACGTGTCCATGAACGCCGGCGGCAAGAAGGCCGTGCTGTGGGGCACGACGCTGGACAACCTGGTGTCCTGGCGCATGGTCACGCCGGACGCGCAGTGGCTGGAGGTCGAACGCCTCAACCACAACCTGAGCAAGATCCACGATCAGCCGACGGTGAGTTTCCGTATCACGCGTTACAACGCCGATGGCCGCACGCGCAGCGGCGAGTCGGAGTTGTTGCAACTGCCGGGTGCCGCGCTGCGTAAGCAAGGTCTCGGCAAGGACGTTACCGACAAATTTCTCGGCGGTCTGCCCGGCATTCAGAAGGAAGGCTGCGACGGCCTGATTACCTCGGCGGTGTTCGTGCTGCACCGCAGCCCTGCGTTCACGCGCACGCTGTGTCTGGAGTTCTTCGGCAGCGATCTGCACCGCGCCGTGCCGGCCATCGTCGAGACCAAGGATTATCTGGACGCGCGTGACGATGTGCTGCTGTCCGGTCTGGAACATCTCGACGAGCGCTACGTCAAGGCGGTGAACTACAGCACCAAGGCGCCTAAGCGAGAATTGCCGAAGATGGTGTTGCTGATCGATGTGTCGGGCGACGACGAAGACGCCGTTGCCGATGCCTGTTCCGTCGTCGTGCGCATGGCCAACGCGCGCGGTGCCGAGGGTTTCGTTGCCGTGAGCCCCGAGGCGCGCCGCCGCTTTTGGTTGGATCGCGCCCGTACCGCCGCCATCGCCACGCACACCAACGCCTTCAAGATCAACGAAGACGTGGTGATCCCGCTGGAACGCCTCGCCGAATACGAGGAGGGTATCGAGCGTATCAACATCGAGCACTCCACGCGCAACAAGTTGGCGATGATCGATGCCGTGCTGGACTATCTCGCCGACGATCTGCCCGAGCTGCGCACCGGCACCGACTACGAAGACAGTGCCGAGAACCGCGCCATCGTCGTCGCCAAGACCGAGGCCGCGCGCGTTCACCTGCGAGCAGTGGCCGGGCGCTGGCGCACGCTGCTGGAAAATCTCGACCATCCCGCGGAACGGCATGCGAACCTGTTGCCGGGCGAACTGCGCGCACGCACCGCGCCCGGCGAAACGCTGCTGGCGCTGTTGCTCAAACGCGAACTGCGCGTTTCCTATCGGGGCGAAGTCGAACGCCCGCTCAAGGAAATTTTCACCGGCCGCGAATGGGACGGCGTAACCGCGCAACTGGATGCGATCCACAAACGCATCCGTTCCAGCCGGCTGTTTGTCGCTACGCACATGCACGCCGGCGACGGCAATGTGCACACCAACATCCCGGTGAACTCCAACGATTATCCGATGCTGCACGAGGCCGAACGCATTGTCGATCGGGTGATGGCGCTGGCGACCGCGCTGGGTGGCGTAATCTCCGGTGAGCACGGCATCGGCATCACCAAAATCCAGTACCTCGACCAGGCCGTGATCGACGCGTTTACTGCTTTCAAGCGCAAGGTCGATCCTGACAACCGCTTCAACGCCGGCAAGCTGCTGGCCGGCTCCGGTCTGGAGAATGCTTACACGCCGTCGCTGCGCTTGGTGCAGCAAGAGGCGCTGTTGCTGGAAGAGAGCGAGCTTGGCGAACTCAACGACGACATCCGCAACTGCCTGCGCTGCGGCAAGTGCAAGCCGGTGTGCAACACGCATATCCCGCGCGCCAATCTGTTGTACTCGCCGCGCAATAAGATCCTCGCCACCGGGCTCATCATCGAGGCGTTCCTGTACGAGGAGCAAACGCGGCGCGGCATTTCCATCCGTCACTTCGACGAGATGAACGACGTGGCCGATCACTGCACCGTCTGCCACAAGTGTCTCAATCCTTGTCCGGTGAACATCGACTTCGGCGACGTCTCCATGCGCATGCGCCACATCCTGCGCGAGCGCGGTCAGAAGCGCACCAGCCCGGCCACCTGGGCGGCGATGGCTTTCCTCAATGTCACCGATCCGCGCACGATCAAACTCATGCGCAAGGCGATGATCGAATGGGGTTACAAGAGTCAGCGCCTGGCGTATCAATTCGCCAAACGTCTGCTGCCGCGCGGCAATGGCAGCGTGCCACACGCGACCACCGGCGCGATGTCCATTCAAACGCAAGTCATCAACTTCGTAAAGAAGCCCATGCCCGGCGGTCTGCCGACACAGACCATGCGCGCATTGCTGGGTGTGGAAGACAGCAAGCTGGTGCCGATCCTGCGCGACCCGACCAAGGTCACGGACGAGTCGGATGCCGTGTTCTATTTCCCCGGGTGCGGCTCGGAACGTTTGTTCAGTCAGATCGGCTTGGCGACACTCGCCATGCTCTACGAAGTCGGCGCGCAGACCGTGTTGCCGCCGGGTTATCTGTGCTGCGGTTATCCGCAGACCTCCGGCGGCGACGTCGAGCGTGGCCGCAAGATGAGCACCGACAACCGCGTGTTGTTCCATCGCGTGGCGAATACGCTGAACTACATGGACATCAAGACCGTGATCGTGTCCTGCGGCACCTGCATGGATCAGCTCATGGGCTACGAGTTCGACAAGATTTTCCCCGGCTGCCGCCTGCTCGACATCCACGAGTATCTAATGGAGAAGGGTGTCAGTACGGAGGGTGTGAACGGCGTGCAGTATCTCTATCACGATCCCTGCCACACGCCCATGAAGACCTACGCACCGACTGGCGTGGCCGCCAAACTACTCGGCCAACCCGTGCAGTTGTCCGATCGCTGCTGCGGCGAGGCCGGCACGCTGGCCGTGTCACGCCCGGATATCTCTACGCAGATCCGTTTCCGCAAACAGGAAGAATTGCAGCAGGGTATTCAAAGCCTGACCGGTGCCGATCGCGCCGTCGCTGGCAACGTGAAACTGCTCACCAGTTGCCCCGCTTGTCAGCAGGGTCTGTCGCGCTATGCCGACGATACCGGTCTGGAGACGGATTACATTGTCGTCGAGCTTGCCAATCGCCTGCTCGGCGATCAGTGGCAGAAGGACTTCATCGAGCGGGTGAAGAGCGGCGGGGTGGAGCGGGTGTTGTTGTGACCACGACAGACGAACTGACAGGTCTGTATGACCGGAAAGGTTTCTTGAAGCTCCTGTCCGGGCAAGTCAAGGACGCGAACACCTACAAGACCAAGCTGGCACTCCTCATTGTCGATATCAACCGGTTCTACAGAATAAACAATATTTACGGCTATGAGGCCGGCGACGAGATTCTGAAAAAGATCGCCCTCGTTCTGAGAAACGTCATACGCGAGCAGGATTATGTGGCGCGTATCGGCGATAACCGCTTTGCACTGATCCTGTCCGGCATTATGAATGTTGGGCACGCCGAGCTTGCGGCGCACAAAATACTGCGCCTGTTGCAGGCCCCTTTTCTGTTTGGCGATAGGAAGATCTATGTCGATTGCACGATAGGCATAAGTCTTTGTCCGCTGCATGCGTCCAACTACATGTTCTTGATGAAAGAGTGCGAGTCGGTTCTGCATGGGGCCAAGGAGAAGGGCAGGACGATTGGTATATCGGAAACGCTCGAAGACGAGGAAATACCCGAGGACTGGGATATTGAACTTGCGCTCGACGATGCGCTCGATAAAGACCAATTGCAGATCCACTATCAACCCAAAATCGCGCTCGATTCCGGCGGCGTCGTGGGTGTCGAGGCGCTGCTGCGATGGAATCACCCGTCCCGGGGTTTTATTCCGCCGAATTATTTCATACCGATTGCAGAGAGAATGGGGCACATAAAACCCATTACGAACTGGATTTTCAACACCGCCCTGCGGCAAGGTTCGGAGTGGACGGATAAATGGGGGCCATTATCTATCGCGGTCAACATCCCGCCCGATTTCATACTCATGCCCGACTTGAAGGATCTCATAGCCAATGCTATGAATCTTTGGGGCGGAGATAATGTGTCGCCTGTCTTGGAGATCGTCGAGCGCTCGTTGGTGCTGGAGCCCGAGAAGAGCTTCTCCATCCTGAGGGAGCTCCAGGAGATGGGTATCGGCATCTCGATAGACGATTTCGGTACGGGATATTCGTCCTTGTCCTACTTCGAAAAGCTTCCAGTCAACGAGCTGAAGATAGATCAATCCTTCGTTACCAACGTTGTCGGAAGTCCCGCCAACCAGAATATCGTAAAACTTATTGTCGATCTGGCACACGCCTTCGATATGGAAGTCGTCGCGGAGGGTGTGGAAGATTTGGGCGCGTTACAGTATCTGAAGAAAATAAAATGCGATCTTGCGCAAGGGTACTATTTCGCCAAGCCAATGCCCCAGGAACAGATCAAGGACTGGCTCAGTAATTTTGCCGGCCTTAAATAGTGCCGCCCGACTATAAGAATAGCTGCTCCATTTTTATCCCATAGGCGCCATGTGACAGGGCCTTGCTGATCCGTATGTTGGGATTGGGGTGTTTGGAAAGATTCAAGGTCTGGAATTCGGCCATAGGCAGCTTGTCTTTGTCGAGGATCAACATCACCGTCGGGAACAGCCGCTTGAGGTCGTTCACTTCCACGACCACGCCAACCTCGCCGGTATTGAATTCGACGAGCGACCCGGTCGGGTATAGACCTACGGTCTGGATGAATTGTTCGACAAGCTCTGCCTGGAAGTAGCTTTCCCTGCACCGATAGAGTTCATTGATGGCTTCATGGGGCGTGTAAATGCTGTCGGTGTGGGGCCGTTTCGTGGTCATCGCGTCGTAGCTGTCGACGATACCGGCGATGCGGCCGTAGATGGGAATCCGGTCGTTCCGGATGCCCTCGGGGTAACCAGACCCATCGGCGCGTTCATGATGCGTGGCAACCATTCTCAGTACGTCGGGCGGCACCGCCTTCGCGGTGGCGAGTATTCTCACGCTGTGGCCGACGTGCTGATGGATCAGCGCACTTTCTTCGGCGGATATGGCCTCTCTCTTGTGGAGCAGCGTCCCGGGGAGCTTGATCTTACCCACATCGAGCAGCATGCCTCCCAGGGCGAGATTGATGATCTCGTTGCGTTCCAGGCCAAGGTGTCGGCCGAATTGCGCGCACCAGACCGATGTGCCCAATGAATGTACATAGGTGTAGTCGTCGGATTTTTCCAGTTGAAGCAGCAGCGAAAATGCCGAGGGATTGCGAATGATGCTGTCGACCGTTGCCTCGACGCCTTGCTTCACCAGTTCAATGTCCAGCGCCTTGCCTCTGGAGAGGTCGTTCAGCACCTTCTTGAGGTTGGCGTCTACCTCGCCCTTGATCGCGCGCGCGCTCGTGAGTTCTTGATCGAGCGTGGACTTGATTTCATAAAAGCATTTCTGCAGTTTCGTGTATTCGTTATCCGATTTTTTGAAGATCGCCTGCACGGGCGCGGTGGCGGAGTCTTGCAGCGTGAATTGGTCGCGTCCTCCGGTGATCCAGAATTGCGGGTGTGGCGAAGGGCCCTTCTGGGTATCGACGAAGACGTAGCTCGCGTAGCGCCGCAGGAGTTCTATATCGGCGGCAGACTTGATGCAGATGCCTTGCAGGGGAAACGGCGTTTCCAACCATGGACGATCCAAACGGGTCACATACATGCCGACCGCAAGGCCATCGATGCTGGTTTTCAACTCGGTTTCAGTCATTACAGAAACGGCCGCGAATCAAGGGTGTAAAGAAAAATAAGCGTCCTTAAGTGGTTGAGTCTGTGGAGCGTCCATTAGGGGTCGTCCGTGCCCCGTGCTCTCGATCTGTGCCATAGCTATTTATGTCGGCAAGTGCTCTATTTTCGTTAACAGGATCGACGCAGCTCCCCGGTAGGTTGGGGTGGGCGTAGCGAACCCCAACCTACGATTTCAGGTCAACGTCTTCACGCCATCCTTGGTCCCCAGCAACAACACATCCGCCGGGCGGATGGCGAAGATGCCGACGGTGACGATGCCGGGGATGTTGTTCAACTCCGCTTCCAGCTTCACCGGGTCCATGATCTTGAGATTATGGATGTCGAGGATGATGTTGCCGTTGTCGGTGGTGAAGTTCTCGCGCAACACCGGTGTGCCGCCGAGCTTGACCAGTTCGCGGGCGACGAAGCTGCGCGCCATGGGGATCACCTCGATGGGCAGCGGGAAGGCGCCGAGTACGTCGACGAGTTTGGACGCGTCGGCGATGCAGACGAATTTACGCGCCGCGCCGGCGACGATCTTCTCGCGGGTAAGTGCGCCACCGCCGCCTTTGATGAGGTGCAGGTGCTTGGTGGATTCGTCGGCGCCGTCGACATACACCGACAGCTCGCCGGCCGCGTTCAGGTCCAGCACCGGGATGCCATGACTCTTCAGGCGTTCGGCGCTGGCCACGGAACTGGCCACGGTGCCGTCGATCTTGCCCTTGATGCGCGCCAGCGCGTCGATGAACATGTTCGCCGTCGAGCCGGTGCCGACACCGATGACGGTGCCCGCTTCGACGTATTCCAGGGCCGCTTCGGCGACCAATTTCTTGAGTGCGTTCTGGTCCATGATTCGTGCTTCTTTGTGCCGGTGACAGAAGGCCGATGATATAGGGGCAGCCCCGTAGGGCGCAATGAATGCAATAAATTGCGCCGGATGTGGCCACCCCTATATCATCCCCCCATGCCCGACCATTATCTGAAGATGATCCTCAACGCGCGCGTCTACGAAGTCGCGCGCGAAACCCCCCTGGAACCCGCGCCGCGCCTCAGCCAACGGCTGGGCAATCCGGTATGGATGAAGCGCGAAGACCTGCAACCGGTGTTCTCCTTCAAGATCCGCGGCGCCTATAACAAGATCGCCCATCTGAGTGCCGAGGAATGTGCGCGGGGCGTGATCGCCGCCTCCGCGGGCAATCACGCCCAAGGCGTGGCGCTGGGCGCCCGTAAGCGCGGGGTCAAGGCGTTGATTGTCATGCCGCGCACCACGCCGCAGATCAAGGTCGCGGCGGTACGCAGCTATGGCGCGCGCGCGGTGCTGCACGGCGACAGCTACGACGAGGCCTATGAACATGCCGTGCAGCTTGCTACCGAGAAGGGCCTGGTGTTCATCCACCCGTTCGACGACCCCGAAGTCATCGCCGGACAGGGCACGGTAGCGATGGAACTGCTGCGCCAGCATACGGGTCATCCGCACGCCATCTTCGTGCCGGTCGGTGGCGGTGGCCTGATCGCCGGCATGGCCGCCTACATCAAACAACTGCGCCCCGAGATCAAAATCATTGGTGTCGAGCCGGACGACGCGCCGAGCATGCAACAAGCGCTGGCCGCCAAGCGCCGCGTGGTGCTCAAGCAGGTCGGCATTTTCGCCGACGGTACGGCGGTGCGCCAAGTCGGCAAGGAAACCTTCAAACTCGCGCAACGCTATGTCGACGAGATTCTGCTGGTCAGTGCCGACGAGATCTGCGCGGCCATCAAGGACATCTTCGACGATACCCGCTCCATCGTCGAACCGTCCGGCGCGCTGGCGGTCGCGGGCCTGAAGAAATATGTCGAACGCGAGAACCTCCGCGATCAGGAACTCATTGCCATCAACAGCGGCGCCAATATGAACTTCGACCGGCTGCGCCATGTCGCCGAGCGCGCCGAGTTGGGCGAACGCCGCGAGGCCTTGCTGGCCGTGACCATCCCCGAGCGGCCGGGCAGCTTCCGCCAGTTCTGCAAGACCATCGGCCAGCGTTCCATCACCGAGTTCAATTATCGCTATGCCGATGCCGCGCAGGCGCATGTCTACGCCGGCGTCGAACTCAGCGAGGGCGACAGCGAACGCCAGACGCTCATCACGCAACTGCGTCAGGAAGGCTATCCGGTCATCGACATGACCGATAACGAAGTGGCCAAACTGCACATCCGCCACATGGTCGGCGGCCGCGCGCCTTTATTGGACAATGAAATTCTCTACCGCTTCGAATTCCCCGAACGCCCCGGCGCGCTGCTGCATTTCCTCACCGCCATCGGCGAACGCTGGAACATCAG
>JACREG010000003.1 GCA_016218375.1 Gammaproteobacteria bacterium
CCTGTTACGATCCTCGGCCCGCTTTGCGGGCCTTTTTTATTTCAGTGACTTAGGTTCATTCGACGCCCATATCCGCGCGTCCGACGAGGCGGCGCGGCGCGCCTTGTGGACACGCGCACACGCGTTGAATTCGTTGTCTGCGCGCAACAAAATTTAATGCCTCATGCGCGCGTATCGGTGTGCATCTTCACTCTGTATCCGCATCCAACAGACCTGCGTAATGCGCGCGGTTCATGCGCAGACGTTCGCGCGTCGCCGCCCACGGATCTTGCCAGTCGAGGTCTCGATCCATGAGTGCGCGGCACAAGGTCAACAGACCCTGCACATCGCTCAGATGCACGAACTCGGGTGCCGGTCCCTGTGCCCGCGCGCAATCCGCGCCGCCTTCCAGACCCTGATTGTGATAGTTGCCCAAGGGCACGGTCAGTCCGAGCGTGGGGATACCGAAGGCGGTCGCGGCGGTCGCCTCGCAGGAACCGCCGTCCATGATGCGGCGCTGATGCGCACCCGGTAGTCGCCGTTCCGCCAGTTCGCTGAGCAACTGCATGCCGCCGGCATCGAACACCGTGCGCCGATCACCGAGCCGCACCACCGGACCTTTGCCGATGCGCGCGCCCGGCAAGGTGCGCGATGCCTCCAGACTCACCGCGACCACGGGCCGTCGGCGCGCCGCCGTCCATTCCAGTTCCAAATGCGCGATCGCACCGACGAAACCGACCTCTTCGGCGCGTGTCAGCACGCCGATGAACGGCGGTCGCGTGGTGCCGGCGCGCCGGTACAAGGCCCGCGCCGTTTGCAGAATGGCGAACACGCCGATCAGATCGTCGGCGGCCTTGGTGTACACGCGTTGGCCGCTGCGCCACACCGGCGCGCGAAAGGCAAACCCGCCGAACAGATCGCGTGCCCGGCGTGCCGCCTGATAGACCCGCGCATCCGCGCAGCGCACCTCGGCGGTCTGTATGGCATAGCCCTTGGGATGCAGCACGACCTTGCTCAACACGCCCTCGCCCAAATAACCGCTGCCCGCCGACAGCCACACGCGCGCGCCGCGCAGATGCTTGACCGGCGAACCGCCATGCCAGGCGATGGCGAGCGTACGCTCGTCCAGCCAACGCACACCGTGGAAACCCGGATGGTCCATGTGCGCGATGAACAGGCGTACCGGGACATCGCTGCGCTCACGCAGCAGGCGCCGATAATCGGCCGCATCGCGGACACCGACCAGCAGATTGCCGTGCGGGTCGCGGCCATGCGGAATGTTCCAAGTGCTCAGCGCCGCCTCGGCGAAGGCGCGCACCGCCTGTTCGCGAAACGGTGCCGTCGGCTGACGCAACAGTTCGAAGAGAAACTTCAGTTCGGATGTATTCACACGGACTCCCGACCCCATTCATAAACCCCGCTCATAAATTCAGGACGCGCCCGACCCATGACACTTCCCGCGACCCACGCGTCAAAAATTCTGCGCGCGCCGGTGCCGACACCGCAAACACCGCCTGCACAGCCCCGATGACACCACCGCATTTGACCTGGCGCAATTCCTGCATTCCGAAAAGCGGGGATACTGGCTCCACTCATTACTTATGCTCACAGGGAGAGTTACCATGGCCTTGCAGCCAACCACCAACCAGATCTACGCCATCCTCGACCAAGTCATGGACCCGGAGCTGAATCACAGCCTGGTCGAGCTCGGCATGATCCGCGACATCGACATCGACGACGGCCGGGTGCAGGTCGAATTGCAGCTCACCACGCCGCATTGTCCGTTTGCCGGCGAGATCGAGCAACGCATCCGCAGCGCCCTGCTGGAAATGGATAGCGTCAGCGAAGTCGCCATCAACCGACCCTGCGCGCGCGACGCCTGAGCCCCTATCCACCCACTCCGTCCGACCCGCGCCTACCAGGAGAACCTTCTGTGTCGACAGAACAAGCCGCCGCATCCAAGCCCCTTGTCCTGATCGTGGACGACTCGCGCGTCATCCGCATCGCCGCGCGCAAGATTCTCAAGGACGAATTCGAGCCGCTGGAAGCCGGCGACGGCGAAGAAGCCTGGGACATGCTGAACAAGCACGAAGACATTGCACTGGTGCTGTCCGACCTGTCCATGCCCTACCTCGACGGCATGGGTCTGTTGCAACGCCTGCGCAATGCCGAACCGGAGCGCCTGCGCAGCATGCCGATGATTATCGTCACCGGCGCCGAAGACGACGATGTAGCCAAGACCCGCGCGTTCGCCGCCGGTGCCTCCGACTTCATCAGCAAGCCCTTCGATTCCGTACAACTGCTGGCGCACACCCGCTCGCACATCCGCTTGGTAAAGACCACGCAGGAACTCAAAGAGACCACCACAGTACTCAACGAAAATCCGGCCACCGATCCGTTCACCGGACTGGGCAACCAACGCGCCTTCCTGGAACGCGGCCAACAGGGATTGGCGCACGCCATCCGCCACCGCGGTCAGATGGCACTGGTGCTGTTCCAGATCGACAATTTCGACAAGCTGTTCGTGCAGCACGGCAAACCGGTCGGTGGCGCGATTCTCAAAGCGGTCACCGCGGCCATTCAATCCCAGATCCGCCGCGAAGACGCCGCCTCCCGCATCAGCATGGCACGCTTCGGCCTGGTCACCTGCTGCGCCGACACCGACGGTGCGCGCGGCCTGGCTGCACGCATTTGCGCACGCCTGGCCAGCACCGCCGTCACCGGCAAGGATGGCGCGCCGCTACCGATCACCCTCAGCGCCAGTATCGTCACGCCCGACATCGACCGCGAACCGCGTTTCGAACAACTGCTCGGCCTGTTGGTCAAGCGTCTGGAACAGGCCCTGGCACAAGGCCAGTGCATCGTCAGCGACGAAACCGGCGAGGCCGCACCTTTAGCGACAGCGCCAGCCCCCCAGACGGCTACACCGCCGCCGAGCATCGAAGCAGCGCTCGCGCAACTCGCGCGCGGCGACAACGCCAGTCTACGCCCGTACCTGCGTACCCTCGTGCGCGCCGTCCTACCGCTGCTCAATCATTGGAACCAGACCGAACAACGCGGCCTGGAAAACGCGCTCGAACGGATTCGCAGCCAGCTCAGCGACTGAAACATGGGATAGGATGTACTCGAATCGGGTAGAGCCCGCGGAAAACAATAAAGCCAAGACACCCCATCTAACCCGATATCACGTTCACTTGCAGGCGACAGTCTTCATCGCGGCCTTATCAGCGAACCTATGTACCCGGCGAAACAAACTGTCGCGCTTTACGAAAACGGTATCGACCTGCCACAGAGCCAGATCGATGGGGCGATAGACTGGTTCCAGTATGTCATAAACCACAAATCCATTCTCTTGCATGAACCCAACCACACGATGGAAATTGTTCGCGCCATCGCCGAAAAAGACTGTCTCGACGATCACGCATTCGGTGTTTCCGAGCGTATGCAGGCTCCCCATAAGTACGTCCAATTCCTTGCCGTCCACATCGATCTTTAGCAGAAAAGGGCCGGTGAGCGAACGGTTCTGGCACAGATCGTCTACAGCCACGCAGTCAATGCGCCTGACATCTTGAAGCTCACCTCTAGGGTCTGCGTTATCGGAAACAGCGGCGTAGCGCGTATTCGGGCTAACATGAAGAAAAGACTCCCCGGACGCCGCGTCGGCGGCCACGATCAGCACCTCCGCATCTTTTAATTGCGCCGCGATGTGCAACAGGATCGCCTCGTTCTCAGCGACTGGCTCGATCATCAGATGCTTTGCCGCAGGGAATACGCATACAAGCGCCTCGGTCCCCGTCTGCGCGCCAACATCAATAACAACGGCAGGATTAAAACCCGCATCGCGCATAGCGAGCAGGCATCCCAGTTTTGAATTTCTGTTAATTGCGCCTTGTTGCATAGAGTATGCTCTCACATTCAGCTTCGAAGTGGATGCGGGGGCTACACGGATCTCCCGCATCCGTTACGGGCATCTACCAGCAGATATTGGACGTCGTATCAAACCATCGACGGCCACAAGAGCTTTGGTAAACCAGGGAGTGTGGTCGCCCATCGGCCGCCGCCGTGTCGATTGCGGTGTCTGCGCCATCCAGCGAATAAACCTGCTCAAGCATCGGCGCCGGTTGCGCACCCCAAAAATAGGGCGCATCGATCATGGTATCGCCCCCCCCCCGCAATCTGACACCACACACTGTGGTACGCGCATGCGCGGTCGTTATTGTTGAATTTTTCATACTCTCCTCCTTGGTATATATAACCAGCGCTTCTCATCAGGTGCTGCTGGTTAAGCGGGGCACTGGACGCCCGTCAACCAGAACATCGCGATCCATGGTAAGTGGCCAGCGGCCTTGCGCGCAAATAGAGCCCCACTCTGCCCCCCATTTTTCTGCTAGCATGCCCCGCAATTTCCCCGCGGAGTACCCCCATGCCCTCCTTCGATATCGTCTCCGAAGTCGACCGCCACGAAGTCAACAATGCCGTCGACCAGGCCAACCGCGAGGTCGGCGCGCGCTTCGATTTCAAGGGCAGCGACGCCAAGATCGAATATGTCGAGAACAGCTTGAAGCTGGAAGCGCAGAGCGAATTCCAGATCGACCAGATGCGCGACATCCTGGAAAAGAAACTCGCCAAACGCGGCATCGACCTCGCCGCACTCAAGGCCGACAAGGTCGAGGAATCCGGCACCCGCGCACGGCAGAAGATCGAGGTGCGCCAGGGCATCGACCAGGACACCGGCCGCAAAATCGTCAAGTTCATCAAGGACAGCAAACTCAAGGTCCAGGCCAGCATCCAGGGCGACCAGTTGCGCGTTACCGGCAAGAAACGCGACGACCTGCAAGAGGCCATCGCCCTGCTGCGTACCAGCGAGGTCGGCCTGCCTTTGCAGTATCAGAACTTCCGGGACTAAAATAGCGCCCCGATCGGACACCCCACCCCTACCCAACGGGCCCCCCAACGAGTCGCCCAACGAGTCAATTAGATGCCCAATACCAGCCCCACCCTCGTACGCCCCAGCCAGTTCTCCTTCGAAGAACTCCTTACCTGCGGTCGCGGCGAGATGTTCGGGCCGGGCAATGCGCAATTGCCGCTGCCGCCGATGCTCATGTTCGACCGCATCAGCCACATCAGCGAAGAAGGCGGCGCGCACGGCAAGGGCGAGATCCGCGCCGAGCTGGATATCAGCGCGGACCTGTGGTTCTTCGGCTGTCACTTCGAAGGCGATCCGGTCATGCCCGGCTGTCTGGGCCTGGATGCCATGTGGCAGTTGATCGGTTTCTTTCTCGGTTGGGCCGGCGGGCCCGGCCGCGGTCGCGCGCTGGGCGGCGGCGAAATCAAATTCTCCGGACAAGTCACCCCGAAAAACCATCGGGTGACCTATCAAATCGACATGACGCGTGTCATCAAGCGCAAACTCTTCATGGGCATTGCCGACGGCGTCATGTCCGTGGATGGCCGCGCGATTTATCACGCAAAGGATCTGCGCGTCGGTCTGTTCACCTCCACCGATAATTTCTGAGGTAATAGCAATGCGTAGGGTTGTCGTCACCGGCATCGGCATCGTCTCTTCCATCGGCAACAACCGGCAGGAGGTGCTTGAGAGCCTGCGTACAGGACGTTCGGGTATCCGCTTCAGCGAGGAATACAAAGCCATGGGCTTCCGCAGCCAGGTGTGCGGGCCGATCGTCGGCCTGGATCTGGAGGCGTTGATCGACCGCAAGCTGAAACGTTTCATGGGCGAGACCGCGGCCTACAACTACGTCGCCATGCAGGAAGCGGTCGCCGATTCCGGTCTCACCGAAGCGATGATTTCCAACCCGCGCACCGGTCTGATCGTCGGTTCCGGCGGCGCCTCCACCGCGAGCATCGTACACGCCGCCGACACCGCGCGTGAAAAAGGCGTGAAGAAAATCGGCCCGTACAGCGTGACCAAGACCATGTCGTCGACCACCTCGGCGATCCTCGGCACGGCGTTCAAGATCAAGGGCGTCGGCTATTCGATCAGCTCGGCCTGTTCGACCAGCGCGCATTGCATCGGCCACGGCGCCGAGCTGATTCAGTTCGGCAAGCAGGACATCGTCTTCGCCGGCGGCGGCGAAGAAGTGCACTGGTCGATGAGTTGCCTGTTCGACGCCATGGGCGCGCTGTCGTCCAAATACAACGAGACGCCCGAGAAGGCCTCGCGCCCCTACGACGCCAACCGCGACGGCTTCGTCATCTCCGGCGGC
>JACREG010000023.1 GCA_016218375.1 Gammaproteobacteria bacterium
CAGCGCGTGGGACAGTCGCGCCTCTTTGGCGAGTCTGTTGGACATCATGAGCATCTTCGGCCGCAGCGATCTGAAGTCCGAAGTCATGAAGGAACTGGAGCGGCACAGCGTCAATCTGTCCCGGCTGGAGAAAAATCCGGACGTCGACCGCACCCAGCTCGTCGGGCTGCTCGACGAAATGGATCTGCTCATCGACCAACTGCATGCGCACAACGGCCCGGTCGGCGCGCACCTCAAGAGCAATGAATTCCTCAGCGCCATTCAACAGCGCAGCGCCATCCCCGGCGGTCTGTGCGATTTCGACTTGCCGGCGTTTCACTTCTGGCTGGAACGTCCACCCGAAGAACGCCTGCGCGATCTCAAACACTGGCTGGACAGTTTCGAAGTCATCGGTCGCGGCATCACGCTGATTCTGCATCTGACCCGCGGCAGCACGCTGTTCCGCGAATTCACCGCCGAGACCGGTTTCTTCCAGCGCGCGCTGGACCCGAACGTACCTTGCCAGATGGTGCGCGTCGCGCTGCCCGCGGGCAGTCCGTATTACGCCGAGATCAGCGGCGGCCGGCACCGCTTCACCGTGCGCCTCATGGGCCAAGCCTCCACCAGCGAACGCGCGGTGCAGGCGCCCGTCGACGTCAAATTCGAACTGGCCTGCTGCATTATCTGATTCTATTGAGCGTTACATAATCGCCTGACAGATTACCCGTAGCCTGGATGCAGGCCGTCAGGCCGGAATCCGGGGTGAAACCGCTGTTCGCCCCGGATTCCGCTTCGCTCCATCCAGGCTACGCAGTGTCATGTGATAACGTAAGCATCAATAATGAACGATTACTCCCTGTAGAAGCGGGCACGCAACGCATGACCTCGCCAAAACAACCCCGAGTCGCCTGCCCGACCTGCGGCAAGAAAATTCCCTGGTCGACGGAAAACCGCTGGCGGCCGTTCTGTTCGGAACGTTGTCGAATGATCGATCTCGGGGAATGGTTGAGCGAGAACGTGTGCATCGCGGGCGACGAGGAACCGCCGGAGGATGACGCCGAGTCGCCGGAGCGGTGATTCGTCGCACGCGAACTACGGCGGTACGACTGTGAACGGCAGCTCCGCCGTCCAGCGACGTTTGGCCGTGGAAATCTCCACCTGTGCAATCCAATCGCTGCGTCCGCTGCTGCATACCGGTAGCAGCGCGCTGCCGCGCCAGACACCATCCGCGTCGATGGCCAAGCGATAGCGGTTGATGCCCATATCCATATCGCGCATCTGAAACTGCACGTCGACGCGTGCATCCGCACCGAGCGTGCCACGTAGCGTGCGCACTTGAATCGTAAACACCTGCATCGGGCGCACCGGCGGGCCGAGCTGTAATGCGATATCCACGCTATCGCTGCGCGCGGCGCAGGCACGCAGTGCGCTGTCGCAATCCGCTTCGACGTGTAACGGCGTGGCGCTAGGCGCGGATACATCCATGCCGGGGCGTAGCGTCCATAGCGCAACCAATCCCGCCGCTGTTAACAACGCCACCGCATATTTTATCCAAGCGCGATTCATCATCCCTCCTCCGGCCAGAGTCCGCGGATCGCGGCAATGCCCTGCGCACCCGCGCGCCACGCTGCGTCGAGATCAGCGTCGCGCAGGCCGCCGAGCGCATACACTGGCACGCTGCCGATCTCGCACAGTGCATGCAGTCCAGACCAATCCAAATGCACCGCGCCGGGATGACTGGCGGTCGGTTGCACCGGCCCGAGTACGACGAAATCGCAACCAATGCGCGCGGCCTGCTGCAATTCCTCCGCGGTGTGACAGGACGCCGCCACCCATAACGGTGGCGGCAACGGGCGTTGCGAGAGACTCATCAGGCGTTGCGTATTCAAATGCACGCCGGCGGCACCGATCTCGGCGATAGATTCGATTGCGGCTGGGGCTGCGGCATTCAGCAACACCTGCGCACCGTAGGCGCGCGCACGCGCGCACACCGCACGCGCCAGCTCGCTATACGCGCGTTCATCCAACGTCTTGGCGCGCAACTGCACCAAACGAATACCGCGCGCGAAGGCCTGTTCCAGTCGCTGCAGAAAATCCGCCCCAAATTCCAACGTGGGTTCCAACGTGGGCTCGGGCGTGATGAGATAGCGATCCGGCAGACGCGCGGCGGTTACGATCGGACGATTGGCGGCGGGAAAATCGAAATCGGGCAAGCGCTCCGGCGTCACCCATTGCACCGGCTGACCTTCGCGCCCATGCGGCTCACCGCTGAAGTCCGTGACCCGCCACACGTCGAGCAACACAGACTTGTCGGGATAGCGATGCGGGATGCGAATCAACGGCCGCGCCTTCTCGACATCGATGCCGAGTTCTTCGTGCAACTCGCGGCGTAGTGCGGCATACGCAGCTTCGCCCGGCTCGACCTTGCCACCGGGGAATTCCCACAAGCCGCCTTGATGCGCCTGCGCGTGACGCAGACTGATGAGCACTTCGCCACGCGCGTTGACGATCACAGCAGCGACGACGTGAATGATGGCGGACATGGCGTATTCACACTCCGTAGCCCGGATGCGGGTCCGGCATGTCAGGCCGAAATCCGGAAAAATGCCCCGCCGTTCTCCCGGATTACGCTGCGCCGCATCCGGGCTACGGGCTACGGACTCAGGTTCGGTATTCGGCGTTGATCTTGACGTAGTCGTAGGAGAAATCCGTGGTCCAGATACGTTCGCGGGCCGCGCCGCGACCGAGCAACACACGGATCGGGATTTCTTCGTGATTCATCACCGCCTGGCCGGCGGCTTCGGTATAGGCCGGATCGCGCCCGCCGGCGCTGACGATGCAGACCTCGCCGAGATAGACGCGCACCTTCTCCAACACCAGATCGCGCACACCGGCGCGGCCGACGGCGGCGAGAATACGCCCCCAGTTCGGATCGCTGGCGAATAGCGCGGTCTTCACCAGCGGCGAGTGCGCGATGGTATAGGCGACATCCAGACATTCCTGGGCATCGTAGCCCTCGGCGACGTCGATAGTGATGAACTTGGTCGCGCCTTCGCCATCGCGCACGATGGCCTGGGCCAGTTCGATGCACACGTCGGTGAGCGCCGCGACGAAGGCGGTAAACGCCGCATCCGCATCGACGATGCTCACGCCGGCGGCACCGGTCGCGACCAGCACGCAACTGTCGTTGGTGGAGGTGTCGCCGTCGACGGTGATGCGGTTGAACGAGGCATTCACCGCTTGCACCAGTGCGCGCTGCAAAAGCGGCTGCGGCAGCGCGGCATCGGTGGCGATGAAACTCAGCATGGTCGCCATATCGGGACGGATCATGCCCGCACCTTTGGCGATACCGGTGAGCGTGATCGTCGCACCGTCGATTTGCACACGCCGCGAGGCACCCTTAGGCAGCGTGTCGGTGGTCATAATGCCGTGCGCGGCATCGACCCACTTGTCCGCATCCAACGCCGCCAGCACCGCAGGCATGGCCGCTTCGAGCTTGTCCACCGGCAAGGGCTCACCGATGACGCCGGTCGAGAACGGCAGCACTGCGCGCGCCGCGCAGCCGACGTGCTGCGCCAGACTCGCGCAGCAACGCCGCGCGTTATCCAAACCCGGCGCACCGGTACCGGCATTGGCGTTGCCGGTATTGATGATCAAATAGCGCGGTGTATCGCTGTCGAGATGCTCGCGCGCGACGATCACCGGTGCGGCGCAGAAGGCATTGCGGGTGAACACCGCCGCGCAGGTGGCACCGGCGGCGATTTCCATCACCACCAGATCGCGGCGGCCGGGTTTTTTGATGCCGGCGCACGCGATGCCGAGGCGGATACCGGCGACGGGGAATAATTCAGTGGGTGCGGAGAGACCGACGGGCATGGTGATGTTGCGATCCGATATCTGATGTTGATCCTCTCCCCTCTCCCGCGAGGGGAGAGGGGATTGTCAGCAGAAGCTCAGCTCAACTGCCCGTGGCACTGTTTGTATTTCTTGCCCGAGCCGCACGGACACGGATCGTTGCGACCGATCTTGCGGCCACGTACAAGCGGCGCCTGCTTATCGTCCTGTGCCTCGTCCGTCGGTTCGCCCATGGCGCTGGTCTCGGCGTGCTGGAACTGCATGGGCGCGGTCTGGCGGCGCTGTTCGTCGACGGCGGCGACATCCGATTCGGTGCGCACCTGTACCTTGCAGACAATGCTCACCACTTCATGCTTGATGCGATCCAGCATGGCGGTGAACATCTCGAAGGCCTCGCGCTTGTATTCCTGTTTGGGGTTCTTCTGCGCATAGCCGCGCAGATGAATGCCCTGACGCAGGTAATCCATGGCGGCAAGGTGTTCCTTCCAGGATTGATCCAGCACTTGCAGCATGATGGACTTCTCGAACTGCCGCAGCACAGCGGCGCCGGCGAGATCTTCCTTGGCCTTGTAGGCGTCTTCGATCGCCGCGAAGATGCGTTCGCGCAGCGGTTCCTCGTGCAGGTTGGGATCGTCTTCCAACCAGCGTTTGATCTCCATGCGTTTGCCGAATTCCTGCTCGATGGCCGCCTCCAGGCCGGGCACGTCCCACTGCTCTTCGAGACTGTTGGGCGGGATGTGGCTGGTGATCACCGCGCCGACCACATCGCGACGGATGCTGGCGATGGTCTCGGAGATATCGTCCTCGGCCATCAGCTCGGTGCGCTGCGTGTACACCACTTTGCGCTGATCGTTGGCGACATCGTCGTATTCCAGCAGTTGTTTGCGAATGTCGAAGTTATGCGCCTCGACCTTGCGTTGGGCATTCTCGATAGCCTTGCTCACCCACGGATGTTCGATGGCCTCGCCTTCCTTCATGCCCAACTTCTGCATCAGTCCGGAGACGCGCTCCGAGGCGAAGATGCGCATGAGGTTGTCTTCCAACGACAGATAAAAACGCGACGAACCCGGATCGCCATGCCGACCGGAACGGCCGCGCAATTGATTGTCGATGCGCCGCGATTCGTGGCGCTCGGTGCCGACGATGTGCAGACCGCCCGCGGCTAAGACCTGTTCGTGCCGCTGCTTCCAGGCGGCGTGCGCCTTGGCGGTGGCGTCCTCGCTGGCGGCTTCGCCCAGCGCTTGCACCTCTGCGTCCAGATTGCCGCCCAACTTGATGTCGGTACCGCGACCGGCCATGTTGGTGGCAATGGTCACGGCGCCCAATTGGCCCGCCTGTTCGACGATGTGCGCCTCGCGCTCGTGCTGCTTGGCGTTGAGTACTTCATGTTTAATGTTGCCCTTCTTCAGCAGTTCGGACAGATATTCCGAGGTCTCCACCGAAGTGGTGCCCACCAGCACCGGTTGGCCGCGTTTCTGACAGTCGCGGATGTCTTCGATGATGGCGTCGAATTTCTCTTTCTTGGTGAGGAACACCAGATCGCCATGGTCCTTGCGCACCATCGACCGATGCGTGGGGATGACCGTGACTTCCAGACCGTAGATCTGCTGGAATTCGTAGGCCTCGGTGTCCGCCGTGCCGGTCATGCCGGACAGCTTGGTGTAGAGGCGGAAATAATTCTGGAAGGTGATC
>JACREG010000027.1 GCA_016218375.1 Gammaproteobacteria bacterium
ATCACATCCGCCTCGACCGTGGGATTGCCACGGGAATCCAGGATCTCACGCGCGCGGATATTGCTGATCTGGGACATCGTTACTCCGTTTGTTCAGTTAAGTTGTATTCGAAAGCTAAAGCAATTCCGCTTCGACGAAGCCGTGGCGTTTCACCACTGCGTCGAGTTCCTTGAGCGTCGCCAGCAAAGCTGCCATGCGCGGCAGCGGCCATGCGTTGGGGCCATCGGACAGCGCCTTCGACGGATCGGGATGCGTCTCCATGAACAGCCCGGACACGCCCGCGGCGACGGCGGCACGCGCCAGCACCGGCACGAACTCGCGCTGCCCGCCGGAGGTCGTGCCCTGCCCGCCCGGCTGCTGCACCGAATGGGTCGCTTCGAACACCACCGGACACCCGGTCGCACGCATGATCGCCAAGCCGCGCATATCCGACACCAAGGTATTGTAGCCGAAGGACACGCCGCGCTCGCAGACCATGATCTGTTCGTTGCCGACCGCGCGCGCCTTGTCGACCACGTTCTGCATGTCCCACGGCGCGAGGAACTGGCCCTTCTTGATGTTCACCGGCCGGCCCTGACGGGCGATGTTCTGAATGAAGTTGGTCTGCCGGCACAGGAACGCCGGCGTCTGCAACACATCGACGACCGCGGCGACTTCGGCCAGCGGCGTGTCTTCGTGCACGTCGGTCAACACCGGCACGCCGATCTGATCCTTCACCTTCTGCAGGATGCGCAAACCTTCGTCCATACCCGGACCGCGAAAGGATTGCGTCGAGGAACGGTTGGCCTTGTCGAAAGAGGATTTGTAGATGAACGGAATGCCGAGCGTGTCGGTCATCTCCTTGAGCGCACCGGCCGTGTCCAACGCGAGTTGTTCGGACTCGATCACGCACGGGCCTGCGATCAAAAAGATCGGCTGATTCAATCCCACTTCAAAACCGCAGAGTTTCATAGCACTTCCAGAATTCATTCAGTAAACCACTAAGGCACCAAGATTTTCTTAACCGCCAAGACGCCAAGAGAAATTCGTTAATAAACCCAAAAGCCCTTTACATTAATTTCCCTTGGCGCCTTGGTTGGCGGTTCGATAAATCTTTCTTGACGCCCTCGGCATCTTGGCGGTTCAACGATAGCAATCAAGCCTGCGCCGCCGCTGGCACTGTGCCGCGTTCATGCTGCGCGCGCGCCGCGCTGACGAAGCCGGTGAACAACGGGTGGCCATAACGCGGCGTCGAGGTGAACTCCGGGTGAAACTGACAGGCCACGAACCACGGATGATTCGGTATCTCGATCATCTCGACCAGATTGCCGTCCAGCGACATACCCGCGAGTTTCAAGCCCGCCTTCTGCAAGGCCTCGCGATAGCCGTTGTTGAATTCGTAGCGATGGCGATGGCGCTCTTCGATGATCTCCTGACCGTACAGTTCCCGCGACCGCGTGCCGTCCAACAGGCGACACTTCTGTCCGCCCAGGCGCATGCTGCCGCCGAGATCGGATTCGGCGCTGCGGCGTTCCACGTGACCGTCCTCGGTCTTCCACTCGGTGATCAACGCGATCACCGGGTGCGGCGTATCCGGGCGGAACTCGGTGCTGTGCGCGCCGGAAAGGCCCGCGACATGCCGCGCGAATTCGATCACCGCCACCTGCATGCCGAGACAAATACCGAGATAGGGAATGTTGTGTTCGCGCGCATAACGCACCGCGGCGATCTTGCCTTCCACGCCGCGCTCGCCGAAACCGCCCGGCACCAAGATGGCATCCACACCTTCGAAGTGCACGCCTTCCTGTTCGATGCGCTCGGAATCGATATAGCGGATGTTGACCTTGGTGCGGGTCTGAATGCCAGCGTGGATCAGCGCCTCGGACAACGATTTGTAGGACTCGGTCAGGTTGACGTACTTGCCAACCATCGCCACGGTGACTTCCGCCTGCGGATGCGTCAGGTCGTGGACGACCTTTTCCCATTCGGACAGGTCGGCGGGCTTGACGTCGAGCTTCATCTTCTCGACCACGATGTCGTCGAGGTGCTGCGCGTGCAGCAGCAGCGGGATCTTGTAGATGCTGTCGGTGTCGACCGCGGAGATCACGGCGCGCTCTTCGACATTGGTGAACAGCGCAATCTTGCGCCGCTCGTCGTTCGGCAGCGGCCGGTCGGCGCGGCACATCAGGATATCCGGCTGGATACCGATGGAACGCAGCTCTTTCACCGAATGCTGGGTCGGCTTGGTCTTGATCTCGCCGGAGGCGGCGATGTACGGCACCAGTGTCAGGTGCATGAACAAGGCCTTCTCGTGACCCAATTCCACGCCCATCTGACGAATCGCCTCCAGAAACGGCAACGACTCAATGTCGCCGACCGTGCCGCCGATCTCGACCATGGCCACGTCGGCGCCCTCGGCTCCGGCGTGGATGCGGCGCTTGATCTCGTCGGTGATGTGCGGGATCACCTGCACGGTGCCGCCGAGGTATTCGCCGCGACGCTCCTTGCGGATGACGCTCTCGTAGATCTTGCCGGTGGTGAAGTTGTTGCGCTTGCCCATCGTGGTGCGGACGAAGCGCTCGTAATGGCCCAGATCGAGATCGGTCTCGGCACCGTCGGCGGTGACGAACACCTCGCCGTGCTGGAACGGACTCATGGTGCCGGGGTCCACGTTGATATACGGGTCCAGCTTGAGCATGGTGATCTTGAGGCCGCGCGCTTCGAGGATGGCGGCCAGTGACGCGGAGGCGATGCCTTTGCCCAAAGAGGACACCACACCGCCGGTGATGAAGATGAATCGGGTCATTGAATTCCGAACTGCCAGAGACGTAAATCGGGACGTGGATTAGGGCGAAAACCGTGGTTCGAAACGGCTGCGCAAAGCACCACAAGACGGGGTTGAACCTTACCAGAATGACCCGGTGGGCACAATCGCACGACTCCAGGAAAAGCGCACGCCGGGCTCATCAACGCCGGCCTGAAAACCCTCGCACAGCCAATAGCCCGCGACCGCGATCAGTGTGTCGTGATGATAGATCAGCGGCACCCGTGCGCGCTCCCAGGGCGGCACACCGGCCTCCTGGAACAGCTGCTTCAGACGGTGATGTTCACGGCGTCCGACCGGTTGCAGAGATTCACCGCCCTGGCGGTAGCGCACCTCGACGCTGCCCGCCTGTAAATGCCGCACCGCGACACCCTCGCCTCGCGCATGGACGGCGCTGAGGACACCGCCGGGCAAGGTCAAAGGTTGATCCACCCACCATTCCAGACAGTAACTTGGGTCGATCTCTTCGAGGACATCATCCAGAAACAGCGCGCCGCGATAACGACGCAAGCGAACCCCGGCCCAACTCACCAGCGGCTGTGCATCCTCGGCCGCCCGCACGACATCCCGGTCGATCCGCTCCAGCACAGCGGTACTGGGCGTGGGGGCATGACGTAGATGCAACCAATGCCGCAGCAAGTTGGCGCGGCGTGGTGGATTTAGTGCCAACAGTCGGCTCACCGCCAATGGAAAATGGGGGTCAGACCCCAATTTCTTAGTATGCTGGCATGCGACATCTTCCATCACGGGAGAAATTGGCATCGCGGGAGAAATGGGGGTCTGACCCCCATTTGCCAAATCCATCTCCGCGAGTTCTTCTAACAGCAACGCCGCCTCAGCCTGATGCCGCGCACTCCGCGTCAGCGTCGCGCCGGCGGCCGGCCAGCGTGTCTGCATACGCGGCAGGATTTCGTGGCGCAGGAAATTGCGGTCGTACTCCGTGCGCGCGTTGCTCGGGTCTTCTACCCACGTCAGATCATGCTGCCGCGCATATTCGTGCAACGCTTCGCGGCTGACATCGAGCAGCGGTCGCAACAGCAACACGCCCTCGACCGTCGTCCGCTCCGGCATCGCCGCCAGTCCCTTTGGGCCGGCACCACGCAGCAGGTGCAGCAACAGGGTTTCGGCCTGATCGTCCTGATGGTGGGCAGTCAGCAGCACGCAGCCCGCCGTCACTACCGAA
>JACREG010000029.1 GCA_016218375.1 Gammaproteobacteria bacterium
ACCTGTTATATGTGCGCCTGCCGCTGCGGCATCCGCGTCACCTTGCGCGACGGCGAGGTCCGCTACATCCAGGGCAACCCGGACCATCCGCTCAACCAGGGTGTGATCTGCGCCAAGGGCGCGTCCGGCATTATGAAGCAATACTCGCCGGCGCGCCTGACCAAACCGCTCAAGCGCAAGGCCGGTGCCGAGCGCGGCGACAACGTCTTCGAAGAAATCAGTTGGGACGAGGCCTTCCAGATCATGGAAGACCGTCTCGCCCCGATCCGCGCCACCGACCCGAAGAAGTTCGCGCTGTTCACCGGCCGCGACCAGATGCAGGCACTCACCGGCCTGTTCGCCAAACAGTTCGGCACGCCGAACTACGCCGCGCACGGCGGCTTCTGCTCGGTGAACATGGCGGCCGGCATGATCTACACCATCGGCGGCTCGTTCTGGGAATTCGGCGGCCCCGACCTGGACCGATCCAAATTGTTCGTGATGATCGGCACTGCCGAGGACCATCACAGCAACCCGTTGAAGATCGCGCTGTCCAAGTTCAAGCGCAACGGCGGCAAGTTTATTTCCATCAATCCGGTGCGCACCGGCTACTCGGCCATCGCCGACGAATGGATTCCCATCAAGCCCGGCACCGACGGCGCGCTGCTGTTGGCCTTGACCAACGAGATCATCAAGCAAGGCCTGTACGACCGTGACTTCCTGATCCAATACAGCAATGCCGCGCAACTGGTGAACATGGACGAGGCCAGCACCGAGAACGGCATGTTCGTACGCTTCGAAGTGCCGCCGGAAGAAGGCTGCTTCGATCCGCAGAACAAATTGTGGTGGGACCGCGAACTGAATCGCCCGATCTCCACCCACACCGAAGGCGCCGATCCGTATCTGCTCGGCGAATTCCGCTTGGACGACGGCACGCCGGTGAAGCCCGCCTTCCAATTGCTGGTCGATCGCGTGAAGGACTACACCCCGGAATGGGCGTCCAAGATCACCGGCATCCCGGTCGCGACCATCAAGCGCCTGGCCTATGAAATGGGCATCGTCTCGCGCTATCAGATGATCGAACTGCCGATCGCCTGGACCGACACCTGGGGCAAGGAACACGCGTCCGTCACGGGTAATCCGGTGGCCTTCCATGCCATGCGTGGACTGGCGGCGCACTCCAACGGTTTTCACACCATCCGCGCGCTGTCGATCCTGATGTCGATTCTCGGCACCATCGACCGTCCCGGCGGTTTCCGTCACAAGGCGCCGTTCCCGCGGCCAATCCCACCGTGTGCGAAAACGCCCACTGGTCCCGAAGGTGTGCAACCGAATACGCCGCTCGGCGGCATGCCCTTGGGTTGGCCCGCCGATCCGGACGATCTATTCGTCGACGATGCCGGCAATCCGGTGCGCATCGACAAGGCGTTCTCCTGGGAATATCCGCTGTCGGTGCACGGTCTGATGCACAACGCCATCACCAACGCGTGGCGGCAAGACCCGTACAAGATCGACACGCTGCTTATCTTCATGGCCAACATGGCCTGGAACTCGTCCATGAACACGGTCGAAGTCCGCAAGATGCTCAACGACAAGGATGAGAGCGGCGAATATAAAATACCTTTCTTAATTGTCGCCGACGCCTTCCAATCGGAGATGGTCGCCTACGCCGACTTGGTGTTGCCGGACACGACCTATCTGGAACGCCACGATGCGATGTCCATGCTGGACCGGCCGATCTCCGAATTCGACGGCCCGGTGGATTCCGTGCGCATTCCGGTGGTGCCGCCGAAGGGACAGTGCAAGCCGTTCCAGGAAGTGCTGATCGAGATGGGTTCGCGTCTGAAACTGCCGGCCTTCGTCCGTGAAGACGGTTCGCGCAAATTCCGCGACTACCCGGACTTCGTCATCAACTACGAAACCGAACCGGGTTCCGGCATCGGCTTTCTGGCCGGCTGGCGCGGCAAGGGCGGCGAGAAGTTCATGAAGGGCGAGCCCAATCCCAAACAGTGGGAGATGTACGAAAAGAACAACTGCGTCTTCCAGTACCACCTGCCCAAGTCCTACCAATATATGCGCAACTGGAACCAGGGTTATCTGGAGTGGGCGCAGCGCCATCGCATGACACGCTACGCAGAACCGATCCTGATCCACATCTATTCCGAAGTGTTGCAGAAGTTCCGTCTCGCCGCGCAAGGCAAGAGCATGGGCAAGCAACCGCCGCAGCATTTGCGCAAGCGCATCGAAACCTATTTCGATCCGTTGCCGTTCTATTTCGAGCCGCTGGAATCGCAATTGACGGATTTGCACAAATACCCGCTCAACGCGATCACTCAGCGCCCGATGGCGATGTATCACTCCTGGGATTCGCAGAACGCCTGGCTGCGGCAGATTCACACCTACAACTATCTGTACGTGAATCCGCTCACCGCCCGTGCGCAGGACATCGAAGACGGCGGTTGGTTGTGGGTGGAATCGCAGTGGGGCAAAGTGCGCTGCATGTGCCGCTATTCCGAAGCCGTCGAACCCGGCACGGTGTGGACCTGGAATGCCATCGGCAAGGCCTCCGGTGGCTGGGGATTGGAGCCCAACGCCAACGAATCCAAGCAAGGCTTCCTGCTCAATCACGTCATCAGCGAGGAACTGCCGCCGAACGACGCCGGCGCGCATGTCTCCAACTCCGATCCGGTGACGGGTCAAGCCGGCTGGTACGACGTGCGCGTGCGCATCTACAAAGCGGACGCCAGCGAAGAGAAGGTGTCCTTCCCGCAGTTCGACACGCTGGATACGGTGCCGGGACAAGACAAGCCGAAAAAATCCTGGCTGACCTATTTCGCCGGCGGCAAGAAGCGCGCTTGAACATTAGGATTCGACACATATGACACAACTTGCTCTCGTCATCGATCTGAACGTCTGCGTGGGCTGTCATGCCTGCGTGACGTCGTGCAAGGAATGGAACACCTCGGGCACGGCCGGCTATATGTCCGACTGCAATCCCTACGGCAAAGATCCGACCGGCACGTTCTTCAACCGCGTGCAGACCTTCGAGATCGGTACTTTCCCGAATACCGAAACCGTACACTTCCCGAAGAGCTGCCTGCATTGCGAAGATCCGCCCTGCGTGCCGGTGTGTCCGACCGGCGCCAGTTACAAACGCGCCGAAGACGGTATCGTGCTGGTCGATTACGACAAGTGCATCGGCTGCAAATACTGCTCATGGGCCTGTCCGTACGGCGCGCGCGAGATCGACGAGCACCTCAAGGTAATGAAGAAGTGCACGCTATGCGTGGATCGCATCTACGATCAGGCGCTGCCGGAAACCGAGCGCAAGCCCGCCTGCGTGCTGGCCTGCCCGACCAATGCACGCCTGTTCGGCGATGTGCACGATCCGGAATCGCAGGTCTCGGTGAATATCCGCGAGAACGGCGGTTATCAACTGATGCCCGAATGGGGAACCAAACCGGCCAATCATTATCTGCCGCGACGCAAGACGCGCATCAAGATTCACGAGGACGAACTGGAGCGCGTCGACAATCCGCAGAAGAAAGAGCGTCAGCAACCCAAGCCCGGCTTCGACGAGCCGACGCTGGACGATGTGACCAGTTGGTAAGACTTGGCAACGGGGACAGGGTTAAACCTGTCCCCTTACAAAACTTTCTGGAGCAAGCATGCATCCCGCATTTTCTGTCATCTTCCTCACCACACTGATCGGCGTTGGCCAGGGTCTGTTCCTCGCTTTGTTCACCGGTCATTTGTACTCGGCCGTCAATGTCGTGCCCATGCAGGCCGATCCACAGACCTTCTATGGTCTCGGCAGTCTGCTCGCGCTGCTGTTCCTCGGCGGCGGTCTGCTGGCCTCGTTCTTCCACCTCGGCCATCCCGAACGCGGCTGGCGCGCCATCGCCCGCTGGCGCACGTCGTGGCTGTCGCGCGAGGTCATCGCACTGCCCGCGTTCATGGGTGCACTGGCCGTGTATGGCCTGGTGCAATATCTCGGTTGGTATCCGGTGCTGTTCAACCTGGGACCGATCCTGGTCACGCCGGGCTTGGTGATCGGCGCGCTCGCAACCGTTCTGGCCTTCGTACTGTTTATTTGCACGGGCATGATCTACGCCTGCATCAAGTTCCTGCAGGAATGGGCCACGCCGTTGACGGTCGTGAATTACACCCTGCTCGGTTCCGCGTCAGGCTTCACACTGACGACCGCCTTCGCCGCCGTCTACGCACCGGAACTGGTGCGCTTCTATGGCGCGTGGTCCATCATCATCACCGTGTTTGCCTTGTTCACGCGCGCCGCCTCGCTGATCCGCAATGCGCGTATCAAACATAAATCCACCACGCAAACGGCCATCGGCGTGCGTCACACCCATGTGGCACAGAAGGCGCAGGGCGCCATGGGCGGCTCGTTCAACACCCGTGAATTTTTCCACGGCAAGAGCGCCGGCTTCCTGAAATCCATCAAGTGGATTTTTCTGACGCTGGTGTTCCCGGCGCCGGTGCTGCTGCTGTCGCTGGGTCTGTCGTCGGCCGCTTTCGCCATTCTGGCATTGGCTTTCATCGTGCAATACCTTGGCCTGCTCGCCGAGCGCTGGTTCTTCTTCGCCCAGGCCAACCATCCGCAGAATCTGTATTACCAGACGATCTGAAAAATGGGGTCGGAGACGAATCGAATACTGCCCGCGATGAATCTCATTTTGCGGCAGCGGAATTCATCTCCGAGCCCATTTTTTCCTGCCACTGCCGAAGCTGCGCGGCATCGATAACACCGCTGACCGCATCGACGACTCTGCCCTTGTCGATCAGATAAGTGCGTGGCAGCTCGCCCTGCCAGTGACGATCCGCCTCGAAGCGTAGCTGTTGCGCCGGCGCGCCGAACACCCAGGTTTCGACGTCCTGCAACCCATAGTGCTTGAGCAATGCGCCGATCTCCTCGGCATCGCCGGCAGTGTCGGTCGATATCAACACTAAATGCATCCGCGCGCCCTCGCGACGCTGCTCGCCCCAGAACGCCAACTCGCGATAGCAGGGCGGACAATCCAGCGACCAGAATCCAACGATGAACGGCGTATCGCTGTGTCGGGCCATCATCTGGGTATAACGTCCGGGCAGCATGACCTGTAACGGCTCGACCGCCCCCACCGGCACCGCCACGTTGAGCGTGCTCAACGCGAGCATCGACACGCCGAACAGTTTAAGGGCGCGATGCATGAGCAGCCTCGTCTAGCGGAATCAAACGATAACCGTCCGCATGCGTCTGCCAGGCGGCATACACACGCATCGCATCGGCGACCAGAAACGGGTAATCGACCTCGCCGTCGGCGTGCGCGACATCCCGCGCCGGCGACCACTGCCGTCCACCCTCGCTGGACTGCATCAGCTTGAGGTGTGTCGCCGCGCCATCGAACTCCTGCCAGAGCAGATAGACCCGGCCATCGCGCGCCAATACGGAGGGATGACCGGCGGCCGCCGCATAATTGCCAAAGGACATCGGCTCAGACAGCGTGCGCCCCGCATCGCGCGAAAATGCGTAGAACAAGCCGTGGCGTTGCGCGGCGTTGTTGTACCACGCCATGTGATAAATTCCTTGTGCATCGATCGCCAGCGCCGGGCCATGATGCGGACAGGCATCGACCTGCCATTCGTCGAAAGTCACACGCACTGTCTCGCCGGGCTGCTCCGGACCGGCGAACGTAACCAACGCATGATCGCGGATGTTGTCACCGAAGACATGCCGCCACAGGAACGCGGGATTGCCGTCGGGATCGACGGCCGACACGATGCGGCAACATTCGCAACTGCTGTCGCGCAATTTGCGATTGGCTTTGAAGCTGCGGCCCGCATCGTCCGACCAGGCGTAATACAGCGCGGCTCCACGATACGGTTTGCCGCTGCGTTGCGCCGCCGCCTGATCGCGCTTGTCCAACCACGCCAGAAAGATTCGACCCGCATCGTCGACCACTAACGACTCGAAGCGATGGCCGATCTCCGCGTGATCGTCGTTCACTGTCAGCGGCGCATCGAAACTCCTGCCGCCGTCGAGGGAACGTGCGAAACGGATATGCCCGGTAAAGCGTTTCTCCAGTGTCTGGGTCCAGGAGACATAGAGCTGCCCCTCCGGACCCAGGGCGATCTTGGGACGGTTCTCGCCGTGCGCCGCGATCTTCTCCGGCGTGCGGTTGACCGCCACCGGCGCGCTGAACGTCCGGCCACGGTCGTCGGAACGATTCAGATAAACATGCCCGCCTTGCACCCAGACCAGCCACAAACGCCCGCGCGAATCGAACACACTCGACGGCGTCAGTCCGCAGCGCAACGATGCGGGTTGCGTGCTGTCCTGGCAGGGACTGTCCGCGCTCGGCGCCATTGCCGCATGATCGTGTTCGGCGGCAACGGCGCCGCACGCGACACTGATCGTCAACAGCAGGCCGGCGCAGGCTTTCGTTACATCCATTTGTAGTTCAACCCCAGATACAGCGTGCGTTCCAGGCCCGGCGCGTATTCGAAGCGCTCGGGATTGCCGAAAGCCGCGGCACGATAAGACGACGCGCTCGCATAGCGCCGGTCGGTAACATTCATGACGCGTCCGTAAAACCCCAGCGACTTATCCAGCGGATAATCCGCGCGCAGATTGTAAACCGAATGTCCGTCGTATTGGTGCGTGTTGGTCTGATCCATCCAGTAACTGCCGAGCCGTTCCCATTCCGCTTCGATGCGGCCGCCATTCAACAGCGCGGGCTTCCAATTCAGCCGGGTGCTGGCGATGACGCGCGGCGCAGATTCCATTTCGTTGCCGCTGTAATCCGCCGTACCGCTGACCACCCACTCCTCGTAAGTATGCTTGGCATAGGAGAGACCGACATCGAGCGTCACCCGCTCCGCCAACGGCGTCGACAGACCGAGCTCGATGCCCCGATGCAGCGTCTCGCCTGCATTCACCGCTTCGGTGGCGCCGGTCACCGGATCGCGGTAGTCGAGGATATCGTCCTCCTTGGTCATGCGATACACCGACACTTCATAAGTGGAATCACCCACCGCCCGACCGCGCACGCCGACCTCGTAGTTGTCGACCTTCACAGGCTCCAGCCCGACCGTGTCGAGCGCGCTGCCCTGGCGAAACAATTGCCCCTCGGACGGTACACGAAAGGCGTGGCGATAAGACAGGAAGCCGTTCAATGTGTCGCTGAACCGGTAGGTCGCGCCGAGCTTCGGGCTGAGATGGTTGTAATCGACGTCCGTGCTGGCCGGCCGCCGATGCGTACCGGTGGCCAACAGGCCAAGCCGATTATCGTACTCGTAAGTTGTCGTATCGTAGCGCACGCCCGCGGACAGGCGCAGACGCTCGCTCGGCGACGCCTCGACATGCACATACGGAGCGATACCGGTATAACTGACATCGTAGTCGTAAATCAGATCGGCGAGTGCGTAATCGACATAGGTCTTGCCGTCGGCGGCGAGCGTGGTCGCGATGCTGTGTTCCAGATAACTGCCGGGGCTGTGATCGATATCCGCGCCGACGATCAGCCGCGTGCGCAATGGCTCGAAGTCGTGGCGATATTTGACGAGCACGCCGAAAGAATCGTTCTCGGTCTCATAGACGCTCGGGTCGTAACGCAGCGACCAGTTGGGCAACAATTCCATGAAGTCGTGGCGCAGGTATGGCGTTATGCTCAGCGCGTTAACCGCGGTTTCCTTCTCGTAGGCCAGCGACAGCCGTGCAGCCTGCACCTCGCGATAGGAGATCGGCGTGTAGTTCAATGTCGGGTCGTTCTCATAGTCCTCCAGATACAAGCGCGAACTGCCGGCAGTCTGCTGATCGATATTCGAGGCCGACAGCAATGTCTTCAGCGTCGCGCCCGAATCCATGAAGGCGTCCCAGCGGAGCGTGCCACTCTGGCGGTCGTAATCGGTCGCTTCGCGCCAGCCGTCGGTATGCGTGAGATTGAGATCGCCGCGCACGCCGCCGCTGTCCCAACCGGTGCCCCCGCTTGCCAGCATACGCGCCCAACCGTGGCCGCCGCCTTCGACGTTGAACTCCGCTTCGGGTTCCTGTGGCGCCGGCCGCGTCAGCACGTTAATCACCGCGCCAATCGCATCGCTGCCGTACAGCGCCGTACCCGGCCCCTTCAACACCTCGACGCCGGCCGCTTGCGGCACGTTCACTTCATACAGCGCATTGTGATTGAAGAAGCCGGTGGAACGTGTCGGCACACCGTCTTCCAGATAGAGATAAAACGGACTGGTGGTCATGGGCTGACGAATAGCCGCCGTATGCCCTTCGCCGTTGGTGACATTGATATGTACACCGGGTACGCGCGACAAGATTTCAGCCGGGTGTGCCGGACGCGTGGCGGCAATCTCCGTGCCATCGATGTGCTCGACCGTCGCGGCCGTTTCCGCCTTGGGCGCCTCCTCGCGTGTCGCGGTGACGGTGATCTCGGCAACGTCCGCGGCACTGACAGGCGTCACCTGCATGAGTGGAGAGGCCAGCGCGGTCAACACGACACCCCAGGTAACATTCGAGTTGGGCATGACAGGTATCCTTAATTGTTCGATGCGTTGAAGAAAGTACGTCATGGATGCCGTCTTAGCGCAGCGTAAACGACATCCGGTAATCGACGTGCAAAGGCGCCGCGATATCCGGCGGTAATTGCGGCAAGGGTGCGGCGCGGCTCAACGTCTCCTCGGCGGCGTGACGCAGGAGTTTGGAGCCGCCCTCGATAGTGAGATCGCGGATCGCGCCGGAACGATCGAGCAGGAAGCCGACGCGTATCGCCGCCTCCATGCCCTGGCGGCGTGCCGCGGCGGGATAAAACTTGAAGCGCTCGATATGCGCGAACAACGCGTGCAGATAGCGTTCCCGCAACGCGTCCGCCGAAGGGCCGACGACCGACGCCGGTGCAGCAACCGGAGCCGTGGCGACAGGTGTTGCCGGCGCGGCAGATGGCTGCACGAGCGGTGCGGGTGTGGACGGCACGCGCGGAACTTCCGAGCGACGTGGCGATGCGCGCAAAGGTTTTGGCTTTGGCACGGGCTGCGCCCGCGCGATAGCCCGCTGCACAGGCTTGGAGACAACCGCCGGCGATGCGCTACTAACCGGCGCCACCGTAGCGGCGGACCTCGCGGTCATCAGTGCAACGCGCACGGGTGCGCGCGGTGGTAGTGGCTCGTCGACCGGCGGCGACAGCGTCTCGATGTGTCCGCCCCACCACAGATAGCCGAAGACATGCAGCACCAGCGACAGCACCAGCGCCGCCGTCATCTTGGCCGGGTATACACCCAGACACTCGACACCGCGGTCGAACCCGGCGACTTGGCTCAGCGATGCGTGCAAGGAACTCGAACTCCCGGACCGGCATTGTTATGGATGTTTGGTCAGACGTTGTCAGCAAATTCCGAACCATGCGGCATACCATGGTGAAATCAGTCAGTTAGTTGGCGGGCGCCGGATAAGACTGCGTCATTTCACACACCCTTGTGCGGGAAAAGCCTCAATACACCCAATACCGCCGCCCCCGGCACGGTAGAATTCAGCCCCGGTGACAGACCATAATCACTCCCGTTGCCGCTTGACCCATATCAACCGTCGCATGCGGAATTTCGGCTAAGTTACATGTGTGGCCCAGGAATACACCGCTCCCGACAAGGACACAGACCCGTGAAGCAGTTGATCGATCGATTCGAACGCTCCATCGACTACGTCCGGCTGTCCGTTACGGACCGTTGCGATCTGCGCTGCGTCTATTGCATGCCGAAAGGCTTCAAGGATTTCGAAGAGCCGGAACACTGGCTGAGCTTCGCCGAGATCGAACGCGTCATCGCCGCCTTCGCGCGGCTGGGCACCAAGCGCGTGCGCATCACCGGCGGCGAACCGCTGGTGCGCAAAGATCTGCCGCAACTCGCCGCGCGCCTAGCCGCGCTGCCCGGCATCGAAGACCTCTCCTTGTCGACCAATGCCACGCGCCTGGCGAAACACGCCGTCGAACTGCACGACGCCGGCATACGCCGCATCAATGTCAGCCTGGATTCCTTGCAGTCCGCGCGTTTCAAGGACATCACCGGCGGCAAACTCGATAAGGTGCTCGACGGCCTGATGGCCGCCAAGACCGCCGGCTTCGCGCCGATCAAAATCAATATGGTGGTGATGAAGGACGTGAACGTCGACGAAGTCGAGACTATGGTCGACTTTTGCATCGAACACGGCTTTACCCTGCGCTTCATCGAGACCATGCCGATGGGCGATACCGGCCGCGCGGCCACCGATCGTTTCGTCGATTTGCACACGGTGAAGGCGCGCTTGGCGCAACGCTTCGAGCTGTTGCCGGGCGTGATGCCGGGCGGCGGTCCCGCGCGTTATGTGCAAGTCGCCGGCACCGATCTGCGCATCGGCTTCATCACCCCGCTGTCGCAACACTTCTGCGAAACCTGCAACCGCGTGCGCCTGTCCGTGGATGGCACGTTATACATGTGTCTCGGCCAGGAACACCGCTTCGAACTGCGGCCGCTGCTGCGCGCCGGCTGCACCGATGCCGAACTGGATGCCGCCATCCTGCACGCCATCGACCTCAAGCCCGAACGTCACGAGTTCAACGAAAAACCCGAGCAAGTCCTGCGCTTCATGTCCATGACCGGCGGCTGATACCCCCGTCGACACCCATCACTGGCGCATAAAAAAGAACAGGCCCTTGCGGGCCTGTTCTTTTACAACGTGCTAACAACCGTTACGCCGCCTTGATGCCCAGCGCGTTGCGCCATCCCGGATAGAGCTTGTCGGCATCCCAGTGGAAGGTTTCGAAGGCACGCTTGAGCTCGTGGTGCTCTTTGGCGTACTCGACGAGGTTGATGCCCTTCTTCCACGCATCGTGCGCCTGGTGCAACGACTTCGCGCCCGCGGTGCCGCCGTCGATGTGGCCGAAAGCGCCGCCGCCGGAGGTCTGGATGATGTTGCTGTGACCGAGATTGTCGAAGAAGCCCGGCAGACGCAGCGCATTCATGCCGCCCGAGATAATCGGGGTGGTCGCCTTGAAGCCCAGCCAATCCTGGTGATAGTACGGACCGTCAGCAGCATCGCGCTCCAGCATATAGGCGATGTTCTTGTCCGTGGATTCGCCTTCCATCTTGCCGTAGCCCATGGTGCCGGTGTGAATGCCCGAGGCGCCTTGCAGACGGCTCATCTTGCAATGCACAAACGCGGTGTAGCCGCGCATCGCGGACGGCGAGGTCACGGCGCCGTGGCCGGCGCGATGGTAGTGCAGGAACTGGCTCGGGAAGTAACGACGGCAGGTGGTGACGGCCGTCGGACCCGCCACATAACCATCCACCAGGAACGCGACGTGACTGGCGTCTTCGCCGAAAATTTCCAGGATCTTCTCGCCGCGCGCGATCATCTCGAACGGGTCGTCCGCGGTGATGTTGGCGGAGAACAATTTGGCTTCGCCGGTCTCGTCCTGGGCGCGCTTCATGGCGTCGGCCACGAGCGCGATGGTCTGCT
>JACREG010000035.1 GCA_016218375.1 Gammaproteobacteria bacterium
CGCGGGACGATGACTTCCTTCATCACCAGCTTGACCGCGTCGGCGATCGGTTGCAGCCAGCCTTTCGGGCCGACGCGGTTCGGGCCGATGCGCACCTGCATATAACCGATAATCTTGCGTTCGGCAAAGGTCAGATAGGCGACCGCGACCATGAGCGGCACCATGATCGCGACGATCTTGACCAGTATCAGAACGACTTGGAGAAGTGCATCCAACATGCTTGTCCGCCGTGTTATCCGTTATCGTTAGGCTGGTTTGAGTTCGACAGGGCCGAAAGCCGCGCCCAAACGACTATCGCCCTGGGTACTGCCCGGCCGCGTCGAGGCGATCCACACCGCGCCATCCGGTACGCGCGCATCGGTCATCACCGGCAACACCCTCTCGGCGCCACCTTGCGTGACCTTCGCCTGCGCGCCCAGGCCTAAGCGCGCTGCCTCGCTCGCATTGATGCGCACCACGGCATCCGCACCGTCCGCCGTCGCCTGCAAGGCTGCGGCACGGCGCACCAGCGCATCGACCGCATACAAGGGCACATCGCCAACGCGTTCCAGGCCACCGTTCGCCGCGGGCATATTCACCGCACTACTCACGCGCGCATGACTCGGCCGTTGCTCGCCGACCAAGCCGCGCAGTTCGTCGCGCAGCGCTTCGGAACTCTCATAGTCGCAACCACTCAGATCCAGCAGATTGCCGAGCACGCGCAGCACCTTCCAACCCGGTCGCGCCTCGCCCAACGGACGTACCGCACCGGCAAAACTCTGCCAACGGCCTTCGCCATTCACAAACGTACCCGAGGTCTCGCCGAACGCGGCGATGGGCAGCAGGATGTGCGCACATTCGCGCAAGGCTGGCGAAGCGAAAGCGCTCATCGCCACAACGAAACCGGCCGCGCTCAACGCCTGTTGCGTCTTTGCCGGATCGGCGAAATCGGCCTCGGGCTCGCAGCCGAACAGCACATAGGCCTTGCGCGGCGTTTCCAACATCGCCTGCGCGGATAGACCCGCGTGCGTGCGCGCCGCGCCAGCAGCAGCGCGATGCGGCACCGCACCGGCCAACCACGCACCCGCACCGTTCGGTCCGTCGGACATCGCACCCAAGCGCGCACCCGTGGTCTCGGCCAACAGACTGGTCAAGGCACGCAACGCGCTGGCAGCCGGATGCATCGCCGCATTCAAGCCCAACAGCACTTGGCCACGCGTACTGTCACACAAGGCCTGCGCCATCGCTTCGTGACGCGGTGATATCTGCGCACCGTCCAATACGCTTTGCAGATCGGCCGGCACATTCGCGCTGCGAATTTTCAGTGCGGCGGCCGTCACGGCCGCAAGTTCCGCGACCATCGCCGAGGGCTTCACGGCGATCTGATCGGCAACGGCGAAATTGAAGTCGTAGGCAATCGGGTTGATGGCAAACACGCGCGCACCGGCGAGACTGGCCTTGCGCAACCGATGCGCAATGATCGGCGCCTCTTTGCGCGGGTTGGCACCGACCAACAACACCGCATCGCGATTTTCCAGATCGGCCAAGGGGCCACCCAACCAGGGATGCAACGGCAAGGTGTCCTGATCGGCGACATCCGTCTGGCGCAGACGATGATCGATGTTCGCGCAACCTAAACCCTCGGCGATGCGCGCCAATAGATAGGCCTCTTCCACGGTCGCGGTCGGACTCGCCAGGATGCCGAGATCGTCGCCGGCACAATGCCGCAGACCGTCGGCGACAACTTTGAGCGCGGTCTCCCAATCGATAGTCTGCCATTGGCCGTTGAGTTTGCGCTGCGGTTGGGTGATGCGTTCCGCGTGCGCCAAACCTTGATAGGAAAAACGATCGCGGTCGGACAACCAGACTTCGTTGAGTTCTTCGTTGTCGCGCGGCACCGCGCGCATGACTTCGCCACGGCGGCTGTGCAAATACAGATTGGAACCGACGCAGTCGTGCGGCGCGACGCTCGGCGTCTGCTGCAATTCCCAGGCGCGGGCCGTGAACTGGAACGGTTTGGAGGTCAACGCGCCGACCGGGCACACATCGATGACGTTGCCGGACATCTCGGATTCGATGGCGCGCTCGACATAGGTACCGATTTCGACATTCTCGCCGCGGCCGATACCGCCGAGTTCCCGGTGCCCGGCGATCACATCCAGGAAGCGCACGCAGCGCGTGCAGTGGATGCAGCGTGTCATGCAAGTGGCGATCAGCGGACCGACGTCTTTGTCCTTCACCACGCGCTTGGTCTCGGCGAAGCGCGACACGTCGCGACCGTAGCCCAACGCCAGATCCTGCAACTCGCACTCACCGCCCTGATCGCAAATCGGGCAATCCAGCGGGTGATTGATGAGCAGGAATTCCATCACCGCCTTCTGCGCCTTGCGCGCATAGTCGGACTGGGTCTGAATTTTCATGCCGTCGGCAATGGGCGTGGCGCAGGCCGGCAAGGGCTTGGGCGCCTTCTCCACTTGCACGAGACACATGCGGCAATTGGCCGCGATGGGCAGTTTGCTGTGATAACAGAAACGCGGCACGGGAATGCCGTGCGCGTCGGTCACCTCGATAATCATCTGGCCTTTGCGCGCCTTGTACGGCTGGCCATCGATCTCGACGGTAATCTGGTCGTCGGCGGGGATGATCGGCGTGGCGCTCATGCCGCAGCCCCCTTGCTAACGCCGTGGTCGGCACCGGGGCCGACCATGCAGCGCTTGTGCTCGACGTGGTACTCGAATTCGTGACGGAAATGTTTGAGGAAACTCTGCACCGGCCAGGCCGCGGCATCGCCGAAGGCGCAAATGGTATGGCCCTCGATCTGACCGGCTGCGTTGACCAGCAGATCGATGTCTTCCGGCCGGCCCTGTCCTTCCTCGATGCGTTTGATGACGCGGTACATCCAACCCGTGCCCTCGCGGCAGGGCGTGCACTGGCCGCAGGATTCGGCGTAATAGAAGCGCGAAATACGCATCAGCGCGCGCACCATGCAGGTGGAATCGTCCATCACGATCATGCCGCCGGAACCCAACGCCGTGCCGGCCTTGCACAGCGCATCGTAGTCCATGGTGAGATCCATCATCAGTTCCGCCGGCATCACCGGCATGGACGAACCGCCGGGAATTACCGCCTTCAACGTATGTCCGCTGCGCACGCCGCCGGCCAGTTCCAGCAGATCCCTGAACGGTGTGCCCATCGGGATCTCATAGTTTCCAGGACGGTTCACATGGCCGGACACGCAGAAGATCTTGGTGCCGCCGTTGTTCGGCTTGCCGAGATTCAGGAACCAGTCGGCGCCGTTGCGCAGGATCGCCGGCACCGAGGCGAGACTCTCGGTGTTGTTGATGGTGGTCGGCTTGCCGTACAGACCGAAGTTCGCGGGGAACGGCGGCTTGAAGCGCGGCTGGCCCTTCTTGCCTTCGAGTGAATTCAACAGCGCGGTTTCTTCGCCGCAAATGTAGGCGCCGGCACCGAGATGGCTGTAGAGATCGAAGTCGATGCCCGAGCCTTGGATATTCTTGCCCAGCAGGCCGGCGGCATAGGCCTCTTTCAAGGCATGTTCGAAGCGCTCGAACGGCTCGTGATGAAACTCGCCGCGCATATAGTTGTAACCGACGGTCGCGCCGATGGCATACCCGCCGATGGCCATGCCTTCGATCAGCGCGTGCGGGTTGAAGCGCAGTATATCGCGGTCCTTGCAGGTGCCCGGTTCGGATTCGTCGGAGTTACAGACGATGTATTTCTGTACCGGCGCCGTGCGCGGCATGAAGCTCCACTTCAGGCCGGTCGGAAAACCCGCGCCGCCGCGGCCGCGCAGGCCGGATTTCTTGACCTCGTCGATGATGACTTCGCGTGCAGTCTTCTCGGCGAGAATCTTCTTCCAGGCCTGATAGCCGCCGGTCTTGAGATAGTTCTCAAGCGTCCAGGGCTGGTCGTATTGCAGCGTCGCGAAACAGACTTCGTTGGCCATGGTTATTTCAACTCGTCCAGGATCCGATCGACTTTTTCGAGCGTCAGATCCTCGTGGTAATGCCCGTTCACCGCCATCATCGGCCCGCCGATGCAGGCAGCCAGGCACTCTTCTTCCAATTTCAGATAAATGCGTCCGTCCGCCGTGCTCTGCCCGAGCTTGGCGCCGAGTTTCTTCTCCACATGTTCGACGATGGCATCCGCGCCGCACAGCATGCAGGAGATGTTGGTGCAAATCGCCACGGTATTGCGCCCGACCGGCTTGGTCTCGATCATCGAATAGAAGCTGGCAACTTCGTACACCGACACCTTGGACATGCCCAGATATTCGGCGACCGCATCCATCGCCGCGACGCTCACATAACCGTCCTCGTGCTGCACGGCATGCAACGCCGCTAACACCGCCGACCGCTTCTGCTCGGGCGGGAATTTGCTCAGCCAGTGGTCGATCTCGGCGCGAACTTCGTTACTCAACATCGGAATAGCCTTTGCAAAGGTCTAACCCATCCGTCGTTCCGGCGCAGGCCGGAATCCATGCATTCAAAGCACTGAATTCCCGCTTTTGCGGGAATGACGGCAAATGAATCGTTCTCATGTTGCTCATCGGTCGATCTCACCGAACACGATATCCTGGGTGCCGATGATCGCCACGACGTCGGCGAGCATGTGGCCGCGCACCATTTCGTTCAATCCGGCCAGATGCGCAAAACCCGGTGCGCGGATTTTCACGCGATAGGGTTTGTTGGCACCGTCGGAAATCAGGTACACGCCGAACTCGCCCTTGGGATGCTCGATGGCCGCATAGGCCTCGCCCTTGGGCGCGCAATAGCCTTCGGTGAAGAGTTTGAAGTGGTGGATGAGCGACTCCATATCGGCCTTCATCTCTTCGCGTCTGGGCGGTGCAATCTTGTAATCGTCGAGCATCACCGGGCCGGGGTTGGTACGCAGCCAATCGACGCACTGGCGAATGATGCGATTGGACTGACGGAACTCTTCCATGCGCACCAGATAGCGGTCGTAGCAATCGCCGTTGCGCCCGATGGGAATATCGAAATCCATGCGGTCGTAGACTTCGTACGGCTGCTTCTTGCGCAGATCCCAGGCGATCCCCGAGCCACGCAGCATCGGGCCGGTGAAGCCCATCTGCTGGGCGCGTTCCGGCGAGACCACGCCGATACCGACGGTGCGCTGTTTCCAGATGCGGTTGTCGGTGAGCAGGGTTTCGTATTCGTCGACGCAGGTCGGGAAGCGCTCGGTGAAGTCCTGGATGAAATCCAGCATCGAACCTTCGCGGTTGCTGTTCATCCGCTTCACATCGCCGGCATTATGAATCTTGGAGGTCTGATACTGCGGCATCGTGTCCGGCAGATCGCGATACACGCCGCCGGGGCGGTAGTAGGTCGCGTGCATGCGCGTGCCGGAGACCGCCTCGTAGCAGTCCATCAGATCCTCGCGCTCGCGGAAGGCGTAAAGAAACATGGTCATGGCGCCGACGTCCAACGCGTGCGCACCGATCCACAACAGATGATTGAGGATGCGCGTGATCTCGTCGAACATCACGCGGATGTACTGGGCGCGCAGCGGCGCCTCGATGCCGAGCAGTTTCTCGATGGCCAGCACATAGCCGTGCTCGTTGCACATCATGGACACGTAATCCAAGCGGTCCATGTAACCGATGCTCTGGTTATAGGGTTTGCTCTCGGCCAGCTTCTCGGTGGCGCGGTGCAACAGGCCGATGTGCGGATCGGCGCGTTGGATCACCTCGCCGTCCATCTCCAGCACCAGACGCAGCACGCCGTGCGCCGCCGGATGCTGCGGACCGAAGTTCAAGGTGTAGTTTTTGATTTCCGGCATGGCCGTCTCTACCGTGTATTATTGTTTCAACCGCGCCGCTCGATTTCGTCGCGGATGACTTTCGGCACCAGCACACGCGGTTCGATACTGACGGGTTCGTAGACCACGCGCTGCTTCTCGGGGTCGTAGCGCACTTCAACGTTGCCGGACAGCGGGAAATCCTTGCGGAACGGGTGGCCGATGAAGCCATAGTCGGTGAGGATGCGGCGCAGGTCCGGATGGCCTTCGAAGATGATGCCGTAGAGATCGAAGGCTTCGCGTTCGTACCAGTTCGCGGAGGTCCAGATGCCGGTCACCGAAGGAACCACCGGCAGATCATCGTCGGGAGCGAAGCAGCGCAGTCGCAGCCGTTGGTTGTGGCTGATCGACAGTAGGTGATAGACCGCGGCGAAACGGCGGCTGGCGGCCGGTTGTTCGACGGACAGATTTTCGTCGCGCTGACGCAGATGTCCGGCGGTTTGCACATCGACGCCGCGGCTGAAGCCTTGGCCGGTCGCCGCGGCGGTCTGCCATTCGGCAACGCCGTATTCCGAATAATCCACGCCGCAGACGTCGAGCAAAATCGTGAACTCGAAATCGCGGTGTTTACGCAACGTCAGGCACACGTCCAGAAGCTGCTCCGACGCGGCTTCGACCGTCACTTCACCCAGGTCCGTCGTGCAGGACTGGATGCGCTCGCCCACATGCTCCTGAATCTGTTCCTGCAACTGCTCGACTTTGCTCATAGGGCTCAACGCGCGATGGTATTGGTACGGCGGATTTTGTCCTGCAATTGCAGGATGCCGTAGATCAGCGCCTCGGCGGTCGGCGGACAACCGGGCACATAGATGTCGACCGGCACGATACGGTCGCAGCCGCGCACCACCGAATAGGAGTAATGGTAATAACCGCCGCCGTTGGCGCAGGAACCCATGGAAATCACCCAGCGCGGCTCGGCCATCTGGTCGTAAACCTTGCGCAACGCGGGCGCCATTTTGTTCACCAGGGTGCCGGCGACGATCATCACATCGGACTGGCGCGGACTGGGGCGAAACACAATGCCGAAACGATCCAGGTCATAGCGCGACGCGCCGGCCTGCATCATTTCCACAGCACAGCAGGCCAGACCGAAGGTCATCGGCCACATCGAACCGGTGCGCGCCCAGTTGATGAGTTTGTCGGCCGTGGTGGTGACCACGCCTTGCTCAAGGAGTCCCTCTATTCCCATTCGAGAGCACCCTTCTTCCACTCGTAGATGAAGCCGATCACCAGGATACCCAGGAACACCAGCATGGCCGTGAAACCGAACATGCCGATTTCCTTGAGCACTACGGCCCAGGGAAACAGGAAGGCGATTTCCAGATCGAAGATAATGAATAGGATGGCGACGAGGTAATAGCGCACGTCGAACTTCATGCGCGAGTCTTCGAAGGCCTCGAAGCCGCACTCGTAGGGCGAGAGCTTTTCGCTGTCGGGGCGCTGCGGGCCGGCGAGAAAACCGACAGCAATGAACACCGCCCCGAAGGCGATACCGACCGCAATGAAAATCAAAATGGGCAGGTAATTTTCCAGCATGTCTCCGCTTCCGACGCTAACTGCTGCGTATCCGGGTGTGCTTTGTTTAAGTTCTTGATGCCGCTGGAGGCAGCGCACACATTCAGGGCAGTCTAGGCTAGAGTCGAAACAAGTGTCAAGCCGAAAAACAGTCGAAAATTATCTCCCAATCAGCCGCTTAGCTGGAAAAAAGAATTTGGGGGTGGATAAGTAAAGCGCGGGGCAGCGAATGGCACGACCACGTGCGGCCAAGCAACGCGACAGCGTTGTCAAAATGGCTTAACTGACATAGGCTGCTGCTCACTCCGATGGTTTATTCCGCTACTCAGGTACAGCGATTTGCGCATTCTCCTGGTTGAAGACGACGACATTCTTGCGAACACCCTGTCGCAGGCCCTGCGCCAGTCGAGCTATGTCGTCGATCTGGTGACCGACGGTATCGCCGCGGATGCCGCGCTCACTCACGATGTGTTCGATCTGGTGGTCTTGGATCTGGGCCTGCCCGGCCTCGATGGGATGCAGGTGCTCAAGCAACTGCGGGCACGCAAATCCACGGTGCCGGTGCTGATCCTGACGGCCCGCGACTCGCTCGCCGACCGCGTCAGCGGACTGGATTTCGGCTCCGACGACTATCTGACCAAACCCTTCGACTTGCTGGAGTTGGAGGCCCGCATCCGCGCCCTGATCCGCCGCAAACACGGCGTATCCGAAACGCTGATCGCTTATGGCCCGCTACGCTACGACACGGTCGATAAAAGCGTACTGGTGGGCGATCAAGCCCTCGACCTGTCCGCGCGCGAACTCAGTGTTCTGGAAATATTGTTGCTGCGCGCCGGTCGCGTCGTCAGCAAGGAACATCTCGCCGAACGTTTATACGGCTGGGGCGAAGAAGTCGGCGACAACGCCATCGAGGTCGGCGTGCATCGGCTGCGGAAAAAACTCGAACCGGTCGGAATTACTATCCGCACGATACGCGGCTTGGGTTATCTGCTGGATAAGCCGGATGCCGGCTAAGTCACAGTCGCTGCGCCGCAAACTACTGTCGTGGTTGCTGCTGCCCCTGCTGATCCTGTTTTTCTTCCGTGTCGGTTACAACTACTACTACGGCAATGCGCTGTCCAATCGCGTATATGACCGCATGCTGGTCACGCTGGCCGACTCACTCTCGCAACAGATCGCTTACACCCCTGCGAGCCACGAACTGGTATTGCCGCCGGCCGCCTCTCAGATATTGATGTCCGACGAATACGACGATATCTATTTCGCGATCCGGGATATGCAAGGCCATATCCTCGAAGGCGAACAGCGGATGCCGCCCATCCCCGCGGATTTTGCGGGACAACAGCGGTCTTTCTCGATGGGTCGTATCTATGACCGCGATGTACGCATCATCAATCTGCGACACCCGCTGGATAATAAATCCTACGTCATACAGATCGCCGAGACCCTGACCAAGCGTTCCATGCTGTCGCAGGAATTTCAAAGCGGCGTGATCCTGCCGCAAATGCTGATTATTATCCTGGCCACGCTGATTGTCTGGTTCGGCATCGGCAAAAGTCTCGTGCCACTGAAACGCCTGCAAAAGGCCGTCTCCGAGCGTTCGCATCTCGACCTTAGCCCCGTCGGCGGCGAAGAAATTCCCGCCGAGGTGCAACCCCTGATCCGCGCAATCAACGACCTCATGGCGCGCCTCTCGAAGGTGCTGGATATACAGAACCGATTCATCGCCGATGCGGCACATCAACTGCGCACGCCGCTGGCGGGCCTCAAGGCACAGATCGAACTCGCCCTGCGCGAGAACGATCCGGCCATCACCTTGCAAGCCATCCAGAACCTGCGCGCCAGCACCGACCGTATGACCCGCCTGGTGAATCAGTTGCTGGCGCTGGCGCGCAACGAACCGACCGCCGACCGTGCCTTCCGGAAAACACCCCTGGATCTCGGCCTGCTCGCATCGCAGATCGCCACGGAATGGGTACCGCGCGCACTGGAGAAACACATCGACCTCGGTTTCGAGGCACCCGCCGCGGCGATTACCGTGCATGGCGATGCCGCGCGCCTCAAGGATCTGCTCGACAACCTCATCGACAACGCCGTGCGCTATACCCCTCCTCATGGGCAAGTCACGGTCGGTGTCTTCAACAACGGCCGGCCGCACCTCACCGTCACCGACAACGGCCCGGGTATTCCTTCCGAACAACGCGAACGTGTCTTCGAACGTTTCTACAGCGTATTGGGCCACGGCGCGGACGGCAGCGGCTTAGGGCTGGCGATTGTGCGTGAGATCGCCCGCATGCACGGCGGCGAAGCCAAAATCGACAGCGGCCCGGCGGGCATCGGCACGCGCGTCAGCGTGGTGTTTTGAACGGCGTCGCAGGATGAAATGCTAGACAAACAAAAAGCCCGCAGGCATTCGCGCTGCGGGCTTTCGATGTTGGTGCGGACGGAGAGACTCGAACTCTCACGACTTTCGTCACTACCCCCTCAAGATAGCGTGTCTACCAATTCCACCACGTCCGCGGGTACTCGTTGTTACGGCTTCGACTTCTCCTGCGGCGCATCGGGGGCACCGGGGGCCTTGTCGGTCTTCGGCGCGGGAGCGGCCGGGACGTTCGGCAGATCCGAAGGCGTGGACTGCTGCATCGGCGCGGCAGGCGCATCCGGAAGATCGGCTGGTGCCTTGGTATCGGTCGTCGTGCCTGCATCCGGCGCCGGTGGAACCTGCTCGGTCACACTGGCCGGTCCCTTACGATCACCGATGATGAGCGGCGTCGACAGCAGCAGACTGTTGGCGAAGAACAGCGTGGCCAGGATGGCCGAGGTGCGCGACAGAAAGTTGCCCGCGCCGCGCGCGCCGAACACGGTCGCCGAGGCGCCGCTACCGAAGGCCGCGCCGGCGTCCGCGCCCTTGCCCTGTTGCAACAGGATCAATACGATCAACGCAACGGCCAAGGCCACTTGGACAATCAACAAAAAGGTGTACATAAGCTTACTGCCTCACAGGAGCATGGAGCCCATTCATTCTACCAATCAACTCTGATTGGGCGCCCGGCAGATTGCCAGAAATTCATCCGCCGTCAGCGACGCGCCGCCAATCAGGCCGCCATCGAGGTCCGGCATGCCGAACAGTTCGACCGCGTTCGAGCCCTTCACGCTGCCACCGTAGAGAATCTGCACTTTGTCGGCGACGCCTTTGTCCAATGTGGCCAGCTTGGCGCGGATGAACGCGTGTACGTCCTGCGCCTGTTGCGGGCTGGCGGTCTTGCCGGTGCCGATGGCCCACACCGGTTCGTAGGCGATCACGGCCTGACCGAGCGCGGCGATGCCTTCGAGCTCGATCACGGCGTCGAGCTGACGGCCGACGACCTGTTCGGTAATGCCCTGCTCGCGTTCTTCGAGCAACTCACCGACGCACAGAATCGGGATCAGACCAAACTTGCGCGCGGCGGCGAATTTGCGCGCGGTGAACGCATCGCTCTCGCCGTAGATCGCGCGACGCTCGGAGTGGCCGACGATGGCGTACTGGCAGCCGACCTCTTTCAACATCGGACCGGAAACCTCGCCGGTGAACGCACCGGATTCCTGATCGCTGATATCCTGCGAACCGACACCGATCTTGGTGCCCTTGGCCAGTTCGGCGACCTTGGAGATGTAGACGAAGGGGGGACACACCGCGACGGCCGCTGTCTTGACCTCCGCCATGCCCTGCTTGAGGCCGGCCATGAGCGTGTCGATGCTCGCAGCGGAGCCATTCATCTTCCAGTTACCAGCCACCAGCGGTTGTCGCATGCCGCACCCTCGTCCAAGTCCTGAAAATCAGAGCGCGGTAGCTTAGCGGCGTGGTGGGTAAAATGCAATTTGAGATCAGGGGCTAGGGACTCTGGAAAGGAGCGTAGGCCGGGTTCAGCGGCGAAGCCGCGCGCCC